>NZ_CP068046.1:2556363-2875909 GCF_016698665.1 Devosia rhizoryzae
CCATTCGGACTCGGTGCCCGGCGTGATGATGGCGCCGCCGGCGACGAGGACGCGGGAGAGGATGGTGTCGACTTCCTCGGGGCTTTCGGCGCGGTGGCTGAGGACGAAGCCGGGCGTGCCTTCGAGGCTTTCCGGCTTGCCTGCGGTCGCCGCGATCTGGTCGCGCGGGAACAGCACGAAGGAAAAGTCGTCGTCGAAAAAGAAGGCGACGTGGTCTTCACCGGCGCCGATCTGGTCATCGGCGATGTCGAACAAGGCGCGGTAGAAGGCGAAGGCGCGTTCGAGGTCGTCGACGCCGATGGTGATGATCGAGATGGATGGCTTCATCGCTCAGGCCTTTTCTGCACCGGTGGAGAACAGAGCCTCGAACTGGCCTTCCTCGATGCGCGCAGCAGCGATCACCGCCTGGGTGCGGCTATCGACATCAAGCTTTTGCAGGATCGCCGAGACGTGCGCCTTGACGGTGGCTTCCGAAATAGTGAGCTCATAGGCGATCTGCTTGTTCATCAGGCCATCGCTCAGCATCATCAAGACGCGAACCTGTTGCGGCGTCAGGGTCGCAAGGCGCTTCATCAGGCCCGATTGTTCATCCTCGCCGCCCAGCGTCGTGCCGGTGGGGACGAAAACCTCGCCCGACAGGACGGTTTCGATGGCGCGGCGGATTTCGGTGGGGCCGACGGACTTGTGCAAATACCCGGCAGCGCCAAGCTCGAAGGCGCGGCGCACGACCGTATTGTCCTCGACCGCCGAAATGATCATCACCGGGATGTCGGGATATTGCGCGCGCAGCAGCAAAAGCCCGGAAAATCCGCGGACGCCCGGCATGTTGAGATCGAGCAGCACCAGGTCGCAATCGCGGTCGGCGTCGAGCGCGGCACTGAGGCTTTCGAGATCGCCCGCTTCCTCGACGCTGACGGTGGCGTCGCCGCCGGCAAGGGTCTGGCGCAGCGCGGCGCGGAACAGGGGATGGTCATCGACGATGATGATGCGGCGGCGGGTCATGAGCGGGCCTTTCGTCTTGCGGGCCGATATTAACCCGGAACTACAAGGCTTTCCGGCATTCGTGAATGCATATTGCGACAATGCTTAACGGGTTCTTTACCATAAGTTCGCCAGTGTGGCCCCTATACCTTCGTGCTGAATCACGAGGGGTCCGTCTTTTCTTGACAGGGACCACACATGCCCCGCGCTTACCCTCAATCGGAAACTGCCGGCCTTTCCCGTGATCCGGCTGCGGGCGAGTGGCAAGCCTTGCGCGGCGAACTGGTCGCCCTGCTCGACAAGGTTGAAAGCCGCTATGCGCCGGCAGAAGCCGAAGTGCCCGAGCCGGCGGTCAGCGCCCTGTCGCGTCGCATGCAGCATCTGCGCGACCAGGTGGAAGCGCCCGAACCGACGCTGCGCCGCCGCGAGGCGCTGCGCACCGTCAAGCGCGCGGTCGACCGCTTCAGCGAGCGCGATGACGACGAAGCGCCCGCGGTGGATGACCTTACCTCTGCCATTGCCGAAATTCGCAGCCGCCAGGGCGCGCCAGGACAGCCGGCACCGATGCCGATGCGGCGCGGCTCTGATGGCGGGGAAATCCGCGAACTCAATGGCCTCGTCACCGGCATGACGCAGCGGCTGGAGCGCCTCGAGGGCGAGCTCAAGTCGCAGCGCAGCAATGCCGGCAGCGTGCGCGAGGTCGCAAGCCAGGTCGAGCAGCTGACGCAGGTCGTGGAACTCCTGGCTGGCGCCATCGGCGAGACCGGACAGGTCAAGCGCCTCGAAGGGCAGATCGCGGCGCTCAGCGTCATGATCGAACAGGCGCCCAAGACCGACCTTTCGGCCATCAACCAGCGGCTCGACGATGTGTCGGCGACCGTGGGCAAGCTTGCCGAGCTGCAGGCGCAGCAGATGGAGCGCGAAATCGGCCGCGAACAGCGCGCCACGCCCGAGATCGCCAAGATGGCCCCGGCCATGGAAAGCATCGAGGCGAGCGTGCGGTCGGTCTACGACCGGATCGATGCGATCGAGCGCAATGTGGCAATGTCCTCGGCCGATTTCGAACGGCTAACCGGCGAAATGGCCGCTTTCACCCAGGCGATGAAGGACAATACCGCAGCGCCCAAGGCGCTGATCGGCCTTGTGGAAACCATGGCCGACCGTATCGAGGCCATCGAAGGCAATGCCGAGGTGCAGGCGCTCAAGGGCGAGATCGCCGGGCTGCGCGCCGCGGTGCTGCAGGGGATCGAACCGCGCTTCGTGCGGCTGGAAAACCAGATCGAGGCGCTGAGCGACCGCATCGTGCCCGTGGATACCAGCGTGGTCGAGAACCAGCTGACGGCGCTTATGGCGCGGATGGACGATGCCGGTGCACAACTCGATGGGCTCGCACGGCTTTATAATTCAGGCGACGACCGGCCGGATTTCGAGTCGCTGGCCACGATGGTTGCGGAGCGCACCAGCGAAGCTGTGGCGCGCAAGGCGACCGCCCCGGTCGCCATGTTCGGCGCCGACAGCCTCAAGAGCATCGAAGACCGCATCACCGGTTTGATCAAATCGGCCGGCAAGACGCCGGACTATGAGAGCCTCGCGGACCTCGTGGCGGCCCGGACCTCCGAAGCGGTGGCGCGGTCGGTGCCGGCGACGCCGGACACAAACGGCAATATCGATGCGCTCGAAAAGCGCATGACCTCGCTGCTCAACACTGCCGGCAAGGATACGGCGGAACGCTTGACGCGGCTCGAGGCCATGCTGGCCGAGCGCAACGAGGCGCCTGCGCCGGTTCCGGTGCGCGCCAAGGCCCCGGCGCCAGAGCTCAAGGACGATCCGTTCGAGGCGGTCACGCAGCCGCGCCAGGGCGGTACCGAAAAGCTCGACTCCATCCTCCAGACCCTGAGCAAGGGTCCGAGCGACGCCATGCCGGTCAATCCGGCCGATGAACATCCGCTGGTGGATCGCGGGCCCAAGCCGATGGCTCAGGCTCCGAGCCGTGCACCGGCGCCGCGTGCGCCTGCGGCCTCGCCGGCGAAAGAAGTTGCGGTCCCGGTGATCGATCCCGAAAGCGTGCAGCGTCCGCCGCGCCCCCAGTCGAGTTTTGCCGAGCCGGACAACAATCCCTTCTCCGAGCCGCCCCGTGCGCCGGCGCCAACGCCGGAAGCAGCCGCAGGCCCGACCAGCACCAGCACCTTCGTCGCCGCGGCCCGCCGCGCGCAGCGCGCCAAGCAGGAAGACGTCAAACCTGCTCCCGGCAGCACCTCGCTGATCGGGCGGGCGCTGGCCCGCGTGCGCCAGAACAAGATCGACAAGGTTGAGAAGACCGAAGAGGTGTCGCTCGACGCCATGCCGGTGGCGCCGGTCGCCAAGCCGGCGGAAAAGCCGAAAAAGGAAAAGCCGGTCCGCGCCAAGCGCGAGCCGAAGGCTGCGGCAGCACCGGTTGCCGACATGCGCATGCCGATGCCGCAGGTGGCGCAGGAAAGCTTCCTCACCAAGCATCGCCGTCCACTGCTATTGGCGGCAACGCTGGTCGCGGTGTCGCTCCTGGCGCTGAACCTTGTGTTGCAGCGCATGGACACCGTCGACCCGGTGCCTGCGCCGGAAGCCGCTGCCGCTCCGGAAGAAGCGCCGGTGGGTGATGTTTCGACGATCGCTCCGCCGCGCGTCATCGACATGGTCGATCCGACCGCTACCGGATCGATCAATCCGGGCGCGCCGATGACGTTCAGCAAGCCCGCCAGCGCCAAGATCACGGCGCCGATTACCCCTGCCCTGCTGCCGGACGAGACCCCGGTCGCGATCGCACCGGCTAGCCTTGGTGCAGCGCCTGCTCTGCCTGATCTCACCCCCGTCGACCCGCCAGCCGACGTTGCGGCCGTGGCCGAGCCGTTCGACTTGCCGGCTGAAGGCGTGGGCCCGCTGGAACTGCGCGAAGCGGCTGCCAAGGGCAACGCCAAGGCGCAGTTTGAAGTCGCGGCAATCTATGGCGAAGGCCGCGCCGTTGAAAAGGACCTCGAGGAATCCGCCAAGTGGTATGAGCGCTCGGCTGCACAAGGCTTTGTGCCGGCGCAATACCGTCTGGGCAATCTCTATGAGCTCGGCAGCGGCGTTGAAAAGGATCTCGAAGAGGCCAAGCTCTGGTACCAACGCAGCGCCGAAGCCGGCAATCGCATGGCCATGCACAACCTTGCCGCGCTCCATGCTGGCGGACAGATGGGCGAGCAGGAATTCGAGGTTGCCTCGGAATGGTTTGCCCGCGCCGCAGCCCTCGGCATGACCGACAGCCAATTCAACCTCGGCATGCTTTATGCCCGCGGCCTTGGCGTCGAGCAGGATTTCGAGCAGTCCTACAAGTGGTTCTCGCTGGCAGCGCTGAGCGGCGACAAGGACGCGACGCAAGCGCGCGACGATATTGCCAAGTCGCTCACTGCCGAAGCCGTTAGCCGCATCAATGACGAGGTCAAGGCCTGGAAGATCGAGCCGGTCGACTTTGCCGCCAACTTTGCGCCGATCGGCACATGGACCGACAGCTTCGCCCCGGGCGACGCGATCGGCAGCCGCGAAGTGGTCTCAAAGGTGCAGCAGGCGCTCAACAAGCTTGGCTTCGACCTCGGCACGCCCGATGGCGTGGCCGGTCCCAAGACGCGCGATGCGATCAGCGCGTTCGAGCGGAGCACCGGCATGAGCGAGAGCGGCGCCGTTAATCCGCGGTTGCTGGCGGTTCTGGGGAGCCAACCGGTCTGATGACCGGGAGAAAGATTTGACACTGCCATGGCCCGGACATAAGCCCGGGCCATATCTCTTTTCCGCTGTGGCGGGCTTTTACGGGACCTAAAGATCTTGCAGATCTATCTGCCGATCGCCGAGCTTTCCGTGAACCTCTTCTTTCTCGTGGGGATCGGAGGGGCGGTCGGTTTCCTGTCGGGCCTGTTCGGGGTCGGCGGCGGGTTCCTGTTGACGCCCTTGCTGATCTTTTCGGGCGTGCCGACCGCCGTGGCCGTGGCCTCGGTAACCGGACAGGTCGTGGCCGCCTCGACCTCGGGTGCCTTGAGCCATTACCGGCGCGGCGGCATCGATCTCCATCTCGCCATGTATCTCGTGCTCTCCGGCGTGCTTGGCGCTTTTGGCGGCGTGGCAGCGTTTTCGCTGCTGCAGGACGCCGGTCAGCTCGATCTTGTGATCTCGCTTGGCTTCCTGATCTTGCTGGGCTCGGTCGGCGTCCTGATGCTGCAGGAATCGGTGCGGGCTTTGCTCAAGCATCGGCAGGGCATTGTGGTGCGCGAGCGGCTGCCCAACCAGCATAGCTGGATCCATGGCCTGCCCTGGCGCGTGCGGTTCAAGAAGTCGCGGCTCTATATCAGCGTCTTGCCGGTGCTGGGGATTGGGCTCTTTATCGGCTTTGTCGGTTCGCTGTTGGGCATTGGCGGCGGCTTCATCATGGTGCCGGCGCTGGTTTACCTCTTGCGCGTGCCCGGCAATGTGGTGATCGGCACCTCGCTCGCGCAGGTCGTGGCCATGATGTCGGCCACGACAATCCTTCATGCCGTGCAAAGCCAAAGCGTCGATATTCTCCTTGCCTTCTGCCTCATGGTGGGTGGTGTCGCCGGGGCACAATTTGGTGCAGCGGCAGGCAAGAACCTGCGGGGCGAACAGTTGCGCGGGCTCCTCGCGCTCTTGATCCTTGCCGTCGCCATCCGCTTCGGCCTCTCGCTGGTGCTGACGCCTGCAGACCCGTTCAGCATGGCTGTGACGAGCGTGGCGCGATGACAAGGCTCTTCGTGCTCTTCGCTGTGCTCCTGGCTTTCGCCCTGCCGGCGCAGGCACAACGACTGATTTCCGGCGTCTCCAACGACACGGTGCAGATCACATCAAGCTTTGATGGCGAGCGGCTGACCTTCTTTGGCACGATCGCGCCGGAAGCGGGTTCGACCAGCACGACCGTGGAGGGACCGTTCCAGGTTGTGATTGTGGTTCTGGGGCCGACGCAGAACCGGGTGGCGCGCGAGAAGACCAACAACTTTGGCATCTGGCTCAATACCGATCAGGTCGAGTTCCAGCGCTTTCCGAGCTACTTCCACGTGCTGTCGAACAAGCGTCTGCTCGAAATCAGCGACATTGCGACGCTCAACGCCAATTTCATCCTGCCGGAATCCTACGCCATGGCGCCAAACCCGGCCGGCTTCATGAAGACGCTGAATTTCGGCCGCGAACTGATCCGGCTGATGTCGGAGGACGGGCTGTTCGGCGTGCAGGAAACCGGCGTACAGTTCATGTCGGACACGTTCTATACTGCACAACTGACCCTGCCGAGCAGCGCGCCGCCGGGGCCCTATATTGCGCAGACATACCTTTTCAAGGATGGGGCACTGATCGCCCGCAAGTCGGAGGGGTTTGCGGTGCGCAAGATCGACTTCGAGCGCTTCCTTGCGCAGTCATCGACGCAGTATCCGCTGCTCTACGGCATCGCCTGCGTGATCCTCGCGCTGTTTACCGGTTGGCTGGGCGGCGTGATCTTCAAGCGCTAATGCCACGCCCTCGTGGTTCGAGGCTGCGCTTCGCTCCGCACCTCACCATGAGGGCTACTGAAGATCTCGAAGTAGTCCTCATCCTGAGGTGCGCAGCGTCAGCGAAGCCTCGAAGGACGAGGACGTGCCGCTAGCCGTTGACCAATCGCTTTGTCGGCACCGGATAGGTGCGGTCGCGGCCGAGCATGGTCACTTCGAGCGCCGGCATGTGGAAGAGGCCGAAGAAGGCTGGCGACAGGATGTTGATATTGCCGGCGGAGCTGCCATAGGCGGGCAGGATCATCAACCGGTTGTCGTGGACGAAGCAGGGCTTGCGCGCAGTTCGGCCGTCCATGGCGATGCGCGCGGCCGGATGAAGATGGCCACTGACATGACCCTTGGCGCCCTTGGACGGGTGGTGGATGAAGGTGAGGCCTTCGACCTGGATTTCCGGCAGGCAGGTGCCGCCGATGCAGTGCGCAATGGGGTCGTGATTGCCTGAAAGCCAGATGCATTCGACCGTGTCGCAGATGGTGTCGAGCCGCAGCCGATCGGCCGGGGTGAGCAGCGAGCTCGAGTCCGGACGATGAAAGGTATCGCCTAGCGACAGGAGGCGCCTCGCGCCGGTGCGGCGGAGGTCTGTCTCGAGCCGGGTGATGGTCATCGCCGTGTCGTAAGGCGGCAGCATCTGCCCCTTGCGGGCAAAGCTTGCCATCTTCTCGAAGTGCAGGTCGGCGACAAGCAGGGTCGACTGCGCGCGCCAGAACAGGGCGCCCGACGGCAGCGGTTCGAAATTGTGGCCGGCAAAACGCAGCAAGACTGTTTCCGTGACGGGAGCCGAAAGGGCAGCAGCGGTGTTCATATGTTCGTTCAACGCCCCAAAGTAAGGCCACCTCACCCGACGCTCACGCGTCGAATCGCCATTCGAGCTTAGCTCTCATGGCCTTCTCGCTTCAAATCACTCCACTGGAGTGATTTGCCCTCTGGGTCAGCTCGAAGTCCCCGAGGGGGCGAGGTAAGAAAGGTCAGCGCTCGCCCATCGCTTCTCGAATGAGCTCGTCTGCAGCTTCCGCCATAGCTGATTCGCGGCCTTCGCCATGAATGATCTCGCGGCCGATATCGAGGAGGATGGGCACGGCCAGGGGGGAGACACGCTCCAGCGGCTTATGGACGATGTGGTGCCGGATGCGCGTCAGCATCTGGCCCAAACGCCCGATATCGAGGAGCCCGCGGGCTGCATCGTGGCGCGTCGCCTGGATCAGAATGTGGTCGGGCTCATGGGCATAAAGCACGTCGTAGATCAGATCTGAACTCATCGTGATCTGCCGACCGGTCTTCTCCTTTCCCGGATGGCGGCGCTCGATCAGCCCGGCAATGACGGCACAGTTGCGGAAGGTCCGCTTCATCAGCGCCGATTCATCGAGCCAGGATTCCAGATCGTCGCCGAGCATGTCTTCGTCGAAAAGCTCGTCGAGCGAGAGGCGATCGGTGCGGATCAGTGCCGAGAGGTTTCCCAGCCCCCAGATGGCCAGCGAGTATTCGGAAGCGACAAAGCCGAGCGGGCGGGCGCGCATGCGCTCGAGCCGGCGGGTCAGCAGCATGCCCAGCGTTTGGTGCGCAAGCCGGCCTTCAAAGGGGTAGCAGACCATGTAGTATTGCGTGCCGCGCGGAAAGGTTTCGACCAGGAGGCTGTCGCGGCGCGGCATGACCGAGATGTCGCGCTGAAGCCGCAGCCAGTCGGAAACCTGGTCGGGCATTTTGCTCCACTCCTCGGGAGAATCCATGATGCGGCGGACGCGCTCGGCCAGGTAGGTGGACAGCGGGAAGCGGCTGCCGCCATAGGTCGGGATCTTGGGATCCTTGGAGAAGGCGCGCGACACATAGGCCTCGTTGTCCTTCATGCCCTCGAAGGCGACGATTTCGCCGCCGAAGATAAAGGTGTCGCCGATGGTCATCTGGCCGAAGAAGTATTCTTCCATTTCGCCGAGGACGCGGCCACCGGCGCCGATCGGCCCCGTGGTTCGGCCCTGCTTTTGCCCCCTGCCCCGCACCAGGCGCACCTTGATCATCGGCTCTTCGACGATGGTGCCGATGTTGAGACGGTATTGCTGGGCGACCTTGGGGTTGGCGATGCGCCACATGCCGTCCTCGGTCTGGCGCAGGCGGGCATAGCGTTCATAGGCCTGGAGCGCGTAGCCGCCGGTGGCGACGAATTCGAGCACCCGGTCGAACTGTCCGCGCGGCAGGTCGCGGAAGGGCCAGGCGCGGAGGACTTCGGCGTAAAGATCATCGGCGAAAAAGGGCGCGGCGCAGGCCATGCCGAGCACGTGCTGGGCCAGAACGTCATAGCCGCCGGGCTGGGGGTCTTCGCTATCCTGATGCCCTTCGGCGACAGCTTCCACCGCCGCTTCGCATTCGAGCACTTCGAAGCGGTTGGAGGGCACCAGCAGCGCCTTGGAGGCATCATCGAGCCGGTGATTGGCGCGGCCGATGCGCTGCAGCATGCGCGAGGAGCCCTTGGGCGCTCCGATCTGGACCACGAGATCGACATCGCCCCAGTCGATGCCAAGATCGAGGGTCGAAGTGCAGACCACGGCCTTGAGCCGCCCATCGGCCATGGCGGCCTCGACCTTGCGTCGCTGCTCGACCGATAACGAGCCATGGTGGAGGGCGATCGGCAACATCTCCTCGTTGATGTCCCACAGGCCGGAAAACAGCATTTCAGCCTGCGAGCGGGTATTGACGAAGAGGAGCGTCGTCTTGTGGGCGCGGATGATGTCGAGCAGCTCGAGGTGCGCATATTTGGCCGAGTGCCCGGCCCAGGGCAGCCGTTCTTCGGTTTCCAGAATTGCCAATTCCGGCGGCGCGCCGCCGACCATGCGCAGGAGATCGGTGGGGCGATCGAGGTTCGGTTGGGCGATCCATTCCTGCAAGAGATCTGGCCGGGCGACGGTGGCGCTGAGCGCTGTGATGCGCATTTCGGGTGCAAGGGTCGCGAGCCGGGCCAAGCCGAGCGACAGCAGTTCGCCGCGCTTATTGGTGACCAAGGCATGAAGTTCGTCGAGCACGACGCGGCGCAAGCTGCCGAACATCAGTTCGGCCTTGGGGTGGCTGATCAGAAGCGCAAGCTGTTCGGGCGTCGTCATCAGCACATGCGGCGGGCTGGTGCGCTGACGCGCGCGCTTGGCAGCGGAGGTGTCGCCGGTGCGGGCTTCCACCTTGATCGGCAGTTTCATCTCGTCGATCGGCGTCGACAGATTGCGCTGCACGTCAACGGCGAGGGCCTTGAGCGGGGAAATGTAAAGGGTGTGAAGGCCATCGAACTTGCCGTCGACCAGCTCGGTCAGGGTTGGAAGGAACCCGGCCAGGGTCTTGCCGGCACCGGTTGGGGCTATCAGCAGCTGCGAGGCGCCGCGCTGATAGGACGCAAGGACGTCGAGCTGATGTTGGCGGGGGGCCCAATTGCGGGTGGCGAACCAGTCGGCGATGACGGGGGGCAGCGTTGCAGCGCTCATGTTCTCGTCGCTTTCCCTCTCCCCTCGCGGGAGAGGGTGGATCGGCCAAAGGCCGAGACGGGTGAGGGGTATCGGGCAACATAGTGCCAAAATACGGCACCGCACCCCTCATCCGCCCTTCGGGCACCTTCTCCCGCAAGGGGAGAAGGGAGGACCGCGCTTGGGGGGACAGCCAACAAACCTGACAACGAACACCTACTGCAATTGCTCCGCAAGACTATATGATGGCGTGAACACTGCCAAACGGAGCGGACCGATGACAGAAGACTATAGGCCTCAGACTCGTTCCGGCGCCGAGCGCTTGTTTGGCGGGCGGCCGAGCTCGGTGGTGATGCGGCTGGTGCTGCTGTCGCTTCTGGTCGGCTTCGTGATGTCGGTGTTCGGCTTCAATGCCAGCGACCTGCTGCGCGGCGCAGTGGACGCCGTGCGCGAAGCGCTGCGCGATGGTGGCGGCATCGTCCGGCAGATCATCGGCTATGTCCTCGCTGGTGCAGCGGTCGTGGTGCCGATCTGGCTGCTGATGCGCCTCGCGCGGGGTGGCCGATGAGCGTCTTGCGGCTAACGCCGGCCGAGGCTCTGGCGCGGCTGGTGCCGCATATTCTGCAGATGGAAAGTGCAGCCGGTGGGCAGCGGATCGCCATTGGCCTTGCGGGTGGCCCGGGGGTCGGCAAGTCGACGCTCGCGGCAGAGCTCGTCACCATGCTCAATGCGGTCAAGCCGGGCAGCGCGGCTTTGGTGCCGATGGACGGCTTTCACATCAAGCACGCCAAGCTCGAAGAGCTGGGGGAGACCGACCGCAAAGGGGCGCCGCATACATTCGAGGGCGCGGCGTTTGTGAGCTTCCTCCACCACCTCAAGCGCGCCACCGAGCCCGTGAGCGGGCCAGGCTATAGCCGCAAGATCGAGGACACGGTCGAAGACGCCTTTACCGTGCAGCCGGAGGCACGGGTGCTGGTGGTCGAGGGCAATTACCTGTTGCTGACCGAAGGCCCTTGGGCGGGCGTACGGTCGCTGCTCGATTACGCGGTCTTCATCCACGTGCCGCGCGACATGGTCGAAGCGCGGCTGTTACGGCGGCATGGGGAAGAAGGGCTGTTCACCGACGAGCGCAACCGCGCCCATATCGCGTGCAACGACCTGCCCAATTACGAGCTGGTGGAGGGCTCGCGTGATCGGGCCGACGTGGTAATCGAGCTGGTGGTCGAGGCTTAGGAAGGCACCCCCTTCCGAGCGACGCTAGGCTCCTTCGTCGCCAAGCTTTGCTTGCCTTCCCCTCTTAGGGGGAAGGTAGCTCCTGTGACTTTGGCTCGATAGTGCCACATCAGCTGCGTTCACCTTCCCCCTCAGAGGGGAAGGCAAGCGGAGCTAAGGTGCGCAGCGCCTTAGCGAAGCTCGGAAGGGGGTGCCTTACCAAAGGCCCAGTCGTCCACCTTCGTCCCCACCAGTTCTGAAATATTAAGCTTACCCTGGGCTCGGACGGCAGCGACGAGGCCGCGCTTGACGCGGTCGAGCAGGTCGAGGCCGCCGAAGACCAAGGCTGAGTAGAACTGGATGGCGTCAGCGCCGGCTTCGAACTTGGCGAGCGCGGTTTGCGGGGAATGGATGCCGCCGACGCCGACGATGGGCATGCTGCCGACGCGCTGGCGCATCTGGGCAAGGCGCTGGGTGGAAAGCGCGAACAGCGGCTTGCCAGAGAGACCGCCGGTTTCGCTGGCATTCTCCAGGCCCGAGACTGGGTCGCGGCTGATCGTGGTGTTGGAGACGATGAGGCCATCGAGGTCGGTGTCGAGAATAACACGGGCCACGGCATCCATGCCGGCTTGGTCGAGATCGGGGGCGATCTTGAGAAGGACGGGGACGCGCGTCCTGGCCTTGGCGCGGGCACTCAGCACTTCGCCCAGAAGCCGCCGAAGGGCTTCGTCGGCCTGGAGATTGCGCAGGCCAGGCGTATTCGGCGACGAGACGTTAACGGTGAGGTAGTCGGCAAGGTCGGCAAAGCGCTGGACGCCCAGCACATAGTCGGCGACGAAATCGGCGCTGTCCTTATTGGCGCCGATATTGACGCCGAGCGCGGCGGGCACGCGCAGGCCCTTGAGGCGTTCGAAGGCGGCCTCGTGTCCTTCATTGTTGAAGCCCATGCGGTTGATGACGCCTTCGGCCTCGGGGATGCGGAACAGACGCGGCTTGGCATTGCCCTCCTGCGGGCGCGGGGTGACGGTGCCGATCTCGACCATGCCAAAACCCATCAGCGCCAGCTGGCGCGGCACTTCGGCATTCTTGTCGAAGCCTGCAGCCATGCCGACAGGATTGGCGAGGTCAAGGCCGCACAGCGTGGTCGCGAGCTCGGGCGCGTCCTTGTCCTGCTGGGTCGGCGCGAGGCCCAGCCGTAGAGCGCTGATGGTTGCGCCATGCGCCGTTTCGGGGTCCATGCGCAGGAGCGTGTCGCGCGTCAGCGATTGGAGGCCCTGAAGGCGCAGCAGCGGAGCAAGGGCGGAAAGGATCACCGGACAGCCTCTGGCAGCGTGCAATTGCCTTCGGCATCGACATCGACGGACGCCTCCCACTCGACGGCCGATAACGGCAGCGGGCCGCCATAAAGATGCGGGAACATCTGGCCGCCGCGTGACGGCTCCCAGATCAGCTCGGGCAGGTCAGCCGTGCGGACGGCTAGGATCACGAGGCCGAACTGGCCCTTGAAGTGGAGACGAAGGGTTTCAGCGAGCTGGGCGGCGGTCGAGAAATGAAGATATCCATCGGCGGCATCGATCGGCATGCCATCATAGTGGCCTGAAAGCCGTGCCGGCGCGAAGGAAGCGACTGTGGCAATCTTGTAGATGAGGTCTGGCGTGTCGGTCACGTGCGGCTCCCTGCTGTGCCGTTTGCGGTAAAGTGGATGGGGGCGCTTTACAAGCGGGGAGAGGATGGATAGGTTAGGACGATTTTCCTTAAGTGTGACTGATTTCCTTTCTGGTGAGATCCATGCTCTCGCATCGCGCCATCTGGGACGGTATTGACGGCATCGCCCGGCGTCAGGGCGTGTCGGTGTCGGCGCTTGCAAAATTGGCGGGGCTCGATCCCACCGCGTTCAACGTTTCCAAGCGCGTCAGCAAGGATGGACGGGAGCGTTGGCCCTCGACCGAAAGCATTTCCAAGATTTTGGAAGCGACGGGCGAAAGCTTCGATAGCTTCATCGAGGGGACCGGCGCCTATATCAAGGCGCATGGCGGCTTTGGCGAAAGCTGGCGCACGGCGACGGTGCCGCTCCTGGGCCTGGCGCAGGCGGGTGCAGGCGGGTTCTTCGACAGCGCTGGTTTTCCGGTCGGCCAGGGCTGGGACGAAGTGGCCCTGCCCTCGCCCGAGGACAACGGCATCTATGCGCTCGAGATTACCGGCGACAGCATGGAGCCGCTTTATCGCGAAGGGGACCGGATCGTCGTTTCCCCCACCGAGCAGGTGCGGCGCGGCGATCGGGTCGTGGTCAAGACGCGCGACGGCGAGGTGATGGCCAAGATCCTTCATCGCCAATCGGCCAAGCAGATCGAGTTGCGGTCAATCAACCCGGCCTATGAGCCGCGGCTGATCGATGTCGCCGATGTGGAATGGATGGCGCGGATCATCTGGGCCAGCCAATGAGCGCTGGGCCTGCTGCCAAACAGATGGAGCGGGTGGCAAGATGCTTTGACGCCAAGGGGCGGCTGCAGCGCTGGCCGTCCAAGCGCAGCGAGCAGGTGCTGGTGCTTTGGGTTGTGTGGTCGCAACTGCCCGACGATGTGCAGATGAGCGAAAGCGAGGTCAGCGCCATGTTGCGCGGCTGGCACGATTATGAGGACTTTGCGCTATTGCGGCGCGACCTCTGCGACCTTGATCTGCTGCGCCGCACGCCGGACGGCCGGATCTATCGCAAGATCGCTCAGGACATGCCTGAGGAAGCCCGGATCCTGGCGGAGCGGGTTGGCTAATCTTACGCCGCAGTATTCGTGGCGCGCGGATCGGCGGCCGGGAAGGTCAGCGTGGTGACGGCGCCGTCCTTGTTGGTGAAGCTCAGCGTGCCGTCGAGTGTTCGGGCAAAGCTCGAAAGGACACGGAAGCCGAGGCGGTCGCTGCCCGCCGGATCGAAGCCTTCGGGGAAGCCCGGACCAGTATCGGAGGTGGTCAGGACGTAGTCGGCGCCTACTTGCGCGAGGCTGACAACAAAGCGCCCGCTGCCGCCCGGAAAAGCATGCTTGACGGCGTTGGTGGCCAGTTCGCTGAGGATCAGCGACAGGGTGATCAGCCGGTTGACGCCGAGACGCGCGACGCTGCTTTCAACTACGATTTCGATGTCAGGGCTGCCGGCGCTCTGGAAGACATCGCGCAGCAGGTCGCCGAGATAGGCGTCGATGGCAAGATCGATATTGGTCGGGTCATAAAGCCGACGATGGATGCGCGCCATGGAGTCGAGGCGCGTCGACGCATCCTCGAAGGCGGAGACGGCATCGGGCGTGCCGCGCACGCGGCGTTTGTGCATCGACAGCAGCGCGCTGATAAAGGCCATGTTGTTGGCGGTGCGGTGCTGGAGTTCTTCGAACAAAGCCTTTTGCTGATCGAGAAGGGCCGTGGTGCGCTGTTGTTCGGCCACAAGGCGGCGTAGCGCGACGTTCATGACGTGGATAATCAGAATATCGGCGGCCAGAATAGCGACAAAGAAGAGGACGGCGATGGCGCTCTGCGTGTCGAGCGCGAAACCGCCAAAGGGCGGGATAAACCAGTACCAAGCCGAGAGGATCGAAAGGATCGCGACCACGACGCCCGGCCCGGTGCCGCAGAAAAAGGCGGTGAGGAGAACGGCGGGGAAGAAGGTGAGATATGGAAATCCCGCAGGCAGGACGTCGTTGAGCACGAACCGCACCGCAAGAGCGATGGCGAAGGCCAGAATGGCGGTGGCATAGGCGATCGCTGGACGCTTTCGGAACCACTCGCCATGGCTCAGGAGCGCCGCACTCAGACTTCCTTCAAGCACGACAAGTCCTCAAGGGCGCCCACGCCCGGCTATAATGGAAAACCTAAGCCAGGGCGCCCTGCCCCGGCATCCTGGATCAGGCCGACACCATCTTGCCTGCCAGCGCGTCGGCGATTAGCCGGCGCGTATTGACGATACCATAAAGCGCGGCGAAAGAACCAAAGCGCGGGCCGCGTTCCTGGCCGATCAGCACCTGATAAAGCATCTGGAAGAAGTCGCCGGACACGCCCGGGCCGCCCGTCGGGCTCTTCTTGGTGTGGTCTTGATAGCGCTCGAAAGTGCGCGCGACATCAAGCGCAGCGTTCTGGATGTCTTCGTTGCTGGCGTCGGCCGGCAGTTCCGCAAAGCTGGCGGAAAGCGCTTCCAGCGCCTGGCGCTCGACATCGTCGGGAGCGCGATAGGTCTTTTTCACGAAATCGCGGAAGTAGCGCATGGCGTAGCCGACCAGCGCATCGAGATGCGGATGGGTCTTGGCCGAAACGCCGGGCGCATAGGCCGAAATATAGCCCCACATGACTTCGGGCGTTTCCGGGTTGGACGCCGTCGCAAGGTTAAGCAGCAGCGCGAAGGTGACCGGCATGTCGATCTTGGGCACATTGCCGTAATGAACATGGAAGGCCGGGTTTTCGAGGCGTGCAGCAGCATCCTGGCGCTCATAGGCGGCGACGAAGCTGGCATATTCGTCGACGGCGCGCGGGATGACGTCGAAGTGGAGGCGCTTCGCGACGCGCGGCTTCTGGAACATGTAGAGGCCCAGGCTCTCGGTCGGCGCATAGGTCAGCCATTCGTCGATGGTGAGGCCATTGCCCTTGGATTTCGAGATCTTCTGGCCTTCGCTGTCGAGGAACAACTCGTAGACGTAATGCTCGGGCGGGGTGCCGCCGAGAATGGCGCAGATCCGGTCGTAGATCGTCTGGTTGGTCTGGTGATCCTTGCCGAACATCTCGAAATCGACGCCGAGCGCGGCCCAGCGCATGCCGAAGTCTGGCTTCCACTGCAGTTTTACATGACCACCGGTGACCGGCACGGTGGTGTCGCGGCCATCTTCGTCGGCAAAGGTCACGGTGCCGTTCTTGGCATCGACTTCCTTCATCGGCACATAAAGGACGCGGCCGGAAATCGGGGAAATGGGCAGGAAGGGCGAATAGGTCGCCTGCCGTTCGGCGCCCAGGGTCGGCAGCATCACGGCCATGATGTCGTCATAGCGCTCGGCAGCAAGCCGCAGCACGGTGTCGAACTTGCCGGACCGGTAGTACTCGGTAGCGCTGGCGAATTCGTAGTCGAAGCCGAAGGTGTCTAGGAAGCGGCGCAGCATGGCGTTGTTGTGATCGCCAAAGCTTGGATATTCGTTGGTCCACGGGTCAGGTACCGCGGTCAGCGGCTTTTGCAGATGCGGCTCCATCGCCTCCTTGGAGGGAACGGTTTCCGGGATTTTGCGCATGCCGTCGAGATCGTCGGAAAAGCACAAAAGCCGCGTCGGGATCTGGTCGCGGGTCAGGAGACGAAAAGCCGTGCGCACCATGGTGGTGCGCGCCACTTCGCCGAATGTGCCGATATGCGGCAGGCCCGAGGGGCCATAGCCGGTTTCGAATAGCGCTTCGCCCTTGCCGGACTTTTCGAGCCGTTTGACGATCTTGCGCGCTTCTTCGAAGGGCCAGGCGCGGGCAGACTGCGCGGGCTCAAAAAACGAAGGGTCAAGCGGGGGCAAAGCGGCAGGCGACACGGGCACTAGGCCTTTCGGGACGGGCAGAGAGAGGACGGAAAGCGTCATGTGCACGGGAACGCTTACGGCGTCAATGTCGCAGGTGGGTTGCGTGCCGCGGCGCGGCTTCCTAACTTTCTCGCCAGTTCAACAATCGAGACCCAAATCCATGAGCACTGCTGCCCACGACGCCCTCATCGACCTGATGATCGTCGCCGCCATGTCCGACAGTGCCATCACGGAAAAGGAACTGGTGCGGATTTCGGCATTGGTCGACCGTCTGCCGGTGTTCGAGGGTTTCGATCGAACGCGGCTTGAAGACGTCGCCAATGCCTGTGCCGACCGGCTTAACCAGATGGGGCTCGATGCGGTCGTGGATGCTGCCATCGACGCACTGCCGGTCAAACTGCAGGACACCGCCTATGCCGTGGCGGTCGAGGTCACGGCGGTGGACCTTTATCTCGAGCAGGAAGAGCTCCGCTTCCTTGAACTGCTGCGCGACAAGCTGACGCTCGATCGCTTGACCACGGCGGCGATCGAAGTGGCAGCGCGGGCGCGGCATCGGAAGCTGCCGGCGTGATCTTCTTCCCCTCTCCCCCTGCGGGAGAGGGTGGATCGGGCGGAGCCCGAGACGGGTGAGGGGTTGGTGGCAGTTCCCGTAAACCCCTCATCCGCCCCTTCGGGGCACCTTCTCCCGCAAGGGGAGAAGGGAAGAACAGATCAGTAGAATCCGACCGGGAACCAGCGCAGATAGAGTTCGTCCAGCGCGCCGTTTTCCTCGAGGCGCACTAGCGCCCAGTCGATGGCGTGGCGGATGGGGTCGTTGCCGGCTGGCACGGTGATGGTCAGGCCTTCGCCGAAAAGGTCGGGACGGAAATAGGCGTCGCCGGCAAAACCACAGCAGGCGAGATTGTCGTTGAGCCAGAAGGCGGCGCGCATGGCGTCGCCGAAATAGGCGTCGACGCTTCCAGTCTTGACCGCTTCCAGGGCATCGAGCTCACTGTCGAAGCCCACCTGTTCGACATCGGGCAGGTAGCGGGTCATGAATTGGGCATGGGCGCTGCCGGTGCGGACGGCTACGCGCTTGTCGGACAAGCCGGGCAGCGAGAAGCCCTCGATGGCATCCGCCGCGGTGACGAAGCGTCCTGGCAGGGCCAGATAGACCGAGGAAAAGTCGAAGCGTTCGCCGTTTTCCGGCGTCATGGCAAGGCCGGCGACCAGCGCATCGCCCTGGCTATCGGCCAGCGCATTGGCGGCCTGGTCCCAGGGCCAGGCCTGAATGGTGCAGGCCACGTCGACCTCGGCACAGATGCGGCGGGCGAGATCGATATTGAAGCCGATCAGCTCGCCGTTGCTATCGCGAAAGTTGAAGGGCGGAAAATCCGGCGTGGTGAGGAAGCGGATGGCCGGGACCTGATTGGCCGGCAGGATCTCGCGCGCGTCCGGGTCGGCGTGTTGCGGCAGGAGCTGGGCAAACGCGGGGGTGGCGAGGGTGAGGAGCGCGAAAGCCATTGTGCGGCCCACCCCCACCCAACCTCCCCCTGAAGGAGGGGGAGGAGCTGCATCGAGTTCTGGACGAGCTCTAAACCAAAGCACGGTAGTGCTCCTCCCCCGTCTTGCGGGGGAGGCTGGGTGGGGGTCTTTCCGCATCGCCCTCAAACCTGATCCAACCCGAACATCAGGTCGGCAATCAGGTCGTCCGGATCCTCGAGCCCGACTGAAAGCCGCACCAGCCCTGGCGTCACTCCGGTCTCAAGGCGTACGTCTTCGGTCAATCGGGCATGGGTGGTCGTGCGCGGATGGGTGATCAGCGATTTGCTGTCGCCAAGATTATTGGAGATCAGCACCACGGCGAGGTTGTCCGAAAGCGCGAAGGCGCCATCCTGGCCGCCCTTGACGTCGATGGCCATTAGGGTCGAGCCGCGTGTCATCTGTCGCTTGGCCAGTTCGTATTGCGGATGGCTCTGGTGATGTGGATAAATGACCCGGTTGACCTTGGGGTGGTCGGCGATCGCGGCCGCGACTTTTTCGGCGCTGTCAGTCATGCGCTCCACTCGCAGTGCATAGGTTTCGAGGCCCTTGAGCAGCACCCAGGCATTGAAGGCGGAAAGCGTCGCGCCGGTCTGGCGCAGGAAGGTATGGACGTCGCCTTCGATCAGGGCCTTGGACCCCAAGACAATGCCGCCGAGCACCCTGCCCTGGCCGTCGATATGCTTGGTGGCCGAATAGGTCACGAGATCGGCGCCGAGCTGGAGCGGCTTTTGATAAAGCGCGGTCGAAAACACGTTGTCGACGATGAGCTTGGCACCATGGGCGTGGGCGATGTCGGCGACGGCCTGGATATCGACGAGTTCGAGCGTCGGATTGGTCGGCGTCTCGATGAAGACGAGTTTGGTGTTGGGCTGCATGGCGCGGGCAAAGTTTTGCGGATCGCGACCGTCGACCAGTGTCGACTGGACGCCAAAGCGCGGGGCGTAATCTTCCACCACATAGCGGCAGCCGCCGAAGAGCGCCTGCGCGGCAACGATATGATCACCGGCGCGGACCTGGCTCATCACCGCATTGGTGACAGCGGCCATGCCCGAGGCAAAAGCGCGGGCCGCTTCGGCGCCTTCCAGCAGCGCCATGCGGTCCTGGAACATGTCGACGGTGGGGTTGGCGAAGCGGGAATAGTTGTGGCCGCCGGGGAGCTTGCCCTGGAACAGCAGTTCGGCATGTTCGGAGCTGGGATAGGAATAGCCCGAGTTCAGAAACAGCGCTTCGCTGGTCTCGTTGAAATCGGTGCGCTTGCCGCCGCCATGGACGAGCTGGGTTGCCGGCGACAGCGTCTTGGGATCGCGCAGGGGATTGTCGTTCTTGGACATCGGGCTCTTCCAACAAAAAACCGGCACGCGAATGGCGGCCGGTTACGGTCTTTAGCGAAATCTTTTAAGTGGCTGCAAGCGACCGGCCAAATCGCCACTGGGCTGTGATGTAAGGGCAATTGGCGGTTGGCGTCAATTGCAGGGGTTGCTAGGGATAGCCAAGCGCGGGGTGGAACGTTTTCTAATGAGCGAGACTTGGCCCAAGGGCGTCTTTCCGGCGCGGTTGATCGAAAAGCTGCGGGCCGGGGGCGCGATCACGGCGCGGCCGTTCGATGCCGACCAGGTGCAGCCGGCGAGCCTCGACCTGCGGCTGGGCAACACGGCTTATCGCGTGCGCTCGAGTTTTTTGCCGGGACCATCGCATTCCGTCGCCGAGCGCATCGAGGCGCTAAAACTGCACGAGATCGACCTGACGCAGGGGGCGGTCTTGGAGCGCGGATGCGTCTACCTCGTACCGCTCGAAGAAAGGCTCGACCTTCCCCTCGATGTCAGTGCTTCCGCCAATCCAAAGAGTTCAACTGGCCGATTGGACGTTTTTACCCGCGTGATCGGCGATCGGGCGCGTGGCTTCGATCAGCTGCCGGCGGGCTATAAGGGTCCGCTTTATCTCGAAATCAGCCCGCGCACTTTTCCGGTCCTGGTGCGTAGCGGCTCGCGGCTGAGCCAAATGCGGTTCCGGTCGGGCGATAGCCGCTTGACCGTCGCCGAGCATCAGGCGCTGCATCAATCGGACACGCTGGTGATCGGCGGCGAGCAGCCGGTGGATCATGGCGTGGCGCTTTCGATCGACCTTCTCGGCCAGGGCCGCGACGGCCTTGTTGGCTTTCGTTCAAAGCGCCACACCGCCGTTGTCGACGTGGACAAAAAGGACGCGCTCGACGTTCTCGACTTCTGGGACCCGCTTTATTCCCGCGGCCGCAGCGAGCTGATCCTTGACCCGGATGAATTCTATATTCTCGTGAGCCTCGAGGCCGTGCATGTGCCGCCGAGCCACGCCGCCGAGATGGTGCCCTTCGATCCGCTCGTGGGGGAATTTCGCGTCCATTATGCCGGGTTCTTCGACCCCGGCTTCGGCCACTCCGCCGCTGGCGGCACCGGCAGCCGGGCCGTGCTCGAAGTGCGCAGCCGCGAAGTGCCGTTCCTCCTCGGCCATGGCCAGATCATCGGGCGGCTGATCTATGAAAAGCTCGCTGAAGCGCCGGACCGCCTTTATGGCACCGCTTTCGGCTCCAATTATCAGGCGCAGACGCTCAAGCTTTCGAAGCATTTCAAGGTGTTCGGCGGCTGAGCCGCTGGCGAAAAAAAGGGAGGTGGCATTGCTGCACACCTCCCCTATTGCTTGAGACGGCGGGCTGGCGCCCGCCGAAAGGGATCGCTTACTGGCCAACCATTGCGGCGAGTTCGGCGAACTTTTCCTTAACCTTTGCCGGACCACTGGCATTGGCGATGTCTTCAAGGTTTGCCGGCTCGTCGCCGACCACGATCAGACCGACCATGCCCATGGCGAAGTGCGGAGCGCACTTGTAGCCGTAGGCGCCTTCGACGTCGAAGGTCACGCTGAACTCTTCGTTGATCTTGCCCTTGAACTCGTTGCCGCCTTCAGGGAACATGTCCTTGATGGTTTCGGCATTGTGACCCTTGTCGGTCGGGATGAACTTGACCGTGTCGCCAGCTTCGATCTGCAGGAAGGCCGGCTCGAACACCATTGCCTGGCCATCGGAGCCCTTGTTGAGCATGTGAACTTCATACTCGGCTGCAGAAAGCGTGAGGGTCGAGGCCAGCATCAGGGCGGCTGCGGTCAGAATGCTACGAAGTTTCAATGCAAAATCTCCAGGTATTATGATGTGCGCCGCTTCTGAGTGCAGACGCATCGTGAGTTGAGTGAGCTGCACGCGGGGTCTCGACCCTGGCCCAGCCTGTCGGCGAATTCTGCCGTCCTCCAACTAATATGTTAGGGCCTCGGTTGCCCCCTATCAATATGGCTTTGGTGCCTTTTTCAAACAAAAGGCCGGGAGGACCCATCATATTGCAGGATTGGTGGGCGGCTGCACTTGCATGGCAAAGGCGGCGAGCGCCGCATTGTACTGAGCGGCACATTCGAGCATGCCCATGTGGTTGGCGCCCTCCACACGCTGCACGGCCGCGCGGCGTACAGTCTGTGCCGCGATCTGGTCGCTGGCGACCGGTTTGGTGACGATGTCCATTTCGCCCGCGATCAGCAGCACGGGAACATCGACCTTGGCGAGCGCTCCCCTGGCATCCCAGCGGAACATGGCCAAATTGCCCTTGGCGATCTCGCCCGGCGGATTGCGCGTCGACAGCAAAGACACGTGGTTGAGCTGGCTGCGGGTTACATATTTGCCAAAGCCGACGCGGTTAGCGACATGGGTCATGCCGCTGAGGTAGCTGTGCCAGGCGCTGAGCCAGGCCAGCGGCTGCAGGAGGATGGTCAGCCGGAACACGGGCTCGAGAATGGGCCAGCGGATCGCCTGCATGAAGCGGGGCAGGATCATGGTCTTGAGCGGGTTGATATAGGTGGTGTTGAACAGCGCCGCCCCGGCGACGCGCTGGGAGAACAGCAGCGGATTGTCGCGCGCCAAAGTCTGGATGGTCATGCCGCCAATGCTGTGCCCGGCGAGTACTACCTTTGCGGCCCCGGACCATTCGATTACAGTGCCAAGGCTTGCGGCGAAGTTTTCAAGGCTCACGGGTCCTTTGGAGAGACCCAGCCCCGGCAGATCCCAAACGATCACCCGGAAGCGCTGTCCCAGATCGCGCTTGGCATAGTGCCAGATGGTGCTGTCCATCGACCAGCCATGGGTGAGGATCAGGGTCGGTCCGGAGCGCAGGCCCAGCTCCTCGACGTAGAGCATGCTCCCATTGGGACCAGGTATGGTCTGGCCCTGTCCGCGATCAGCTTTGGAGGGTTCGCCGCGATCGGGGCCGGCAAGCAGGGGCGCCAGGACGATCTTGCCGAGGAACGAAAAGGCCGCAAGGCCGATGGCCCAGTAAAGCCGCCAGTATTCGCGCACCCGGAGGATGTCACCGTTGGCCCGGCGCACCACCTCCCCATCGTACCAGGTCCAGGCGAGATAGATCATCACGCCCAAGATGATGAGGGACACGAGCGTGGTCAGAAAGCGGACAATGGCAATAAGCGGCATGGTGACTCCGGCAAAAGCGGCGCCCAGCGCCACTTGCAATCAGCGCCTCAATCACCACGCACCCCGATGGTTCCGCGGCGACCCGAACCGGTTTCGTTCCAGCCCATCGCCTCTGCATCAGGCGCATGGATCGGCAACACATCGAAGACGTTGGAGGGGCGAAATGGAGTTTTTCATGATCACCGCCCTTCTTGCCTCTCTTGCCGTGTTCTCGATCATGCTTGTTCTGGTGGACGGGGAACCCGACTGAACGTTGTCACAAGCTTGACGCTTGCCCAGATTTCCAGCATCTATCGCCCAAGGCGGGTGTAGCTCAATGGTAGAGCAGAAGCTTCCCAAGCTTACGACGAGGGTTCGATTCCCTTCACCCGCTCCAAACGCCTCCCTCACATGGCTAATCTCTTGGCGAGAGTTGACTGCACTCAGGCGGTAAAGCTGAAGTAGTGTTGACGTGATCTCGACTGTTGGACAGCGAGCCTCCCAAGCCGCCCCGCGCTGCTAATGATTCTGCTTCTTATGGCGTGGTCTATACGCTTCATGGTGACGGAGGATTGGCGGCATCGTCAGCCCTCGAACATTCTTAGCAGATCGCCAGCGCGGTTTCGCTGCGGTTGCTACGCTGATCACCTCGACTGCGATGAAGTCAGTCCACCACCGGCGGCCATCGTACTACCCGCCAGCGCTTCGGCATCGGGGAAAACATAGCTGTATACGACCGGGCATTTTCCTTGCTTACATGCAGTAATTGACTTTTGTCAGCACCCATGACTAATGCTGAAATGCAGTCCGGGGAACGCATGCCTTTACGTCCAGCTGACCAGTTGATCCATAAAGCAGCCTGGCTTTATTACACGCATGGCCTGCGCCAGGATGAGGTCGCACAACGGCTCAACCTGTCGCGTGCGTCGGTCGCGACCTATCTGCGCAAGGCCCGCGAAACTGGCATCGTTACCATCTCCACCTCGTCCCAGCTTTATACCGACGAGGCCTTGGCGCGCCGGCTCGAAGATGCAATCGGGCTCGATGCCGTGTGGATCGTGCCCGAGGATCGGGAAGCGCTCGACCCTTCGGCTGAGATGCCCGTCGTGGCGGCCACGGTGTTTCAGGAGCTGGCGCGGAGCGGCGACCGCATTGCCATCGCCTGGGGTCGCACTGTCTACCACATCGCCGACGTCATGCCTTATGCCGATCGGCAGAACGTCACGGTGGTGCAGCTATGCGGCAATCTCGGCGCACCCTATAGCTATCGGCCCGACCAGTGCACGACCGAAATCGCCCGGCGCCTCAATGCCGAGGGCATCAACTTCTATGCGCCGCTGGTGCTGAGTTCGGAGCGTCTCGCCGAGGAGCTTCGGGCCGAGCCGGTAATCCTCGAACAGCTCAAATCCATCGCCACCTGCCAGCTCGCGCTTTATTCCGTTGGCGGCATCGAGGCCGATAGCCACCTGGTGCGCTGCGGAGCGCTGACCGCCGCTGAAATGGCGGACATGGGCGAGGCGGGGGCGGCCGGCGTTATTGCGGGGCAGTTGATCGATGCCGAGGGGCAGCTGGTCGATTGCGATTACAACCGGCGCTGCATTTCCGCCGACCTCGACAGCATACGCGCGATCCCCAAACGTCTGATGGTGGTCGAAGAAGCCAACAAATTCGAGCCTCTGGTGGCCGCCATCAAGGGAAGACTGGTTTCGCACCTTGTGGTCACGACGTCGATGGCACAACGCCTGCTGTCGCGCTGGGAGGGCGCGCCAGCCTGATTTTTCCGAGGAGCCAACATGCAAAATCTTTGGCGAGACGCCGATGCGGAAGCCAGCGTCACCCGCTATGCCGATCGCGGAGTCAACCGCGACCTGGCGCTGCGTACCTATACCACGCGCCTCCTGGGCGGTGACCCGCGGCTGGTGCTGCATGGCGGCGGCAATACTTCGGTCAAGACTAGGGTCACCGATCTTGTTGGCGACGAATACGAGGTGCTCTGCGTCAAGGGCAGCGGCTGGGACATGGGCACGATCGAGCCGCAGGGCCTGCCGGCGGTAAAACTTGCGCCCCTGCTCAAGGCGCGCAAACTGGACCGGCTTTCCGACGAGGACATGGTGGCGCTGCAGCGGGCCAATCTTATCGATCCCGGCGCTCCGAACCCTAGCGTCGAGACCCTGCTTCACGCCTTCATTCCGCACAAATTCGTGGATCACACCCATTCAACGGCAATCCTCGCCATCGCCGACCAGGCGGAGAGCGAGCGGATGAGCCGGGAGCTGTTCGGGTCGCGCATGGGCTTTGTGCCCTATATCATGCCGGGTTTTGACCTCGCCAAGGCGGCGGCCGATGTCTTCGATCAGGACCCCACGGTCGACGGGCTGATCCTCGACAAGCACGGCATCTTCACCTTCGGCGAAACCGCAAAGGCGGCCTATGACCTCATGATCCATTATGTGACGGTGGCTGAGGACTTCGTGCGACAGAACGGGCGCAACCCGCTGGTGCCCGCGCGCCTGCCCGAGCGGCTTGCTGCGGTCGAAGAAATTTCCCCGATGCTGCGCGGCGCTGTCGCGCATCGGCTCGGCGAAGGCCGTTCCGAGCGGTTCGTCAGTGAGTTCCGCAGCTCCCCGGCAATCCTCGATTTTGTCAATTCAACCACGCTCGAAGACATGGCAACACGCGGCGTCTCGACGCCCGACCTTTCCATTCGCATCAAGACCGGGCCGATGGTGCTCCCGGCGCCGGATGCGGATGCGCTCGATACTTATCGCAGTGCGATCGATGAGCGCGTCACGTCCTATATGGCCGATTATACCGAGTATTTCCGCAGCAACGACGCGCGAGACGACGTCAAGCGGACCATGCTCGACCCAATGCCGCGCCTCACCATGATGCCGGGTCTTGGGCTATTCGGGCATGGGCGCACGCTCAAGGACGCAAAGATTGCGGCCGACCTTGGGGAGATGTGGATCGAGGCGGCCCGCGACGCTGAGTCCGTTGGCCGGTTCGAACCGGTCAGCCGGCCTGATCTGTTCGATCTTGAATATTGGTCGCTCGAACAGGCCAAGCTCAGTGGCGCCAAGCCCAAGCCGCTGACGGGACAAGTCGTCCTTGTCACGGGTGGCGCCGGGGCGATTGGCGCGGCAACGGTCAAGGCATTTGCGGCTCAAGGCGCTCATGCGGTGGTGCTGGACCTCGACCTTGGCCAGGCAGACGCAGTAGCAAAAGCTGCCGGTAACAATTCTATTGGCCTTGCCTGCGACGTCACCGATCCTGCATCGGTGCGTGCGGCATTCGATACGACCATGCGGGTGTTTGGGGGCGTCGACATCGTCGTATCCAATGCCGGTGCCGCCTGGGAAGGCGCGATCGCCACCCTTGATGATGCGCTGCTGCGCAAGAGTTTTGAGCTCAACTTCTTCGCCCATCAACTGGTAGCGCAGAACGCCGTGCGCGTGATGAAGCAGCAGGGCACGGGTGGCGTCTTGCTGTTCAATGCCAGCAAGCAGGCGGTCAATCCCGGTGCCAAGTTCGGCGCTTATGGCCTGCCCAAGGCGGCGACGCTGTTCCTCTCGCGCCAATATGCGCTGGAACACGGCGCCGACGGTATCCGCGTCAACGCGGTCAATGCCGATCGCATTCGTTCTGGCCTGCTGACGGGCGAGATGATCAGCAACCGCTCGCACGCCCGCGGGCTCAGCGAGAAGGATTATATGGCGGGCAATCTTCTCGGGCTCGAAGTCACGGCCGAAGATGTGGCGCAGGCCTTCGTGCACCAGGCGCTGGCCGAACGCACGACCGGCAATGTAACGACCGTCGATGGCGGCAATATCGCCGCGACGCTTCGGTAAACGAAAAGGGCGGCCCGGGAGCCGCCCTTCCCTATTCCTTACAGCAAGGCTTATTCGCGGCCTTCCGGAAGCGGCATCCAGTCGGGCGTCGCCACGTCGGCATGGGCAAACTGCGGCAGGTTGGCGCCGAGCTCTTCCATATTGGTGATGTTCTTGTCGAGCAGGTCGGCCTGGGTGATCAGGGTCGGCGGCACGATGACGCTGGCACCCGGATCTTCGCCGGCCAGCATCATGGCCAGAGCGCGGACCGAAACTTCACCCACGACGGCCGGGTTGGTTGCAGCTGTGGCGACCCAGGCACTGCCGGGCTCGCGCATGGCGGCGATGTCGGAGGTCGAGATATCCGCCGAGTAAATCTTGACCGAAGAGGTGAGGCCAGCTTCGTCCACCGCGATCTTCACGCCCTTAGCGAACTCGTCATAGGGGGCGAACATCACGGTGATGTCGGGATTGGCGGTGACCACGGAGCGGGCCTGGTTGGCGACCGAGTTGGCGATCGGGTTGTCCATGGTGCCGAACATGGCGACTTCTTCGATACCCGGATACTTTTCCTTGAACTCGCGCCAGGTTTCATCGCGGCGATCGAGCGGGGCGATGCCAGCAACATAGACGTAACCAGCGCGCCAGCTTTCGCCATTGTCCTTGACGGCTTGCTCCAGAGCGAGGCGGGCGAGATCACGGTCGGATTGCTCGATCTGGGGCACGGCCGGATTTTCGACATTGACGTCGAAGGCAACGACCTTGATGCCGGCGTCTACGGCGCGCTGCGCCGCTTCCTTCATGGATTCGGTCAGGCCATGCTGGATGATGATGCCATCGACGCCAAGAGCGATCGCCTGGTCAACCATGTCGGCCTGGAGCGCGGCATCCTGGCGGCTATCGAGCACGCGCAGATTGACACCCAGCGCGGCAGCCTGGGTCTCCACGCCCGAAAGGTAGGCCTGGAAGAAGTCGCCGGTCGAAAGGTAGCGAACCAGCGCGATTTCGACGTCGCCGGGATTGTCGAACGGAGCCGGCATGTCCTGTGCCAACGCCGTGCCGCCCAGCAGGGACGCGGCGACAAGGGCGAGGCCCAGCCTATGTAGAGTTCTGCGAGAGATCGTCATGGTTTCCTCCGGTTGATCGTATTTCGCCTAGCGCTTGCCGCGCCTTGAGAGAGCGAAGGTGAAGACAAGGGCAACGACGAGCACGGCGCCCTTGACGAAATCTTGGGTGTAATAGGGGGCATTCATCATGGTGAGCCCCTGCAGCAGCACACCGACAAAGAGGGCACCGATGGCAGTGCCGAAAGCATTGGGCTTGGCAGCGCCGAGCACGGCAAAGCCGATCAGCGCCGCAGCCACGGCATCGAGCAGAAGGTTGTTGCCCGACGCGATGTCGCCTCGGCCGAGGCGGGCCGCGAGCAAGATGCCGCCGATCGAGGCGAAGACGCCGGAAATGACATAGGCGCCGATTTTGTAGGCATTGACCGGTGCGCCGGCGAGCTGCGCAGCGCGCTCGTTGGAGCCGACGGCATACATCATGCGGCCAAAGCGCGTGTGCTCGAGGAAGAACCAGATCATCACGGCCAGCACGACCAGCACGACGACCGAAACCGGCAAGAGGCTGGGCAGGAAGAAGTCGAAGCGATGCCGGCCCAGTGCCAGGAATTCCGGACTAAAGGTGCCGTTGGCGACGCTGCCGTCGGGCATGCTCATGCCGGTGGCGATCGAGCGGCCTTCGGTGGGAATGCGTTGCAGGCCGACCAGGAGGAACATCATGCCAAGCGTTGCCAGAAGATCGGGCACGCGCATGTAGACGATCAACACGCCATTGATCAGGCCGACGACGACGCCAATGGCGAGGCAGGCCAGCGTGGCGGTCACCGCATCGCCGCCGAGGACGACCATGACATAGGACGATGCCATCATGGCGGTGGTCGCAACAGAGCCGATGGAAAGGTCGAAGCCGCCGACAACGAGAGTGGCTGTCACGCCCAGCGCCAAGATGCCGGTGATCGACACCGATTGCAGCACGAAGACCGCGCTTTGCGGCGAGGCGAAACCGCGCGTCATGGCGCTGAAGAAAATGATGAGGCCCAGCAGAAGGGTCACGAAGCCGTAGCGGATCAACACATTGCGCAGGTTGAGCGGTGCTCGGGGCCTTGCTGGCGTGGTGGCAAGAGTTTCAGTCAAGGCTAGTCACCTTATGCTGGCCGGCGATTTCGGCGAGAAGCTGGGTGACATCGACATTGCTGTTGCGATGTTCACCGACGATCGTGTGTTCGCTCATGACCAGGATACGGTCGGCGATCTCGAAGGCCTCGTCGATCTCGGTCAGGAAAACGAGGGTGGCGCGTTCATTGGCGGAGGCCCGAAGCTTGTTGCCGATGTCGCGGCGGGCCGCGATGTCGACGCCCTGGAAGGGCTCGTCGAGAATAAGCAGCTCCGCCTTCTGGCTCATCCAGCGCGCGACCATGACCTTTTGCTGGTTGCCGCCCGACAGGGTCGACATCTCGTCCCGCTCAGTGCGGCAAACGATGCCCAGTTCGGCAACCTGCTGGCGCGCCCGCAACCGCTCGGCGCCACGATTTGACACTGAATAGGGCGAGAAGCGGCGCAGAAATGGGAGCGAGATGTTCTCGTAGATGTTGAAATCGGGGACGATGCCGCTGTCGGAGCGATCCTTGGCCACGAGGAACACGCCGGCGCCGATCGCCTGGTGCGTCGAGCGCGGCGCGTAGGGCTGCCCGTTCAGCTGCATCTGGCCGGAGATGGGTTTGCGGGCACCGAACAGGGTCTCCGCCAGCACAGTCTTGCCGACCCCGACAAGCCCGGTGATCGCAACCACCTCGCCACGCCGCAGATTGAGAGAAAGGGGTTTTGCGCCCGATGCGATCTGAAGGTTCTGGGCGGTAAAGACTGTTTCGCCACCCTCGCTGACAGCGAGATCACCGCGGCCGACGCGACGGCCGAGCATGGCGTTCACTGCGCCTTCGTAGTCGAGCTCCGGGCCCTCAAAAACCCCGGATATGCGACCGTCGCGCAGCGTCACGATTTTGTCGGCGAGCCGCCGGATGTCGGACATGCGGTGGGAGATATAGAGGATGGCAACGCCGCGCGTCTTCAGGCGGTCGACCAGCGCGAACAAGCGATCAGCTTCGGCGCTCGACAGTGACGACGTCGGTTCGTCGAGGATCAGCACCTGAGGCTCGCGCGACATGGCGCGCGCAATCGCCACCATTTGCCGGTCGGCAAGCGAGAGGTCGTTGATATTGGCTCGAAGATCGAAGGAGAGGCCCATCCGGTCCGCCACTTCGCGTGCTTCGCCATAAACACCGCGGCGGTTGAAGAACCAGCGGGCGCCTTTTCCACTCAGGCGGTCGAGCGTCAGGTTGGTCGCCACGTCGAGATCGGCGACGACGCCGTCATTGATGTTCTGATGGACCGTGACAACCCCGGCCCGCATCGCCCCGGCTGGCGTGGATGGATCGTAGCTCTGGCCGGCAAGCGTCATGGTGCCGGCGTCACGGCTGTATACGCCACTGACGATGCGCACCAGCGTGGACTTGCCGGCGCCATTTGCACCCATAAGAACCGTCACGGAACCGGCGTGCAGATCCAGATCGACACCATCCAGAACCCGGATCGTGCCGAAGGATTTGCGCAGCCCCTCCACGCGGAACATGGCTTCCTCGACCATGTATTCCTCCCAATGTGGTCAGCCTATTCGTCCAGATCATCAAATGTCAAGCGCATTGACAATTGACAGAAAAGCCTCGTACCAAGACACGAGGCCACAGGAGAGCGACCCAAGATCGCCCATGGTCGCGAGGAGAAAAATGGCTGACTTTGCTGGCTTTGAACCCCTGAACGCCAAGACCTTGCCGCAGCGGCTGGGCCAGCTACCGGCGCTGCTCGACACCGCCGGTGGTCCTGCCGAGAACTGGCAGGTGCGCGAGGTCGGCGACGGCAATCTGAACCTGGTTTTCATCGTCGAGGGCAGCGCGGGCACCGTCATCGTCAAGCAGGCCCTGCCCTATGTCCGCCTTGTCGGCGACAGCTGGCCGCTGCCGCTCAAGCGCAGTTTCTTCGAGCACAAGGCTTTGACCCGCCAGGAGGAACGCGACCCCGGCAGCGTGCCGCGCATTCTCCATTTCGATGGCGAGCAGGCCATCATCGTCATGGAATTTTTGACGCCGCACGTCATCTTGCGCCGCGCCTTCATCGATGGAAGGCAGATGCCGCGTGCCTCGCGCGATCTTGGCCTATTCCTCGCGCGCACGCTGTTCCGCGGCTCGGACCTGGCCATGCCGCCGCGTGAGCGCAAGGAAGAGTTGGCGGTCTTCGCCGACAATGTCGAACTCTGCGACATTACCGAGAACCTCGTTTTCTCGGATCCCTATTTCGACGCCAAGCTCAACCGCCATACCAGCCCCGAGCTCGATGGCATCGTCGCCCAGCTGCGCGCCGATCGCGACGTCAAGGTCGAGGCACAGGTGATGAAGCACCTCTTCGCCAACAAGAACGAAACCCTTCTGCATGGCGATTTGCACACCGGCTCGGTTATGGTCACCGAAACCGAAACCCGCGTCATCGACCCTGAATTTGCCTTCTATGGCCCCATGGCCTTCGACGTGGGCGTTCTGCTTTCCAACTTCTGGATGAGTTATTTTTCGCAATCCGGCCACGGCGAACGCGGTGCGATGCAGGCCTATTTGCTGAATGGGGTCGACGAAATCTGGACCACCTTCCGCGCCGAATTCAGCCGGCTCTGGCGCGGTGAGCGAAATGGCATCCTTTATCAGCGCACGCTGTTCGAAGATCAGGGCGATCACCTGGGGTCCGAACAGGCGCTTTCTCGCGTGCTGGCCGAGATATGGACCGATGCCCTTGGCTTTGCCGGTTGCGAGATGCACCGCCGCATCCTCGGCCTCGCCCACAATGCCGATTTCGAAACCATCGACGATAGTGCCGTCCGTGCCCGCTGCGAGACCAAAGCGCTCAAACTTGGCCGCCAATTGCTCGTGGGCCGCCGGCATATCCACAGTGTGAGCGAGGTCAACGATCTTGCCGAACAGCTTGAAAAGGAGATCGTCCGGTGAAGGTTGGCGGTCAACATTATCACACGATCTGGCTCAACGAAGATGGGCGCTCGGTCGACATTATCGACCAACGCTGGCTGCCGCATGAGTTTCGCGTCGTTACACTTAAGACCGTCGACGACTTCGCGCGCGCCATCCGCGAAATGTGGGTACGCGGCGCGCCGCTGATCGGGGTCACTGCAGCCTATGGCGTCGCCATCGCCATGACCGAGGATCCCAGCGACGCCGGCCTCGACCAGACCTGGGACGTGCTGCACGAGACGCGGCCGACCGCAATCAACCTGCGCTGGGCGCTGGATGATATGCGCACGCTTCTGCGCAGCATGCCCGAAGCGCAGCGCGCCGAGGCGGCTTACAAGCGCGCAGCCGCGATTGCCGAAGAAGATGTGGAGCTTAACCGCTCCATCGGCCGTAACGGGCTCGAAATTATCCGCGAAATTGCCAAGCGCAAGAAGCCGGGCGAGCGCGTCAATATCCTCACCCACTGCAATGCCGGCTGGCTGGCAACCGTCGACTACGGCACCGCAACGGCGCCGATTTACCTTGCGACCGAAGAAGGCATTCCGATCCACGTCTATGTCGACGAAACGCGTCCCCGCAACCAGGGCGCCCAGCTTACAGCCTGGGAGCTTGACGGGCATGGCGTGCCCCATACGCTGATCGTTGATAATGCCGGCGGTCACCTGATGCAGCATGGCGATGTCGACATGGTCATCGTCGGCACCGACCGCACCACCGCCAATGGCGATGTGTGCAACAAGATCGGGACCTACCTCAAAGCCTTGGCGGCCAAGGACAACAATGTCCCCTTCTACGTCGCCCTGCCCTCCCCGACGATCGACTGGACGGTCAAGGACGGTGTCAAGGAAATCCCGATCGAGGAACGCAGCGGCGACGAAGTCACCTTCGTCCAGGGCCGCGGCATGGATGGCGCCATCATGACGGTGCGCCTCTCGCCCGAGGGCAGCCCGGCTGCAAATCCTGCCTTTGACGTCACCCCTGCCCGGCTCATTACTGGCCTCATCACCGAGCGCGGCGTGTCCGAAGCGACGCCAGAAGCGCTGCGCACCATGTTCCCCGAGCGGGCGCTGCCATGACCATCACCAACCGTCAGTCCACTGAGGACGTGGCAGCCGGCATCCGCCGCCGGGTGTTTCTCCACACGATGCGCAACAATGGCGGCTATCTGAGCCAGGCCTGCTCCGCCGCCGAAACGTTGGCTCTGCTCTATAACGAAGTGCTGGACTTGGGCGAGCCGACCCTCCCCAAAGTGCCGCTGCCTTTTGCCGGCGTGCCGTCCGCCAGCAATCCGGACGCATTTACCGGCGCCGGTTACCATGGCCCATTCTCGCCTGAATATGACCGCTTCATCATCTCGCCGGCGCATTATGCCCTCGTGATCTATTCGGCTTTGATCCAGATGGGCCGCATGGGCGAGGACGCGCTCGACTATTTCAACAAGGACGGTTCGTCGGTTGAAATGATCGGCGCAGAGCACAGTCCGGGCATGGAAGTCACCACCGGATCACTGGCACAGGGCCTCTCCATGGCCTCGGGCCTGGCCTGGGCCCGCAAGCGCCGCGGCGAAACCGGCAAGGTCTGGGTCTATATGTCGGACGGCGAATTCCAGGAGGGTCAGACCTGGGAATGCCTGGCGGCCATGAGCTTTCACGGCATCGACAATGTGCGGGTCATCGTCGACGTCAACCGCCAGCAATGCGACGGCGCCATGTCTTCGGTGCTCGACCTCGGCGACCTGCCCGCGCGCGTCGCCGCCTTCGGCGCCACGACCCGCTCGGTCGATGGTCACGATCTCGATGCCTTGCGCGACGCTGCCAACAGCGCCGAGCCCGGCAAGCCGCTGGTGATTCTCGCTAATACATCGCCCTTCCAAGGGATGCCGTTTCTCGAACGCCGCTTTCCGCGTCTTCATTACGTGCGCTTCAAGAGCAAGGACGAGCGCGAAGAAATGAAGGTGGCCATTGCCGAAGAGCTCGGCCTCGAACTCGAAAGCATCTGAGCCGATCATGGTTGAAATCGTCAATCGCCCCTATGGCAAGGCTTTCGAAGCTTTCGCCCCCAGCCGTCCGGACGTGCTGTGCCTTTCAGCAGACCTCACCTCGTCCTGCGAAGTCGATGGCTTCCGCGACCGCTATCCCGACCAGTTCCTTTCCCTGGGGATGGCCGAGCAGAACATGATGAGCTTTGCCGGCGGGCTCGCCATGCAGGGTTTCCGTCCGTTCCTTCATACTTTTGCAGTGTTTCTCTACCGGCGGCCCTATGATCAGCTGATCAACTCGATCGCATACCCGAACCGCAAGGTGCGGCTGATGGGGTTCCTGCCCGGTATCACGACGCCTGGCGGCATTACCCACCAGGCCATCGAAGATATCGCGGTGATGCGTGCGATCCCCAATATGACCATTCTCGAAACCGGCGATGCCACGGAGGTGGAGACCGTGCTTGAAGTGGCCGACGAGATCGACGGACCCGTTTATGTCCGTGTGTTGCGCGGGGAAGTGCCGAGGCTCTTCGCGACGCCGTTCGCCTTCAACAAAGTTCGTACGGTATCGGAAGGCGATGACGTCCTTGTGGTCACCTCGGGCGTCTGCACCGAAGAAGCGATGCGCGCCGCCAAGCCGCTACAGGATCGCGGCGTCGGTATCCACCACCTCCATGCCTCGACGCTCAAACCCTTCGACCGCGACACTCTGATTGCTGCCGCGCGCGGCAAGAAGGGAGTGGTCACGCTGGAGAACCACACGATCAATGGCGGCCTGGGTTCGCTGGTCGCGGAAATACTCGCCGAGGAGGGCATCGGCTTAAAACTGCGACGGCTGGGCCTGGACGATACTTTTGCCCATGGTGCGTCCAAGCCATACCTGATGAAGAAGTATGGTCTTGATGCTTCGGCGCTGGTTACGGCGATTGAAGGCCTCTTGGGCCGGCAGCTCGATGTAGCGGAGACTGAACTGGCAGGGGTGCGTCTCGATACGGTCCACTCGGCACAAAAGGCCGAAGCGCTCTGATGGCACGTTTCTCCGTCACCTACTGGCTTGACGCTCCGAACGCCGATGAAGCACGGCAACGCGCAAGCGACATAGCGCTCGAACAAACGGTCGAGATCCCGCGCGACATCGTTCCCGCGGGCTATGTCGAGGACGAAATCCTGGGGCGCGTCGAAGATGTTCGACCGGGCACCGACGAGCGCGGCGGCTTTCTTGCGGAGGTCTCCTACAGCGACGACGATGTGGGCGGCGATTTCCTCCAGCTGCTCAACGTCGTTTTCGGCAATTCCGCGCTCAAGACGGCAACACGCGTCGAGGCGATGACGCTGACCGACGCAATCGGGGCGATCTGCCCCGGACCACGGTACGGAAGCGAAGGCCTGCGGCTGCGCACCGGCCGGTCGACAGGTCCGATCCTGATGTCGGCGATCAAGCCCGTCGGGCTTCGGACGCGGGAACTTGCGGACCTTGCGCACCAGTTCGCCCTGGGCGGTATGGACATGATCAAGGACGATCACGGCCTCGCCAACCAGCATACATCGCCTTTCTCGGAACGGCTCAACGCCTGCGTGGACGCGGTCGGCGAGGCAAATGCAAAGAGTGGCTTCAACACCGTTTATGTCCCCAACATCACGGGCCCCGCGAACCAGATCCTTGATCACGCTTTCGAGGCGCAGGAGGCTGGCGCAGGCGCGGTCATGCTGGCCCCTGCGCTGGTGGGCTTGGACGTGGCCCGAACGCTTTCGGCCGATCCCGCTTTTGCCTTGCCCATCGTTTCACACCCTACGTTTGGCGGCGCCAATGTCATTACGCCGACCACCGGATTTTCGCATGGCTACTATTTCGGGCTGCTGTCGCGATTGATGGGCGTTGACGCCGTCGTCTACCCAAATTTTGGTGGGCGCTTCGGCTTCAGTGAGGCGGAGTGCCGCTCCATTGCGGATCACTGCAGCATGCCCTTCGGCAACCTCAAGGCAATTCTTCCTGCCCCGGGTGGCGGCATGAAGCTCGAAAGCGTTCCGGCCATGCGCGAGGTCTATGGCGACGACGTTATCTACCTGGTGGGTGGCGCGCTTTTGCGGGAGAAGGTCGACCTGCCCGGAGCGTGCCGACGCCTGATCGATGCCGTTCGCCGCTAAGGCAGCCAGAGGAATGATCCCCCGCCTGCAAGGCGAATTCATGCAGGGTGCCAGGACACGATGCTCAGCTCGCTGCCACCAGCGCTTGAGTATAGGCATCTGCGATCTGGCCCGAGCGGAGCTGTTCGCGGGTGAGGACTTCCACCATCTCCGCATTGCGCAGCACCATCAGGCGTTCGCACATATAGGAAACGACGGCGAGGTCATGGCTGACGATCACGAAGGTGAGGCCAAGCTCGCGCCGGAGGCGATTGAGAAGGTTGAGGATTTCGGCCTGAATCGAGACGTCGAGGGCGGAGGTAGGCTCATCGAGCAACAGCACGCGCGGCGATAGTGCCAAAGCGCGGGCGATGGCGACGCGCTGCCGCTGGCCGCCGGAAAGCTCGTGCGGGTAGCGGAACTGGAAAGCGGCAGGAAGGCCGATGAGGTCGAGCAGTTCGGCAGCGCGGCGCTGCGGGTTGTCGATGCCATTGATGATCATCGGCTCGGCGATCTGGTGGCCGATGACATAGCGCGGATGGAGCGAAGCGTAGGGGTCCTGGAACACCATCTGCACCACGCGCGCGAGCTGCTTGCGCTCGGTCTTGTGGGGATCAAGGCCGGCAACGCTGATGCTACCGGACCAGTCCGGAACGAGGCCGACGACCGTGCGCAGGATAGTGGATTTTCCCGATCCGCTTTCGCCAACGAGGCCGAAGCTCTCGCCTTCGGCAACGCTGAAGGACACGTTCTTGACCACGGCATTGCCGCCATAGCGGACGGTGAGGTTATCGATGCCGATCATGCTCATGCCCAGCTGGCCTCGCGCTGGAGGGTGGGCAATGGCTCGAGCGGCCCGTTGATCTCGGGGAGGCACGACAAAAGTCCCCGCGTATAGGGGTGCGTCGCCTCGTGAAGGCGCTTGGCCTCGATGGTTTCGACGATGCGGCCGGCATACATGACGATGACACGGTCGCAGAATTTGGACACGAGCTTGAGGTCATGGCTGATAAAGATCAGCCCCATGCCGCGGCGGGTGACCAGTTCGTCGAGGATGGACATGACCTGCATGCGGACGCTGACATCGAGCGCCGATGTGGGTTCGTCAGCGATCAGGAGGTCGGGTTCGCGCACCACCATCATGGCGATCATGACGCGCTGGCCCATGCCGCCGGAGAGCTCGTGCGGGTAGAGCTGGGCGACGCGCTCGGCCTCGCGGATATGGACCTGTTCCAGCATCTCGATGGCCTTACGATGGGCGTCGCGGCGGCTGATGCCGCGGTCGCCGATGCGGATGGCTTCAATGATCTGGTCGCCGACGCGCATCACCGGGTTGAGCGAAAATTTGGGATCCTGGAGGATCATGCCCATGCGGCCACCGCGTAGCGCGCGGCGCGTTCGGGGTGAGGCTTTTGTCAGATCGATGCTATCAAAAACGAGCTTATCTGCGCTCATTTTCGCATAGGGCGGCAACACGCCGAGCAGCGAGCGGCCGGTGAGGCTTTTTCCCGAACCACTCTCGCCGACGATGCCGAGTTTTTCGCGGCCGAGGGTGAAGGACACACCGCGCACGGCGTCCTTGAGTTCGCCCTCGTCATTGCGGAAGGCGACATGGAGGTTTTCGATTTCGACCAGATTGCTCAATTGCGCTGCCTCAGATGCGGATCGAGCAGGTCGCGCAGGGCGTCGCCCAAAAGGTTGAAGCCGAGCGAGACGACGAAAATGGCGGCGCCGGGGATGGTGGCAACCCACCACTGGTCGAAGATGAACTTGCGGCCGGTCGAGATCATGGCGCCCCATTCCGGCAGTGGTGGCTGCGCGCCGAGGCCGATGAAGCCGAGGCCGGCTGCGGTGAGGATGATACCGGCCATGTCGAAGGTCATGCGCACGATGACCGAAGAGAGACACATCGGGATGATGTGGAGGAAGACGATGCGGGCTTCGCTGGCGCCGGCCAGGCGGATGGCGTTGACGAAGTCGGAATTGCGGATGACCAGCGCCTCGGCACGGGCGAGGCGGGCATAGGGTGGCCAGGCGGTGAGGGTGATGGCGAGTGCGGCATTGACGATGCCGGGACCGAGCGCGGCGACGAAAGCCAGCGCGAGCAATAGCTTGGGGATGGAGAGGAAGACGTCGGTGATGCGCATGAAGACTGCATCGACCCAACCGCCAGCCGTGCCTGAGACGGCGCCGATGATGAGGCCGATCGGGGCGGAGGTGACGATTACCAGCCCGACAATAAGAAGAGTCAGGCGCGAGCCATAGACCAGGCGGGAATAGATATCGCGGCCCAGCTCGTCGGCGCCGAACCAGAATTCGGCATTGGGGGCCGAGAGGCGGGCGGAGAGCGTGGGCAGGTAAGGGTCGTGGGTCGCGAGGAGCGGCGCGAAGGCTGCGGTGAAGAGCAGCAGCAGCACGATAGCAAGGCCGAGCACGCCCAGGGGGTTGCGCATGAACCGGGCAGCGAAGCGCTTTAACTCGGTGATGCGCGCGGCGCGGAGGGCGGTTCGCGTATCGATTTGGTTTTCCAAACTCATTTGGCGAGCTCCCGCGAGCGTGGGTCGAGTACGCGATAAAGCACGTCGCTTAGCATGTTGAGGAGCACGAAGACGATGCCGACCAGGAGCGTGCCGCCGAGGACGGCATTCATGTCGGCAGCGAACAGCGAAGAGTAGATGTAGTTGCCGATGCCGGGCCAGGAAAAGATGGTCTCGATCAGCACCGAGCCTTCAAGCAGGCCGCCATAGGAGAGGGCGATGACGGTGACCAGGGGAATGGCGGCATTGCGCAGGGCGTGGCCCATCACCACGCGGAACTCGCTGGCGCCCTTGAGGCGGGCGGTCAGAACGTATTCGCGGCTCAGCTGGTCGAGCATCACCGAGCGGGTCATGCGCGAAATATAGGCGAGCGAATAATAGCCTAGGAGCAGCGCCGGCAAGATCATGTGGCTGACGGCGTTCCAGAAGATGTCCCATTCGCCGGCAAGCGCGCTGTCGATCAGGATCATGCCGGTAATGCGGTCGACCACGCCGACATAGAAGACGTCGAGCTGTCCGGGGCCTGCGACCCAATCAAGCAGATAATAGAAGACGAAAAGCCCAACGAGGCCGAGCCAGAAGACGGGCACCGAATAACCGACAAGACCGATGATGCGGATGACGTGGTCGGGCCATTTCTCGTGCCAATAGGCCGAGGCGACACCCATGGGGACGCCGAGCGCGACGCCGATCAGGAGGCCGATGGTCGAGAGTTCAAGCGTTGCCGGGAAGAAGTTCAAAAGATCGGTCAGCACCGGCCGTGAGGTGGAGAACGAGGTGCCGAAATCGCCGCGCAGCAGCTTCATGACGTAGTCGAAGAACTGCTGCCAAAGGGGCTTGTCGAGGCCGAGCTCGAGATAAACCCGCTGATAGACTTCGGGCAGCGCCTTCTCGCCGACAATCGAAAGCACCGGATCGATAGGCAGGATGCGGCCGATAAAGAAGGTCAGCGCCGCCAGCCCGAGCAGGGTGATGGCGACGGTGAGCAGCCAAAGCCCGACATCGATGAAAAGGCGCAGCGGTCGATAGGTCGTGGCGGGCAAATGAAAAGCCTGATTGGAAATCGCTGTAGTGCCGCATGCACGATGCGGTCCCCTCCCCCTTGAGGGGAAGGTTAGGGAGGGGGTGATTGGGTGGTCCACTATTGGACCCCCACCCTCAGTCCCTCCCCTCAAGGGGGAGGGAGGCAGATCAGGTTCGTGGAAGCTTCGGTGTGCCCGAAGCCTCAGAGCTCTATTCCTTGGTCACGGCACCGTAGCGGTCGTCCGAGAAGGTGATGCCGAGGACGACACCCTTGACGTCGGAGCGCATGGCGACGCGGCGGCTATCCTGGAACATATAAAGGAATGGCGAGCTGTCGGTATGGGCGCGCTGGATTTCTTCATACATTTCGGCGCGCTTTTCGGTGTCCTGTTCCTGGACGGCAGCCAGGACCTGGTCGGACAGCGGGCCCGAATTCCAGCCGAAGCGATCGGCAAGGTTGCCCTTGGCGCCATCGGGATCGGTGGCGTCGTTGACGGTGAAGGCCTTGGCGTTGGAATGCGGATCTGGATAGTCCGGACCCCAGAGACCCACCCAGATATCGAGATCGTGCGAACGATAACGATCGAGCCACGGGCCGCCATCGACGACCTGGAGGTCGAGGTTGATGCCGGCCTGCGCCATGGTCGCCTGAACGGCCTGGGCGTAATCGGGATAGGGCGGCACGTTCCACACCACGGTATCGAGCGTGATCGGCAGGCTGACGCCGGACTCTTCGAGCAGCGCCTTGGCCTTTTCGAGGTCGAAGGAATAGGGATTGTAGTCGATATTGCCGCCCAGGAACCCGTCGGGGATCATGGTCTGGTGCACCTTGATCGTGCCGCGGCCGATGGTTTCGGCAATGCCATCATAGTCGATGAGATATTTCATCGCTTCGATGACCTTGGGATTGCTCAAGGCCTCATCGCGGACATTGGCGCCCATGTAGTAGATGGTCGAGGAATTGCCTTCGAGCACCTGGATATCCGCATTGCCCTCGACGGCGCCGATATCGTCGGGACCGAGCTTGTTGGCAATGTCGATGTCGCCCTTTTCAAGCGCCAGGCGCTGGGTGGCGCTTTCCGGCATGTGCTGGAGGAAGATGCGCTCGACGCCCGGCGCTTCGCCCCAGTAGTTTTCGTTGCGCGACATCAGGATCGAGACTTTTGGATCCCACTTGGTCAGCACATAGGGGCCGGAACCAGCAGAATTGTCAGCCTTGAGCCACGCATTGCCATAGTCGTTGCTGCCGTCTTCGCGGGTGCCTTCGTGTTCCTTGACGAGGACGCTATCGACGATGCCGCCGGTGAAGGACGAGAGAACGTAGAGCACGAAGCTCTGGGCGTATTTCTGGTCGACTTCGATGACCAGGGTCGCATCATCCGTTGCCTTGATCTTTTCGGCGACGTTTTCCTTGGTGATGCCGAACTGGGTCAGGATGAAGGAAATGCGGCTATCGAGCAGGATGACGCGCTGCAGCGAATATTCGGCGTCCTTCGCCGTCACCGGATTGCCCGAGGCGAACTTGGCGTCCGGGTTCATGGTGAAGGTGAAGGTCTTGCCGTCCTCGGACACTTCCCAGCTTTCGGCCAGGACGCCGACGATCTTGGTCGGATCGGCGGGATCGAAGGTGACCAGCGGCTGATACATCTGCTGGCTCATCAGCACGCCACCGACCTCGGACACTTCGGCCGGATCGAGCGTGATGATGTCGTCGATCGCATCGGCAATCACGAGCGTGTCGGCGGGTGTCTCGGCAAAGGCGCCCGACACGGACATGACCGTGCCGAGAGCCGCCGCAACGAGCGTCTTGTACAAACGCATGGCAGTCTCCCTGTTTAAACTCTTATGCAGCCGGCCCTCGCCAGCTGGTGTTGGCAGCATCATCGCTCACTGATTCCGTGAAAGGTGAAGACCAGTGCGGCAATGGGTAGGATCGCTTCGGTTTCGGCGATGAGATCTGGCGTCAGAATGCCCGCGTCACCCAGGGCACAGAGCACGCCGCGCACTTCGCCACCGATGATGATGGGCGCGCAAAGCGTTGCGCCATAGCCCATTGCGACGAGCTGATCGGTTTCCGGGATGAACTGGCGCATCTGCTCGGGCGTGTCGCCGACGACGGCGCGCTTGTCGCCAAAAATGCGCCGGTTCCAGGCGCCGTCATCGATCGGGTCGAAACCACCGATGGGAAAGTTGACCGGGTCGGACGTGCCGATGCGATGAGTGACCGAATGGTCGGGCGCTACGGCGAGCCAGGTGACCGTGCGGACGCCGGGCAAGGCTTGGACGGTACTGTTGATGAGGGTGATGACCTGCTGGGGACCGGCAGCAAGGCTGTTGGCAAGGTCATGGGCAAAGGCCCGGTCGATCGGGCTCATACGGGCAGATCGACGCTATTGGTTTGCAGTTCCAAAAGGCCGCCCCAAGTCAATTCGTGGGTACTAGATGCCGAGTTGAGAGCGGTGTCAACGGGGTTCAGCCGCCGGCCGCGATGGTCTTGTGCAGAGCTTCGTCTTCGGCAGTCGGCTCGGCAAAACCGAGCTCGGCACGAATGCGGCTGGTGTCGAGCGTCAGGGGATAACGGAGGTCCGACGCTTCGGCGCGTTCCCAAAGGAGCCCGCGTTCGGAAGCTGGGACGATCTCGATGTCGATGCTGGCGCCCATGACTTCGGCGAAGCGATGGAGCCATTCTACGGGCGTGCGAACGAAGGACTGGCCGACATTGTAGATGCGTTCGGCGGCGCGCGGATCGAGTGCTGTCACGACGATGGCGTCGGCGACATCGGTCACATAGCCGTAGGAATTGGGCCAATGGGCCGCGCGTTCGTCAACGCGGATCGTGCCGCCGGCGCGGACGGCCTCGATCGCCCAGGCGAAGCGATGCTGCTTGTCGCCGGGTCCGAAGATCATCGGCGCGCGGATGACGGTGGTGGAGAAGCGCGGGTCGGAAAGCGCCGTTTCTTCAATGATGATCTTGTCGTAGTCGTCAAAGAGCGCATCATCGACGCCCTTCGGGCGGCGGGAATTGCCGCGATAGGGATAGCGGAAGCTGCGGAGCGGGTCGGTTTCGGCAGCCGGATGAGGTTGCACCGCAGGCTCTTCGCGACGCAGCAGGCCGCCGTAGTTGCTGTAAACATCCACCGACGACAGCAGCACATAACGGCGACCGGCGTCACCCAGGGCGGCCAGAACAGGGGTGGTGTTGAGCATGCCGAGGGCAAAGATGTCGATGACGGTGGTGATGCCGTGCTCGTCAAAAATTGCCGCAAGCTTTTGGCTGTCCATCCTGTCGGCGGCTTGGAAGAGGGCGCCTTCCGGCAGGTCGAGCGGGTGCTGACCGCGCGCGATCGCCACCGGCTGGAGGCCGCGCGCCGTAAGCTGCCGCACGATTGCTGACCCGATAAAGCCGGTACCGCCGAGAACGGCAACACTCATCGCATCCTCCAAAAACGACTTGGTGGCAGCCTTATACGCGCATTGCATCGCAACGCGACTGGTGATCGCGCTTAGCGGCGAAAGTGCCTCGCGCTAGTTACTGGATGCTTGAAGCGCTGCTGAAGCTGCCTGCAGGCCGGCTACGGCGTCGCCATAGCCAGTATCAGCCACGGCCTGGAAGATGCGCTTTGACTCGTTGAAGCGGCGGAGGTGGTAGTAGCTCCAGGCGCGCAGCGTCAGTAAATCGTTGCGCTCGGCCGCGTAGAGCGCCCGGCGGTCGAGCAGGTCCAGGGCACGGCTATAATCGCCGATATTGTAGGCGTTGGTGGCCTGCTGGGTCAGGATGGCGGTTTCGAGCTCGATTGCACGCCGATCGGTCAGCGGCGCGGCAGCAGCAGCTACGGCGGCTTCGTCGGGCAGGCCCATGCGAATAAAAGCCAGCGATTGCCCATAGGCAGCGTCGCTGCGGGTCGTCTCGGAGCCCGAATGGAGGGCGCGGGCAAAATGATCAACGGCCTGGGCGGGGCGGTTGAGGCCCATGAGGCACCAAGCGTGGTTGAGGGCCGCGCCCGGAGAAAGGCTCATGGGCGGCACATAGGCGGCGCAGCCGCTCGACCGTGAAGAGGCATTCTGCGGGGGCGCGGCAGCGGCAACGGTTCTGACCTCGGCCACCGGCTTTGTTTGCCGGAGCGCTTCCTGCGGCCTGGATGGACGGGGTTCGGGGAGCGGTGGGGTCGCCGCAGCGGGCGTTGTCGTCGTGGTTTGAGCGGTCCGGCCGAAATCGGCGATGCGGGTGGAGCGGCCGGCCCACTGGGTGCGGATGCTTTCGACGGTGGTGGTGTCGCCCAGGGCATTCGACGCCACCATCTTGCCATAGGCGGCGGGTTCGAGATCGGCCTGCCATTGGAGCGCGAGGCTGAACCATTCCACAGCGGTTTGCGGCTGATCGAAGTTGAAGGCGTACCAACCCAGTTCCTGGGCCGCATTGGCATCGCGCGCGCCCATGACGGTGTCGACAATGCGTCCAAGAATGTCTTCTTCGATGACGACGCGGGGCTGGGTGGCGAGATAGGCGGCGGCGGCGTCGAGATAAAGCGCGGTCAACTCGTCACTGTCGTCGCGGTAGGGGGCGAGGGCCGCTTCCGCCGCCTTGCCGTCCCGCAATTGCAAGAGCGCGACACCCAGAGCCTGGGCAGATTGGGCAGAAGGCTCGGCTTCAAGCGCCCGTTCGAACAGGCGGCGGGCTTCGTTGGTGCGGTTGCGTTGCAGCTGGTAGTAGCCCAGGAGGCGCAGGTCTTCGCCGGAGCCGCTACGTTCCACCTCGGCCTGGAACAGCGCGACATCCTCAGCGGGCGGCTGAGCGCCGCCTTCCTGCAGCGCCGCAGCGACGGAGCGGCGGGCGAGATCGAGACGAAGGCCTGCGAACTCGGCGACACCCGATGCGTCGGTTTTTTCGAGCGCAAAGAGCGGGTCGAGGTCGGCGCGGTCAAGCAGGTCGATGGCTTTCTGCATCGTCGAGTAGCGCTCGGCCGTATCCGTGCAATTGGTCAGCACATAGCTATAGGTATCGACCGCACGAGACGCATTGTCCTTCTGGGCGAAGGCCTCGGCTAGGCGCCACAGGAAGTCGACATTGTCGCAGGTAAGAAGGTCGGGCGTGTTGGCGGCGATCGAGATGACCGTGTCATAGGCCTTGGCGTCAGAAGCATTGCGCAGGCGCTCGCCCGCCTCGCCCAAGGTGAGGCTCCGCAGCAGGTCTTCGGAAGGAACGAAACTGGGGTCCGCCTGCTGTTTTTCGGCGATGGCGGCGCGGGCACCGGCGAAATCGCCGTTGTTGAACAGGTCCCAGATCGCGATGATGCCGGCGTCGGGGACATAATCCTCGGCCAATGGGTCGGCGGGCGGTTCCCAATTGGGGTAAAGGGCGCGAAGGCGGGCGATCTCCTGCTGGAGCCTTTCGGTGTCGCCCTGCTGGGCGAAATAGCGCAGGGCGGTTTCATCGACCACCGCTTGCGGCGTTGCAGGTGCCGGCGGCGAATTGACGGGGGCATTGGCTGGTGGCGTCTGGGCGGGCGGCGCGTCGAGGCTGGTTTGCACCTGTGGCGCCGGCGCCGCTTGCGCAAGGAGGGCTGGCTCTGCCGCATCGAAGACGGACGGCGCAGCGCCGGCGCTCGCGACCCAGTAGACGGCAAAGGCTGCGGCAAGAAACACAACGATATAGGGAAGAGGACGCATCAGCCGGCGCCCTCCAGGCACTCCGCATGGCTGCGGCGCAGGTGATCAAGCAAAAGCAGCTGCAGCGTCGCGGCATAATAGGAGGTTGGCGACATGGTGCGCAGATCCTCCGGCACCGCCGTGCCCGCTGCGACGCATTCCATGGCGGCGCGGATCAACTGGTAACCCGGCTCACCGATCGGCTCGATGCGAGCGCCAGAGCGGACGTTGATCTTGTAGAGCCCGGCGGCATCGGCATTGCGGCGGTAGGGGCCGAGATAGGCCGGATCGATCTCGGCGCGCATCATGTAGAGCGGGATGCGGATATTGTTGTAGCCGAATTCGGGTGGGAAATCGGGCGCCGGAACGAGGCCGCCCGCGTCAAGCGTCAGCCAGTCGGGGGGGAGGCCGGCTTTGGTGACTGCGGCGCGGCGGGCTATCTCGAGGCCGGTCTGGTAGATGCCGCTCCAGTCGGTCTCGGGGTCGATTTCCCCGAACACCGGCAGCGCCTCGAAAATCCAGTAAGAGAGGTTGAGGACCGGTCCAAGATCGGCGCCGTCAAAGCCAAGAGCGCCGGGAGAGATGGCTGGAAGGCCATCCGCCATGGTGATCATGGTCCGGCCAATGGTGCGAACGATGCTGGTAGCCTGTTCGGCGTAGCCCTCGTCGCTCCAAAGGGTACCTGCCTGGTAGAGGGCATAGGCGATCAACATGTCGCCGTCGGTGGCATTGTTGGTGTCTGGGACGTGGGGCTCACTGTCCGGTTCCCAGCGCCAGGCCGCCAGGCCGTCGTCGCGCAGCATCAGCTCGGTGCGGGTAAAGCTCAGGATGCGCTCGAAGGAGGGGCGGTCTTGCGCCAGCACGGAAAGCCAAAGGCCATAGCCCTGCCCTTCGCTATGGCTGATGCCGCCATTGGCGGTGTCCACGACCCGGCCGGAGTCTTCGACAAAGGCGTCACGGTAGGCCTGCCATTCGGCGGGTTGGATAAGCGATTGCGCATGGGCGGGCATGACGAGCAAATTCGCCAAAAGGATAGCAGCCAAAGGACGAAGCGCTTTCATTGGCGGCGTCCAAGCTGGGTCAGAACAAAAGAACTTGCGAGCATGAGCAGAACGGCACCGGCGGCGATAGCAGCAGCAAAGTAGAGGATATTGCCTGAGAACCAGTTAGCGGCGACCAAACGCAGGTTGAACAGCGAGAAGGGCTGAGTTTCGAGAACTGCCGGATTGTTGGCTTGCAGCACTGTCACCTCGCTGTCGGCAGGGGCGATGGCGCTGATGCGGCCTTCTATGCTGCGCCAATTCTTTGTGACCACGAGGCGCTCGGCGCCTTCGCGCATGGCTTTGCCATCGGCCGCAGTGAGCACGGTCCAGATGCCGCCCTCGGGGCGACGGACCTGTGACATGACGACGGCTTCCGGCGCCGCGGAATAAAGCGTGTCGGCTTGGGGAATGACCCGAAGGTCCTGAGGGTCAAGGCCGACGCGCTGGGCCAGCCAGTTGACCGGACCCGACCAGATGGCCGGTGGCGCTTCGGTGGTGAATTGGTCGAGCAGCGGATCGGCGGTTGACGCTGCTGCCGATGTCAAAGCCGTGGCGGCAACGCCGGAGGCTGCGAGGATCGGCGGCGTCATCTCGGGCAGCGGCATGACCACCAAAGCGTTCTGGTCCGGCAAGAGGTCATTTGGCGAGACAGCCTCCACCGGCAACACCTGCCCGGAGGCTGCGGCGATGCGGGACACCATCAACATGGCGCTGACAAGGCTATCGGTGCCGCTGCCTATGGCGATCGGCGAGGTCGTTGTGCCCACATAGGGCCAGCCGGAGCCTGCAGTCACCAGAAGATCGGGCATGCTGGCGGCACGCGCATAATCGGGCAACCGCAACTGGCTCGTGCTGGCAAGAACAAAGCGCGCCGGCGCCTGGCCGGTCCAGCCGGGACTGCACACCGCATCGCTTTGGGTCTGGAGATTAACCGAAATGGCGACCTCGTTGCGACCGGGGCGCAGGTTGGTCATGGGAATGCGAATAATTGTATCGCGCAAAAGCCCGCCATCGGTGCGCAGCAAAGGCGTGGCCGAGGCGATCTGGCCATTGGTGTAGATGTCGATCTCGCTGCCCGGAAGAACGTCGCTCGAATAGGCGGCATCCAGCACCAGTTCCAGTTCGCCATAGCGGTAGGCGTAGAAGTCGTAGGGCAGCTCGAATTGCAACTGGCCATTGTAGCGGCGGCCGTTGAACTCGATGGTTTCGACTCCAAGCTCAGCGAGGCTGACCGATTGGCCGCCCAGCATCATCGGGTGCGGGGTCGGCAGGTCGATGCGCGGCGAGGTTGGCGTCAGGGGTGCGCTGGCGAGGAGAGCATCACCGGCGCGGCGCACCGAAGGCCAATCGGGGCCCGAAACAAGCAGCACATTGGCGCCGCTTGCCGTTGGAAAAAGGGCAGCTAGCGGTCCGGCTGCCGCTTGCGCCTGCGCCGAAGCAAATTCCGGCGGCAAGGCGCTCGCGGGCAACATGACAACGTCAAGAACGCCGGGTTCGTATCCGGCGGACAGCTTGTCGGTGGTTTCGATCTTGAGGTCGGCGACCCGAAGAGCGATCGCCAGCTGCTGCAGCAGTTGGAGACCAGCCGATGCAGATTGGGGATCGCTGGAGGCGCTCTGCAAAAGGCGCACCGTGGTGCTGCCCTCTTCATCGACGCCCACCGCGGCAAGGTCGGCAAGGCGGGTCACCTGCCCTGTTGCGGGCGCATCGAACACCAGCCGTGCATTGCCGTCCTGCAACTGGGTCCAGAGCTCGTAAGTGGAGTCCACGGAGCAGTCGGTGCGGTGCCGCTGAGTGGCGCGGAAGTCGACGATGTTGGGGCCGGCGCGCAAGAGGCCAGACGGCAGGGCTATGGAAACGGCTGACGGTGCCGCCGAGGAGGCGATGGGCTGGCCGGAAATTTCGGTGCCGTTGATGCGGACGACCAGGGCCGATACTTCCGGCGCCACCACCAAGGCGTTGAGGTAGGAAAACTCCAGGCGAGCGGCGGCCGCCGCCTGCTCTTCGGTCAGGTAAACAATAACAGCCTGGCTGTTTTCTTCCCCTTCCAAGCGCAATTGTGGTTCGGGGAGGAGGAAGCGGGTGAAGGTCTGAACCGGGGCCGGCTGTGGGGCCGCAGGGGTGGGTTGCGGCCTCGGCGCTGGAGCCACCGGGGCCGGAACGACCAGATCGCTTTCCGGCGACATGTCGAATGGTCGGGGCGCCTGTGCAGTGGCGGGCAGCGACACGGTGGCGAACAAGGCGGCGGCAAACCAGAGGCGTTTATTCATTGGACTGCGCCTTTGCCGCGCCAAAACGCAGCAGATATCCAAGACCACGGCCGGTCTGGTAGATGGCGACGCCGATGAAGCGGATCGTGCCGCGGATGATGCCGATATTGACCTGGCGCGAGCGTTGGCGCTGCTGCCAATTGGCGGAGTTGGCGTAAAGCAGATCGGCGATAAGCCGATAGTCCTGGCCCTTTTCGGTCATGTAGCGGCAGCCCAGGACGCTGCCCTTGCCTTCCGCCGTGGTGGACTGGATGAAGACCGATAGCTCATTATGGCCATGGGTGTCCGACAGCGGAGCAAAGCGCACCTTGGCTGGCGTGCTGCGGGTCAGGCCGATCGCCGAGCCGACGCGAATGCCGATGCCGCCACTCGACACGTTGGTGATGAGGCCCTTCTGCCAAGCGCCGTCAGCGCCTTGGACTTCGCAGCGGCGTTGCACATTGACGCGACGGCTGGAGCGGATTTCGCGCCGTTCGGAAACGACACCCAAAGCGCAACCGGCCAGGATCAGGTTGAAAATGTTCCAGCCGCCCACGACCATGGTGACCTCGGCCTGGTAGGGCTCGGCGCCGACCTTGTAGATGGTCATGATGACCGCAACGATCAGCAAAAGAAAGATCAGGTAGAATGGACGCGACAGTTCCGAGAGGCGGGACACGTCGACACTTTCGTCCTTTGCCGTCACCTTGAAGGTGGGCTTGGTCGGATTGCGCGCCACCGAAACCAGGGCGCCGAAGAGGTGCACCGACTGGATGTATTCGTAAAGTTCGGAAATCCAGGGCCAGCGCCAGCGTCCAAAGAGCGAGTTCTGCATGACCAGGTTCACCACGACATAGGTGAGCGTATAGGCCGCGAACTCTCCGCCGGACGCGGTGAAAATCTGGAGGTCGAAGAACAGGTAGCAGAAGGGAGCAAAGAGAAAGATCATGCGCGGCAATGGAAAGAGCCAGAACATGACCGAGCTCATATAGGCCAGCCGCTGCACGAGCTTGAGACCGGGCTTGAACAGCGGGAAGCTGAACAGCATGATCTGCATCATGCCCTGCGCCCAGCGGGTGCGCTGGCCGATGAAGCTGGCAAAGGTTGCCGGTTGCAGGCCCGCCACCAGGGGCTTATCGACATAGATCGAATTCCAGCCGCGGCTATGCAGTTCGATGGCGGTTTCGCAATCCTCGGTGATGGAGCGACCGGCAAAGCCGCCGGTCACCTGCAGTGCCTCACGCCGCAGCAAGGCAGCCGAGCCGCAGAAAAAGGCGGCGTTCCAGCGATCGAGGCCGCGCTGGATGACGCCATAGAACATCTCGTTTTCCGAGGGCATCACCTCAAAGGTGCGCAGGTTGCGCTCCAGCGGATCGGGATTGAGAAAGAAGTGCGGCGTCTGCACCAGGAAGAGTTTGGGATCCTGGCCCATATAGGGCACGGTTTCCTGGAGGAAGTCGCGGGCCGGTGCGTGGTCGGCGTCGAACACGGCGACGAATTCGCCAGTTGAATGGGCGAGGCCGTTGTTGAGATTGCCGGCCTTGGCGTGCTCGTTGAGCGCACGGGTCAGGTAGCGGCAATCGAGTTCGGCACAGAGCTGGTTGAGCTGGTCGAAACGCTCCTGCGCCACGGCGGCGGTTTCAGGGTCGGAATGGTTGCGCTTGGCTTCGGTGCCGCCATCGTCCAGCAGCCAGACGGTGAAGCGATCCTCGAGATAGTCCATGGCCTTGGCCGCGGCGAGTGTGCCGGCCAGAAGATCGTAGTCCTCGTTATATGTGGGAATGAACACATCGACGAAGGGCACGGGCTCGTCCTTGCCCAGGCGCTTCGATGGCCGCGGCGGAACGGGATCGATGACCACAAACAGGCTGAGAAACAGCATGACGATGCAGTACATTTCGGCGAGATAAAGGATGAAGCCGAAGGTGAAGTCGACCCATTGATCGATCGGCGGCAGTGTGCTGGTGGTGCGCCAATAAGCGTATCGCAGCACGATGATGGTGCCGAAGGTCAAGAGCAGGAGGCGCCAATTGCCCTCAAGGCGCAGGGTCTTGATGACGGCCATGGTCACGAGCAAAGTCACGGCCATGACCAGATGCACCTGGACGCTCACCGGAATGGTGATGAGCAGGAAGATCGCCGCCGAAATGACGAGCCAAGCCAGAATGGTGAGGACTTTGTTGATCGCCGCCTCCTAGTTCGAGGCGCCCGGCGGAGCCGGCACAATGACGGATGGAGAGGCCGGAGGGCGGGGCACGGTCGGACCGGCTTGCGAAGCGGCACCCGAGGAGGACGTTGCCGTTGGTGGTGGCACGATGGGCGCGCCGGCGGCGGGCGTGGGGATGACCACGGCAGGCGTGGTGACCACTGCGGGAGTGACCACGGCACGAACCGGGTTGGCGCGCGGGGCACGAGCCGGAGCTGGAGCCGGTGCGGTGGGGATCACTTCGGCAAAGCCCCCTGCCCCAACCGGACGGATGGGCACACCGATAGCGCCGATGGCCGCAGGCGCACGTCCCGGCGGAAAGAGGCTGGCGTCTAGGCGAAGCTTGTACATCACCTCGACCAGTTGCTGTTCGGTCGCGCCCTGCTGACACAACTGCAGGCGAATGGTGACGGTGCCGCGATCAAGTGCGCCCGAGGGCTTGAGCGTTGGCGCTATGCGCTGCCAGGCGTAGATGCAGGTGTCGCCGGTCGGCGGCTTGCCGATGGCATAGCCGAAGGGGCCATAGGCGTTCTGCACGAAGTAGGGTGAAACGGCCATGCCCGAATTTGGCCATGCAGCGAGGGCTTCTTCGGTCAGGTTGACCTGGGTAAAGGGAATGTCGCGCAGGCCTGAATCGTCGCCGTCGCTCCCTTCGCCGGCAAACAGGATGACGGACATCTTGTTCTCGCCGGCTGTGCGCGCATTGGTGGCAAGGAATATGTCTTGTCGGACGGCGTTGGTGAAGGTGGTCGAGACGACGCTGACGATAGCGGGGCCGCCGGGGGGCGGGATGATCACTGCGTCGGAGGCCACGATAAGACGAGCTTCGCTGGGCGGCAGTTCAGTGGTTGTGGCGCAGCCCGAAAGAGCCACAGCAAGGCCAACAGCCACGAGTGCCTTGTTCCACCAGGTGTGCTCGTTTCGTCCACACTGTTTCCGACCATGCATGCGAGTTCGACCTTGAGCTCTAGGCCATACTCTCACGGACCGGCCTTACGTCTTTATTGGCCGTTTCAGAATAGTTTAATACAAGTTAAGCAAAACCTAATTTGGTCAGGATTAGGTGTCGGCGCTGCTGGCCACGCCTACTTACGCCCTCCACCGAGTGGCACGACTACTGATGGCAAAGTGGTTGGGAACTGACCGGGAGGCATGACGCCGCCCCAAGGCAAATAGTGCAGGCAAGGGTGCAAGGCCCCGCCAGAAGCAGGGCCTTGCAGGGAGTGGACTACTGAAGGTCGGCTTCGTTGATGTAGCCGGAGTCGACAACCAGTTCCTTGTAGTTGGTCTTGTCGACTTCATAGGGGGTCAGCAGCAGCGAGGGGACGACCTTGACGCCGTTGTCGTAGGTGGTGGTGTCGAGATCCGTCGGCTCGTTGCCGGACAGGGCAGCGTCGATCAGGTCAGCGGTGACGCGGGCCAGTTCGCGGGTGTCCTTGTAGACGGTCGAGTACTGTTCGCCGGCAATGATCGCCTTGATCGAGGGGACTTCGGCGTCCTGGCCCGAGATGATCGGGTAAGGCAGGTCGCCCGAACCGTAGCCGATGCCCTTGAGCGAGGAGAGGATGCCGCGCGCAACGCCGTCATTCGGAGCAAGCACGGCGTCGACACGGGTGCCGTCCGAGTACTGGGCGGACAAGATGTTGTCCATGCGAGCCTGGGCAGTGGCGCCGTCCCAACGGAGGGTACCAACCTGGTCCATGCCCATCTGGCCGGACTTGACGACCAGCACGCCGCTATCGATCAGCGGCTGGAGAACGCTCATGGCGCCGTCGTAGAAGAAGAAGGCGTTGTTGTCGTCCGGCGAACCGCCGAAGAGCTCGATATTGAACGGACCCTGGTTCTCGGGGTAGCCGAGGCCCTTGAGAATCGAGTTGGCCTGCAGCACGCCGACCTGGAAGTTGTCGAAGGTGGTGTAGTAGTCGACATTTTCGGTGTCGCGGATCAGGCGGTCATAAGCGACGACCTTGATGCCGGCTTCACCGGCAGCTTCGAGTGCTGCGCTCAGCGTCGTGCCGTCGAGGGCGGCGATGATCAGAGCCTTGGAGCCCTTGGTGATCATGTTTTCGATCTGCGACAGCTGGTTGGGGATATCGTCGCCGGCATATTGCAGGTCGACGGTGTAGCCCTTGGCTTCGAGCGCGGACTTGAGTTCAGCGCCGTCCGAGTTCCAGCGCAGGGTGGTCTGTTCCGGCATGGAGATGCCGATGCTGCCCTTGTCCTGAGCGAATGTGGCGACCGGTGCGCCGAACGCCAGAGCGCCCACCATAGCGGTTGCGACCAGAGATTTGATCAGATTCATTCTTCACTCCCAAACTGGCGCGTTAGGAAGGGTGCGGGCAGCTTTTCGGGCATGGGTGCCGATTGTACCCGAGGTACATACAACACTGATGCAGCCCTAGCTTTTCCACGAGATCGGCGCCCTTGCGCCAATGGCCCTCCCAAGCCAGCCCTCAAGAATTACGGGATAGAAGACCAATCTGCAAGTAGCTTGAGGTACGTGCCTCCGAAGCAATTGGTGCGCAATGGGCGGGGCCTTTACCCGCTTATCGCCCTGCCCAATGCGCGCTCCAGAAGCTGCGCAGCGGCGGGGGCGCCGCCTGATGATCGGATTTCGTCCTGGAGCAATCCAGCCCGGGCTTTGTAGTCGGGCCGGTTCAAGAGGTCGCCCAGCGCTGCCGCAATGCGACCGCTCTCAGAGCGATGCGACAGCACCTTGCCAGCACCGGAGTGGACAAGTCGCGCACCGATGCCGGGTTGTTCGAAGGCCAGAGGCATGCAGAGGATGGGAAGCCCGGCGGCGAGTGCGTCTAGCACGGTATTGATGCCGCCATGCGTGATCACAGCGTCGGCTTGCGACATCACTTCCTGGTAGTTCACCCAGGGCAGAACCACATCCGCGTCGATGGTTGCCGCTTGCCGGGCCGACAGCCCGTTCGCGTGCGAAACGATGAGTTTGACGCCCAGCTGCCGGCACGCCTTGGCAATGCGCCGGAACATCGACAGGCGATGGTTCTGCAGCGTGCCAAGCGATGCGAATATGGTTGGCCTTGTGTCCTTGTTTTCCGTCACCGGCCAATCGTGTTTCGCGCGGCGAAGCGGGCCGACATAGTGAAAGCTGGGGGGCAGTTGCTGGCGCGGAAAGTCGAGGCCAGGGACCAATTGACTGATGTCCGCACGCGTCGACAGGCAATCCACGACTTTTTGGCGGGGCTGGAGACTCCACGCCGCCGACCATCGGGCAACAGTTCGATCGTGGCGCGCCGTCAGCTTATCGGCGACCCAGGTTCCGACGCGATTGCGCTCGATGGCCTTTGGAGAGTCCTCATATGGCCAGTGGAGAAAGGGCAAGGGCACCAGCGGCTCTCGGTTGATTGGATGAGCTGCTGCCAGCGACGCATAGGGAAGTCCCAAATGGTCGGCTACCAGCGCACCGGCAGGCTCGAGCTGATCGCTGACAACCGCCTCGATTCCATGCTGGCGCAGCAGATCGGGGGCCTGACGACAGAGCGAATTGGTCATTTCCGCCATCTCGCGCACAAGGCTCAGAACCCCGAAGGGAAGGCCCGAGGAGCGGGTGCGTTGGGTGAATGAGGCAGGTGTCCATTCGCATTGCGATGGATCGAGTGGGAGCGACTTGAAAACCGGATCGACGTCGAGAAGGGGATGGTGAACAAGGAAGCATTGATGGCCGCGATCGTTCAGCGCCGCCGCAAGTCCTGCGGCTGGGCCGAGGTGACCCTGCAGGGGTGGGCTGAAAAAAGCTATGCGCAAAGGCTTGTCTTTCGTCGGGGGCAGGCGCGGGTCCAGGCGATCGGCACCCGATTGCACCAGATATTTGCACGACCATTTCGTCAACCGCTGTTATAGATGATCCAGTCGCGGCGGCGCTTCGTTCTGAGTGTAGCGGCTTGGCGTGCCACACGAGCTATCCCGTGTCTACTTGGAGTTTTCATTGCCGCAGCAGGAAGGACAAACGCTGATTCTGGTGGGGGCAGGCCTTGCCAGCGCCTTGATCGCGCAGCGTCTGTCACATGCCGGTACAGGGCCGCGCATTATCATGCTGGAAGGCAGTGATCTTCCATTCGGTGAACACACCTGGTCGTTCCACGACCATGATGTCGAGACTGAGGATTTTGCCTGGCTAACGCCGCTGATCGCTCATCGCTGGATGGGTCAGTCGGTTCGCTTCCAGAACCTTCAACGGCACCTGACCTCTGGTTATGCCTCCCTCACCAGCGCATCGGTCGCTGCTGCAATGGCGAAACTGCCCAATGTCGACATCCGACCCGACGCGAGGGTTGAACGCGTTGCCGCAGGTCGGGTGTTCCTGGTAGACGAAACCGAGATCGCAGCATCATGTGTCATCGACTGTCGCGGGTTTCAGCCCAGCGATGCCCTGGTTCTGGGCTATCAGAAGTTCGTTGGTCTTGAGGTCGAGCTTAAGGCGCCGCATGGGCTGGTCGATCCGGTGATCATGGACGCTTCGGTGGACCAGGAGGATGGCTACCGCTTCGTCTACTCCCTGCCCTTTTCGCCGACGCGGGTGCTGATCGAAGATACGCGCTATGCGGATGGCGAGGCGCTGGATCAGTCAGAGCTGGTCGAGGCGGTGAAGCGCTATGCGACGGCCCAGAATTGGGTCATCGGCAGCATAGTTCGCACCGAGCACGGTGTCTTGCCGATCGCTTTGGCGCATGATTTCGAGAGTTTTTGGCAATTAAGACCGGTTGATGTGCCGCAGGCCGGCATGCGGGCGGGCCTCTTTCATCCAACGACCGGCTATAGCCTTCCCGAGGCGGTGCGCGTCGCAAATCTGGTGGCCTCCCGCTGGCCCCTTGCAAGTGCCGCCTTGGCAAAAGCCATCCGCGAACATGCTGCAAAACGGCACCGGCAGCAAAGTTTTTACCGGCTGCTCAACCGCATGCTGTTTCGGGCAGCTCAGCCGGAGAGGCGCCATCTCGTGCTGGAGCGGTTTTACAAATTGCCGCAGCCCCTGATCGAGCGGTTCTATGCCGGACGTAGTACTGCAGGAGACATCGCCCGCATCCTGGTCGGGAAGCCTCCCGTGCCTGTTCATCGCGCGCTTGCCGTCCTGCGGGAAGCGCCCTTATTGAAAGCAAGACATTCGTGACCAGCACAGAGAAGACGGCCGCTGTCATCGGTGCCGGATTTGGCGGTATTGCGCTCGCCATTCGCCTCCAAAGTGCTGGCATCAAGACTACGCTTTTCGAAAAGCGCGACAAGCCCGGTGGGCGTGCCTATGTCTATACCGATGATGGCTTCACCTTCGATGCCGGCCCCACCGTCATCACCGATCCCGATTGCCTTGAACAGCTCTGGGAACTCTCCGGGCGCAAGCTTTCCGACTATGTGACGCTGATGCCGGTGACGCCCTTCTACCAGCTCTGCTGGGAGGACGGGTACCGCTTCGACTATGCCAATGACCAAGCCGAGATCGATCGGCAGATCGCGACCAAGTCGCCGGAGGATGTGGAGGGCTACCGACGCTTTTTAAGCTATTCGGAAGACCTTTATCGCGAGGGCTACGAGAAGCTCGGCACCGTGCCGTTCCTCAACTTCTGGTCGATGATAAAGGTCGCGCCGCAGCTGATGCGGCTCGAGAGTCACCGCAGCGTTTATTCCAAGGTCAGCCAGTTCATCAAAGACGACCAGCTGCGGCAGGCGTTCAGCTTCCATTCGCTCCTGGTCGGCGGCAACCCGTTCCAGACGTCTTCGATCTATGGGCTGATCCATGCGCTTGAGCGCAAGGGTGGCGTCTGGTTCGCCAAGGGTGGCACCGGGGCACTGATCGCCGGCATGGTCAAGCTGTTCGAGGATCTTGGCGGGGTCGTCCATCTCAATGCCGAGATCGACCGCATCGACGTCGACGGCGATCGGGCCAAGGCGCTGGTGCTCAAGGATGGCACGCGTCATGAATTCGATCAGATCGCCTCGAACGCCGACGTGGTCCACACCTATAAGCATATGATGCGCGGCACGAAGCGTGGCGAGGCCAATGGCAAGGCGCTTGAGAACAAGCGCTATTCCATGTCGCTATTCGTGATCTATTTCGGGCTCAAGACCACGCATCCCGAGCTCAAGCATCACATGGTGCTGTTCGGACCGCGGTATCGCGAGCTGATTTCCGAGATTTTCAGCACCGATGGTCTTGCGGACGACTTCTCGCTTTACCTTCATGCCCCGTCGGTTACCGATGACAGCCTCGCGCCTCCGGGATCGAGCGCCTATTACGTCCTTTCGCCGGTGCCGCATCTTGGGACGGCGGATATCGACTGGGAGGTCGAGGGCCCGAAATATCGCGATCGCATCCTCAAGTACCTCAACGATCGCTACATCCCGGGCCTGCTCGACGATCTGGTCACTGTGCGGCATTTCACGCCGTTCGATTTCCGCGACGAGCTCAATGCGCATCTGGGCTCAGCCTTTTCGGTGGAACCGATCCTGACGCAGAGCGCCTGGTTCCGGCCGCATAACCGCGACGACGATATCTCTAATCTTTACATCGTCGGCGCCGGCACGCATCCGGGCGCAGGCATTCCGGGCGTCGTCGGTTCGGCCAAGGCGACGGCAGGTCTGATGATCGAGGACGCCAAGGCATGAGCGACGCGGTCGTCGCCAACAGCGAAGTCTCCATTGCCCAGGGCTCGCAGAGCTTTGCCGCTGCGGCCCGGCTCTTCGACAAGCAAACGCGCGACGATGCGGTGATGCTCTACGCCTGGTGCCGCTATTGCGACGACGTCGTCGACGGGCAGACACTGGGGCATGCGCAGGAGGCCGACTTTCGCTCGGGTCAAAGCGAGCGATTGGAACTTCTGAAACAGCAAACGGCGGCGGCTCTTAGGGGAAAGCAGAGCGACGACCCGGTGTTCGAAGCCTTGCGGCGCGTAGTGACGCGGCATCAAATCCCCCACCGGCATCCGCAAGAGCTGTTGGCGGGTTTTGCGATGGACGTTGCCGACCGGCATTATGAAACCGTCGAAGACACGCTGGTTTATTGCTACCATGTCGCCGGCGTCGTGGGCGTGATGATGGCGATGATCATGGGCGTGCGCGATCCCAAGGTTCTCGACCGGGCAAGCGATCTCGGGCTGGCCTTCCAGCTTACCAATATCGCCCGCGACGTGATCGACGATGCGCGGGTCGGGCGCGTCTATGTGCCGGCCGAACTTTTGCGCGAGCATGGCATTTTGGACATCCACCCCGATGATCGTTCGCAGTGGCCCGCGCTTCATGCCGCGGCGCTGGAGCTGCTCGATCTTGCCGAGCGCTACTACGCCTCGGCCTATACGGGCATGTCGTCATTGCCGCCGCGATCGGCCTGGGCCATCGGGGCTGCGAGGCGGGTTTATCGTGCGATCGGCAGCAAGCTGCGCGCAGGCGGACCGTCGGCCTGGGAGCAGCGCGTTTCGACCAGCAAAGCCGAAAAGATAAGGCTTTTGGGACTCGCTTTGGGCGATGTCGGCGCCACCCGCGTGATCAAGCGCGACATACCGCGCAACGGTCTTTGGCAGCGCCCTTAGCTACTCTGCGGCAGAGCGCCGATCGTCTTCTTTGAGCGCGTTCTGGTCAAAGCCGCGCTTGTTGGCGTGCAGTTTCTTGACCAATTCATCGACAGGCTCGGCATAAACAAAGCCGAAGGACACGCAGCCATCGCGCCCTTCAACGGCGTGGTGCAGGCGGTGGGCCTGGTAGACGCGTTTCAGATAGCCCTTTCGCGGCAGGTATTTGAAGGGCCAGCGCTGGTGCACGAGGCCGTCGTGGAAGAAGAAGTAGAGCACTCCATAGATGGAGATGCCGACGGCGATCCACCAGATCGGCCAGACATAGGCGCCGACCACGAACAAGAACACGGCAAAGATTGCGAAAACGACGGCATAGAGATCGTTCTGTTCGAGCGCTTCGTCATGCGGCTCATGATGCGACTTGTGCCAGCCCCAGCCCCAGCCGTGCATGATGTGCTCGTGCGACCAGGCGGCGAACCATTCCATGAACACGACGGTGCCGAGGACCAGCAGCGTTGGAATGAGGTAGTGCAGAACGGAATCGATCATCAGAACTCAGTCGGCAGTTGAACTAAGAATTGCGCGGCGATGCGCCGGCAGTTTCCACCACGGCACCCACGGCGCATCATGGTGCTCATGATGATAGCCGAAGTGGAAACAGGTCATCAAAGACATAAAAGGCGAGAAGTCGTTGCTGCGCGCGCGGTGCTGGTCGGCAAAGGGCTGCTCATCGATACGGTGGGGCCGGTATGTGCCGAAATAAAAGAGCTGCAGCGAAGACAGGATTGCCGGCAAAGCCCAGAATACCAGCATGGTGGGGAAGCGTTCGCGCAGGATGACGAGGTAGATCACGACCGCGATCGTCAGGATGCCGAACTCGCGCCAGCCGAAATAATGACGGAAGAATTTGTAGTACCAGGGCCAGAAGCTCGATGAATGGTCCGGGTCGAAGTCCGGGTCATCGGGGGTACCGGCATTGCGGTGATGGGCGTGATGGTTCTCGTGGAGCTTTTCATAAGAGAAGCCCGCATAGACGAAGACGCAGAAGCGGCCGATCGCCCGGTTGAGCGCCGGCACCTGCGGCGCGAGCGTTCCGTGCATCGAGTCATGGGCGACGATGAACATGCCGACGCTTAGCCAGCACTGCAGCAGGATCACGAAGGGCGCGGCCAGCCAAAGCCCGTTTTCGGTCCAGTTGACAAAGAAGATGGCGGTGATGTGGACGGTGAGCCACGCGGCAATGATCAGCGCAGCCAGAAAGAGGCCGGTCATCCCATCGGTGTGGCTCCGGGCCTTGTCGCTTGTCGAAACACTCATGTTCAAGCTCCTTAGAGCCTCAAACGCAACCTGGACACCAGCAGCGCGATCAGTAGGGCCACCGATGCGACCGTCACCAGCCATGCCAGGTCGGGCAGAATGTGCTCGAGGCCTTCGCCGCGCCACAGCACACCATGATAGGCTTCGATCGTCCACGCATTGGGCGTGAACCAGCCGATATCCTGCAACCATGGCGGCATCATGAAGCGTGGCACCATGGAACCGCCGATTGCCGAGCAGACGAGAACGATGAAGGTCGCGATCGTATGCGCCTGTTGCTTTGACGTGCAGATCGCAGCAACGGCGAGGCCGAGCCCGGATGCGGCAAGCGCGGCTGCGATGGTGGTCAGCAGCCAAAGCGGAAGATGAGGGAGGATGTCGACCCGGTAGACCAGCGCCGCAACCACAAAGATCAGAACGACCTGCACTATGCCCTGCACGGCGAGGAACAAGAACTTGCCTAGAACAACCACGTCGGTGCCGGCAGGACCGATCGCCACACGATCCACGACGCCGGAATTGCGCTCCTCGATCAGCGTGGCCGAACTCTGCATGGCGGAGAAAAGAAGAAAGAGGATCGCTACGGCGCCGGCATAATAGGTGACGGTTGCGCCGGAGGCGCGTTCCGGTCCCGTCATTCGGGTTTCAACCAGGTTAGGCGTCTGGGCAACTTCGCGTTCCGGATCGCCAAGCTCGGCGATGACTGCGTCGAGCCTGGCGGATTGTTCGGGCGTGAAGCCGCCGACGATGGAGGCGATCTCTGGCGCCGTGCGCGACAAAGCCAGGTCCGGCAATTGGAGGCCGATCAGGCGCTGCACCTGTCCCGAAAGGATCGCGCCGGCCAGTAGCTTTGCGGGGTCGACGAGGATCAGCACCGGAGCTGAGGCTGTGTCGCCCAGTTCTGCGGCAAGGATCAGCCCGACATCGGCTTCGCCGCTATCGACACTGGCGATGGCTTCGGCCTCGCTGGTGAAGGTCTGCTCCATGATGCGCAGCGACGGCTCGGTCCGAAGCGCGGTTTCGAGCCGATCGGTCAAGGCCGAGGGCTGGGCGATGGCCAACGCCACCTGTAGCCGCATTTCGTCGCCGGTCGCTCCCGAAAAAATGGCCGCGAAGATGACGAAGATCGTCGGCGGCAGCATGAAGGCCATTGCGAGTGCGCCGCGATCACGAATGAGGCTGAGGGTCATGACCCGAAGCATCGCGCCGATCATGCGGCCTCGCCCTGCCTTGCCGCGGAATCATCTCTGGAAAGGCGAAGAAAGAGGCTGTCGAGACCGGGTTCGCGCAGCCTGATCTCGCGCGTCAGGAGACCAGACCGCTCAAGCGCATCGGTCAGGTCCTGGACCGTCCGTTCATTGCCCTGCCCCAGCATCGACCAGTTCAGATTGCCATTCGACGGCGAAAATCCAGCGCGGCGCAAAGCTTCCCCTTGGGGCGCCGTAGGGCTGGCGCGCAGTTCGACGATGATTTCGCGCTGATTGCCGAAGGCCGCAAAGATCAGGGTTCGCGGGCTGCCATGGGGGGCAATGACGCCATTGCGCAGAAAGCCGACGCGCGAACAAAGGAGCTCGGCCTGGTCCAGATCGTGGGTTGCGAGCAGCACGCCCATGCCCACATGGCTGAGCTCCTTGATGACCTCGTGCAGCCCGTTCCGGGCATCGACATCGACCCCCACCGTCGGCTCGTCCAAGATCAAAAGATCGGGCCGATGCAGGATCGCCGCCGCGATATTGACCCGGCGCTTCCAGCCACCCGAGAGATACTCGACCCGTTCACCAAGGCGGGCCTGGATGTTGGAAGCCCGGCTGGCCCAACGAACGGCATCGTCGGTCTCGGCTCGGCTCAACCCTGAGAGGCGGCCGAAAACTTCGAGGTTTTCCTGGGCCGTAAGGTGCGGGTATAAGGCGATTTCCTGCGGCACAAGGCCAACACGGCCCAGCGATTGGCGGCTGACTGGCTGCCCCATGATGGCAACCGAGCCGCCTATGGGCCGGATGCGCCCGGCAATGGTGCGGATCAGGGTAGTCTTGCCGGCACCATTGGGTCCCAGGAGACCAAAGATTTCACCCTTGGCGACATGAAGGTCGAGGCCCTGCAGGACCTCGCGGCTACCGTAACGCGTGCGCAGTTCTCGTACTTGCAGCGCGGGTAGCGCTTCAGTCATGGAAGGCTTGCCTTGGGCATTTTGAACAGACGCTGCATGAGCTCGCGGAGAGGATCGGCATTAACCCCGCTCTCTACCAGCGCCTGATCGGCACGCGCCAAGTGTTCCTGGCAGCTGAGCTGGGCTTTGCTCGCGCCGAACAGCGAGACCAGGGTTGCCTTGCTGCCGTCCTTTTGCACGTCCTTGCCCAGTTCACCCTGCGAGGCACTGATGTCCAAAATGTCGTCGGCTGTCTGGAAGGCGACCCCGAAATGGCGCGCAAAGCGTTTGACCGCCTCAACCCGATCATCGTCCATGCCGCTCAAGATCGCCCCCATCTCGGCAGCAGCGACAAACAAGACGCCGGTCTTGAGCCAATTCAATTCCTCGACCTCGGTGACCCCGATGAGACTGTCGCGGCCGTTAACGTCGATTTCCTGCCCGGCAACCAGCCCTTCCCAGCCTACTGCGTCAGACAACAACGCTGACAACCGGAGCCGCTTGGCTTCGGCAATGCCGTCGAGCCCCGCAATAATACCGAATGCCTTGGTGAGCAGCGCAATCGCAGCCAGGATTGCAGTCGACTGCCCAAAGGCGATGTGGGTGGTTGGACGCTGCCGCCGGAGTTGCGCATCATCCATGCAGGGCAGGTCGTCGAGGATCAGCGAGGCCGTATGCACCATTTCGACCGCGCAACCAGCATCCAAAACGGCGCCTTGCTCCCAAGGTTTGGGCTCGGCGATCAGATAGAGCAGGACTGGGCGCACCCGCTTGCTTTCACCCAGGAGCGCATGGCGCACAGCCTGTTGCAGATTGGGCGGAACGCCCGGCAGATCGGTGACGAGTTGCTCGAGCCGATGCTCAACCGCGCTGCGCACGGAGATCGCATCTGCGATGTCCCCGGAGCGGGATGAATTCAGATCGAGTGAGGCATTCGAGGACGTCATCGGCAAATCCCGTGTGGAGGGAAACATAGTCGGTGAACCGAAAGCGCGTCCACCACGTAAATGTGCAATAATTTGGTCTTCCAATGTCAGCGTGCAGACGATTGCTGATCACGCGAGAGAGGCTGGTAGGGCGCGTGCTGCAGGATCGTAAGAACGAACATCTCGATATTGTCCTTGGCGGTCTCGGCCGGTCCGGAGCGCATACCGGCTTCGAAAGTATCGCCTTCGAACATGTTGCGCTCCCTGAGCTTGATATGGCCGATATCGAGCTTGGTACGGACTTTATTGGAAAACGGATCAATGCGCCGCTCCTGGTGAGTTCGATGACGGGTGGCCCGGAGCGCGCTGCCGACATCAACCGCAACCTTGCCATTGCGTGCCAGTCCCTGGGTATTGCGCTGGCGGTGGGGTCGCAACGGATCGCCATCGAAAGCGGGGCACAGGCGGGGCTCGGGGCCGAGCTGCGGCAGCTGGCGCCCGACATTCCGCTTCTGGGAAATATTGGGGCAGCACAGCTCAACCTCGGCTTTGGCGTGGATCAAGCGCGTCGTGCGGTGGAGATGATCGGTGCCGATGCGCTGATCATCCACCTTAATCCGTTGCAGGAAGCGGTTCAGCCGGAGGGCGATCGGAACTGGCGTGGGCTGCTCGGCAAGATCGAACAGCTTGCATGCGAGCTGGGTGTTCCGCTTGTGGTCAAGGAAGTGGGTGCCGGAATTTCGGGCAGGGTCGCGCGCCGGCTGGCGGATGCCGGCGTTTCGGTGATCGATGTTGCAGGTGCCGGAGGCACGAGCTGGGCTGCGGTGGAAGCCGAGCGCGCCCGCGTGCCGGCGCAAGCGGCGGTTGCGCGCGCTTTCGCCGATTGGGGCATCCCGACCGCGCAGGCGATCGTAGAGGTTCGCGCCGCCTGCCCCGATGTTCAGATCATCGGCTCGGGCGGCATACGAAATGGTGTGGATGTGGCCAAGGCGATCAGGCTGGGTGCCAATGTCGTCGGACAGGCCAGCGGCATTCTCGATGCTGCCATCCGCTCTCCCGAAGATGTCATCGAGGCGCTTTCGGTCACGATGACCCAGCTTCGCGTGGCTTGCTTTTGCACCGGCTCCACCAACCTTGCGGCACTTGCAGCCGCGCCGATCCGCGACGTGAGCCGCTTCGGCTAAAGGGCGCTGCAGCAGAAATTCGGACCTGCGTCCTTAAGATAGGTTGATCTGGCGCCACCCGTTGTCCACTAATAGACGGAGCTTACGAAACCGGCGACATCCCTGGCGACGAATGAAGGATCCTTGACGCGTTGATGCCACCCTCCCTAGTGCTTGTTGTCATCGTCGCCTCTCCCTTCCTTACTGCGCTTCTTGCTGCTTCCCTTTCCGCAAATGCCCGCAATGCCGAGGCCTGGCTCTCCGGCGCTCTGACGCTTGGCCTTCTGGCGCTCACCATCGCCTTTTATCCGCAGATCACCGATGGTGGCGTCGTGCGCTACGAGATCGAGTGGCTGCCTTCGCTTGGCCTGAACCTGATCTTCCGCATGGATGGCTTTGCCTGGCTGTTTTGCGTCCTTATTACCGGAATCGGTTTTCTCGTGGTGCTCTATACGCGCTACTACATGTCGCCGAAGGACCCGGTGCCCCGGTTTTTCGCGTTTCTGCTGGCGTTCATGGGCGCCATGCTGGGCCTCGTGACGGCTGGCAACATTATCCAGCTCGCCATTTTCTGGGAGCTGACCAGCGTCATCTCGTTTCTCCTGATCGGTTATTGGTATCACCGTAGCGACGCTCGCGACGGCGCGCGCATGGCGCTGATCGTGACCGCGACTGGCGGGCTTGCCCTGTTCGTCGGGCTGCTGATCATCGGCCACATTGTTGGGAGCTATGATCTCGACGTTATCCTCGCGTCCGGCGATCTGATCCGCAATCATGGGCTCTATAATGTTGCGCTGATCCTGATGCTGCTCGGCGCCATGACCAAGAGCGCGCAGTTCCCATTCCAGTTCTGGCTGCCCCACGCCATGGCGGCGCCGACCCCGGTCTCGGCCTATCTTCATTCGGCGACCATGGTGAAGGCCGGCGTGTTTCTGCTGGTGCGTTTCTGGCCGGTGATGTCGGGCACGGATGGCTGGTTCTGGATCGTGACCTTCGCAGGCCTCATCACGATGATGATCGGGGCCTATGCGGCCCTGTTCCAGCGCGACCTCAAGGGTCTTCTGGCTTATTCCACCATCAGCCATCTGGGGCTTATCACCACCCTTATCGGCATGGGCTCGCCGCTGGCGCTGGTCGCTGCGATCTTTCACATCGCCAATCACGCGACCTTCAAGGCCTCGCTGTTCATGGCCGCGGGCATCATCGACCACGAGACCGGCACAAGGGACATCCGCCGCCTGAGCGGGCTCTACCGATTCATGCCTTTTACCGCGACCCTTGCCATGATCGCCAGTGCCGCAATGGCTGGCGTGCCACTGCTCAACGGCTTCCTGTCCAAGGAGATGTTCTTCACCGAAACGGCCGAGTTCGACCCCAACATGTTCGTCAACCTGGCGCTGCCGATCGGCGCGACGATCGCCGGCATGTTCAGCGTCGCTTATTCGATCCGCTTCGTGCATGGCGTCTTTTTCGGTCCCCCGCCCACCAAGCTCGACCGAGTTCCGCATGAGCCCCCTGCCCTGATGCGGCGGCCAATCGAACTTCTTGTCTTGATCTGCCTGGCCGTTGGCATCATTCCCGGCATTACTGTGGGGCCTTACCTTGCCGCGGCTGTTGTGTCGGTGCTTGGCGACGAAACGCCCTATTACAGCCTCTCGGTCTGGCATGGCTTCAACCTGCCGCTGATCATGAGCGTGGTCGCCCTTGTCGGTGGAGGCGTGCTGTATCTGGCCTTTTACCGTTACCTCAATTCCGAACGCGACGGCACACCGCTGCTGCACCGCTTCCGCGGGCAGCGCATCTTCGAAAAGGTGCTGGTTACGGTCACATGGCGCTGGGCTCGGGCGCTGAACTCCCTCTTCGGCACCCGCCGGCTGCAGCCGCAATTGCTGATCATCGTAGCGCTGGCCATTCTCGTTGGCGCTCTGCCCTTGTGGAACCGCGTTGGGTCTCTGGCGCTACCGGTTACACCATTTGATCCGGTATTTGCCTTCATGTGGCTGGTTGGTGGCGCTTGTGCACTGGCCGCAGCCTACCAGGCCAAATTCCACCGCTTTGCGGCGATGATCCTTCTGGGCGGCGCGGGTCTTGTCACCTGCATGACCTTTGTCTGGTTCTCCGCACCCGACCTGGCGCTGACCCAACTTGTCGTCGAAATTGCCACGACGGTGTTGATACTGCTTGGCCTTCGGTGGCTGCCACAGCGGCTGCCCACCAAGGCTACCGATGCGACAGTGCTCCGCGACCGGTTGCGGCGATATCGCGACATGGCGATCGCACTTTCGGCCGGCATTGGTCTCGCGCTGATGTCCTACCTCATCATGACCCGACCGGCGATTGACGGCATTGCCAGCTTCTTTGTCGAGAACGCCTATAAGCAGGGCGGTGGAACCAACGTGGTCAATGTCATGCTGGTGGATTTCCGCGCCTTCGATACTTTCGGCGAAATCGCCGTGCTGGGCGTTGTGGCGCTGACCGTGTTCTCGCTGCTGCGCCGCTTCCGTCCGGCGTCGGAAAGCGTAGGCAAACCCAAGCAGCAGCTTGTCCAGAACGCCTTCGATGAAGACCGGCCGGAGCGCAATCCGGGCGACACGATCGCGGCTTACCTCCTGGTGCCGTCGCAAATCATGCAATGGCTGTTTCCGGTCATCATCGTGGTGGCGATCTACCTCTTCATGCGCGGGCACGACCTGCCAGGGGGCGGTTTTGTTGGCGGCATCACCATGTCGATCGCCTTTATTCTCCAATACATGGCGGGCGGCACGCGCTGGGTTGAAGATCGGCTGCGCATCCTGCCGGTGATCTGGATCGGCTCGGGCCTTGGCATCGCGCTTCTGACAGGCGTTGGCTCGTGGGTCTTTGGCTATCCGTTCCTCACCACATATTTTCAATATGCCGAGATCCCGTGGATCGGCCGCGTGCCGCTCGCGACAGCACTGATGTTCGACCTTGGCGTCTTCATGCTCGTGGTCGGCTCGACCGTCCTCATCCTGATCGCGCTGGCGCACCAATCCGTCCGCGCTCCCAGGGTTTCGCGCGCGGCGCGAGCACGGACGGCTCCCGCGTCAGACAATGAGGGAGGACGCTGATGGAACTGGTGCTCTCCCTTGCCATCGGCGTCCTTACCGCTTCGGGTGTCTACCTCGTCCTGCGCCCCCGCACCTTTCAGGTGATCATCGGGCTCTCGCTGATCTCCTATGCGGTGAACCTGTTCATCTTCAGCATGGGACGGCTGCGGATCGATGCCGCGCCTATCATAGACCACGGCAATACGGATCCGGCCTCCTATACCGACCCGGTGCCGCAGGCCCTGGTGCTCACTGCCATCGTCATCGGCTTTGCGATGACGGCGTTGTTCCTTGTCGTCATGCTGGCCGCCCGCGGCTTTACCGGCACCGACCATGTGGATGGACGGGACTGACGCCATGAACTTTTTTGATCACCTCGTCATCTTCCCCATTCTCCTGCCGCTCGCCACAGCCGTGCTGGTCACGCTGCTCGACGATCGCTTCCGCAATCTCAAGATCGGCATCAGCGTCGGCTCGACCGCCCTGCTGGTCTGCATCGCGCTGCTGCTGGCCGTCCCGACGGTGCATCTGGGGCCATCTGATGGCGAGTTGATCAAGACCTATGCCCTGGGCGACTGGCCGATGCCGTTCGGAATCGTGCTGGTGGCAGACCGGCTATCGGTGCTGATGGTGCTGGTGACCTCGATCCTGGGTCTTGCCACCCTCACCTTTTCGCTTGCCCGCTGGTACAGCGCCGGTCCCAACTTCCCGGCAATCCTGCAGATATTGCTGATGGGGCTGAACGGCGCCTTCCTGACGGGTGACCTCTTCAATCTTTTCGTCTTCTTCGAGGTCATGCTCGCCGCATCCTATGGGCTCTTGCTGCATGGCAGCGGTACGGCGCGGGTCAAGGCATCGCTGCACTATATTGCCGTCAACCTCGTCGCCTCGTTCCTGTTTCTGATCAGTGCGGCACTGATCTATGGCGTCACCGGCACGCTCAATATGGCGGACCTCATCGTTCGCATCCCGCAGGTTGCCGCGGCCGATCGCCCGCTGCTCGATGCGGGGCTGGGACTCTTGGGCCTGACATTCCTCATCAAAGCCGGCATGTGGCCGATCAGCTTCTGGCTTCCGGGCGCCTATTCGGTTGCCGCTGCGCCGGTTGCCGCAATGTTTGCCATCATGACCAAAGTAGGCGTCTACGCGCTGTTGCGGCTTTCCTACCTGCTGTTTGCGGCCGAGGCAGAGGGCGTCATCGGCTTTAGCCACAATGTGCTGTTTGTTGGCGGTATTGCGACCCTGGCCTTTGGCACTATTGGGGTCCTTGCCGCACAAAGCAGCATGCGGCTTGCGAGCTTTCTGGTGCTTGTTTCGTCCGGCACACTTCTCGCCTCGATTGGCTTCGGCGGGGCGGGCGTGATGAGCGGCGCCTTGTTCTACCTCGTCATATCTACCTTTGCGATCGGCGCCCTTTTTCTCCTCATCGAGATCATCGAGCGTTCGCGTATTGTCGGTGCGGACGTTCTTGCCGTGACCATGGAAGCCTTCGGCGAGCGTGATGACGATGATGGGGAGCCCGAGGCCGAAGAGGCAGGCCTCGTCATTCCAGCAAGCACCGCATTCCTGGGGGTGAGCTTCGGGCTCTGCTGCCTCTTGTTGGCAGGCCTGCCGCCGCTATCGGGGTTTCTCGCAAAATTTGCCATCCTCAGCACAGCGCTCAACGCCGAGACGGTTCCGACAGCCAGAGCCTGGTGGCTCACCGGGACTTTGATCGTCTCCGGCCTTTGCGTGCTGATCGCGATGGCGCGCAGCGGCATCAATATCTTCTGGGCGACGCTCGAGCCCGGAGCCGCCAAGGCTCGCTTAAGCGAAGTGCTGCCGATCATCGTGCTGCTGGCGCTCTGCATCGGACTAAGCGCGGTGCCGGCATCGGTGCTTGGATACCTTGAAAGCACCGCGGCGCTGGTGACCGTGCCCGAATATTACGTGCTTGAAGTCATGGGTAGCGAGGCGATCACCGGCCTTGTGAGGGGAGGCACACGATGAGCCGCCTTCTTCCCTATCCGCTGCTTACCATCGCGCTGACACTGATGTGGCTGCTGCTGCAGCAGTCGATCGCCCTGGGCCACGTGCTCCTAGGCTTTGTTGTCGCCTTTGCGGCCTCACATGCCATGGCCAGATTGCAGCCGCACAAGCCCAGGATCCGACGCCCGGACCTCATCCTCAAGCTCCTGGTGGAGGTGACGGTCGACGTCTTCCGCTCCAACATCGCCGTGCTTCGCATCGTGCTGGCTGGGGAAAGGCGCAAGACCACTGCCGGCTTTATCAAGATGCCGCTCGAACTCAGAGACCCGGCAGGACTGGCGGTGCTCTCCTGCATCATCACGGCGACACCCGGCAGCGCCTGGCTTGAATACAGCCCGGTCGAAAGCACCGTCCTCATCCACGTGCTCGATCTCATCGACGAAGCCGAATGGATCGACACCATCAAGCGCCGCTATGAAACCCTCCTGGTGGAGATCTTCCAATGAGCGCAGCCATCCTCTTCTGGAGCATCACACTCGCTCAGGTCGTGCTCGCGGCGGCGATGCTGGTAACGATTTACCGGCTGATCGTCGGGCCAAGAGCGCAGGACCGGGTGCTCAGCCTCGATTCCATGTATGTGGTCGCCATGCTGCTTCTCGTCACCTTCGGCATGCGCGTCGGAACCGTCATCTATTTCGAGGTGGCGCTGCTGATCGGTCTCCTCGGCTTTGTCGGCACGGTGGCCCTCGCCAAGTTCCTGATGCGCGGCGAGGTGATCGAATGAGCTTTGACGACATCCCTCTTTGGGTTGCGATCCTCGTCGCCGCTTGCGTGCTGACCGGCGCAATTTTGACCTTTGCCGGAGCGGTCGGACTGGCGCGGATGCCCTCCTTTTACCAGCGCATCCATGCGCCCACGCTGGGCACCAGTTTTGGGGCCCTAGGGGTGCTTGCCGCTTCGGCCATTCTTTCGAGCGTGGGTGAAGGCCGCTTTGTCGCGCATGAAGTTTTGATCTTCATCTTCGTCAGCGTCACAACGCCCGTGACCCTGATGCTGCTGGCCCGCGCCGCGCTGCATCGGGATCGGGTGGAGGGTTCGAGCGAAGTGCCGGCCGCGATCGAAAAGCCGATCGATCAGTAGACGCTAGAGCTCTTCGTCGGCGCTCTGGAGGATGCCAAAAGTTTCTTCCGTCGAATGGGCGCGGCGCAACGCGTTGATCACCTGCTCCTGCCGCGCGATCTTGGCGACGCGCGAAAGTGCCTTCATCGGCTCGCCGCCCGATTGCTCGGGCAGGAGCAGCATGAAGGCCACGTCTACAGGCTCCTGGTCCACCGCTTCGAAATCGATCGGCCTTGCAAGAACAGCGCACATGCCGACGGCATGGCCAATCCCGGCGACCCGTGCGTGGGGGATGGCGATGCCATGACCCAGACCGGTCGAGCCCAGTTCCTCGCGCTCGGCAAGACCCTGCTGGCATTGCTGCCGATCAACCAGGCCCAGCTCGCCGGCACGTTGCGCGAAAAAGCCCAGGAGCTCACGCCGGTTTGCGACATTGACGCCCACAAAGATGCGCTCGGCCGGGATCAGCTCAACAATCTTCATCCGATACAATGGTCCTCTTCAGCCAGCTAAGCGGCCAAGGGTAACGGACCATGAGGCCAATGGCCAGACCTATGCTCCCGAAGGCCTTTAAGCGGCCACGCCATCAACGATGACATGGTCGAAGTGGCGGGAGCATTTCTCGACCCTGGCATCCACGCCATAAACATCGCGCAGCATGCGGGGATTGATGACGTCGAGCGCCGGGCCGCAGGCGCGCATGCGGCCATCGGCGATCAGCAGCACCTGATCGGCAAAGCGCAGCGCCTGGTTGAGGTCGTGGATGGCGATCAGAACAATCATGCCCTTCTGCCGCGCCTGCGCCTGCATGAAGCTCAGCACCTCGACCTGGCGATGAAGATCAAGGGCGCTGGTCGGCTCGTCCATCAGCATAACGTCCGGCTCGCGGACCAGGGTCTGGGCCACAGACACGAGCTGCCGCTGACCGCCGCTAAGCGCGCCAAGATCGCGAAAGGCGATGGAATTGATGTTGAGCGCATCCATGACGTGGTCGATGAAGCGCAGGTCGGCATCCTCGACAGACCAGCGGCTGCCTTGCTTTCGCGCCAGGAGGATGGACTCGTAGACGGTCAGCACCGCATTGGCCGAAGTGTCCTGCGGCATATAGCTGATGGCCTTCCTGCCTTTGGTGGAACCCGAAAGCGTCACCTCGCCCGGGCCTTTCAGGAGCCCGGCAATGCGCTTGAACAGGGTAGATTTGCCAGCGGCGTTCGGGCCGATCACGGCGACCGGCCCTGTTGCATCATTCAGCCTGTCGGCCAGGAGATCAGGATCTGGCAATGGAGGCTGTGGAGCTCGCCATTGCCGGGTTCCTACCCCTTCACGCCTGCCGAGAGCATGATCGCCTGGGTCACGCGGCGCTGGAAGATGAGGTAGAGGACCGCGACCAGGAGGGCAGCGAGGATGGCACCGGCCAGTTCGCGCGCATAGGCCACGCCGAAGGCGTCGTTGACCTGGGTGATGCCGACGGCAACGTTCATCATTTCCGGGCGCGAAACCGCAAGGAACGGCCAGAGGAAGTTGTTCCAGGCACCGATAAAGGTGACGATGGCGAGCGCTGTGGTGATGCCCCAGTTCATCGGCAGGTATATGCGCGAAAATATGCGCCACTCGCTGGCCGAGTCCATCTTGGCGGCCTCGCGGAATTCCTTAGGCACCGAGTCAAAGAAGTTCTTGTAGACGATGATCACCACGGGGTGGATCAGCTGCGGGAAGATGACGCCCAGCCAGTTGTTGATGAGCCCGAACTGGGCCATCAGAATGAAGTGGTTGACGATGAGCGCGGCGACCGGGACCATGAAGCTGGCCAGGATCATGTACCAGATCACGGTGCGGCCGGGGAACCGCAGCTGCGAGAGGGCATAGGCCGTGGTGGCGCTGATGATAAGCGTCAGGACCGTCACGCCGACCGAGGTCACCAGCGAGTTGAGATACCAGCGCCCGATCATGGTGTTGACGAACACCGACCAATAAGCCTCGAAGGTCCAGGTGCGCGGCAGGAAATCCACCGTCTTAGCGATGACCTGAGTCTCGGGCTTGAGCGAGGTGATGATGCCCCAATAGAGCGGAAACGCCCAGAGCACGGCGAAGACGACCGTGACCAGCGTCAGGATCACCCCGCCGATGTCGAGGCCCCTCCTTGTGCGATCGCGCGGGCTCGTGTCGGCGGCGAGTGCCGTGCTGCGGCTTTCGGCAACGCTCATTTTTCACCTCGGGCGCGGAGCAGCTGGAACTGCAGGACGGAGAAGACGATGACGATCACGAACAGTGCCACGGCAACGGTTGCGCCATAGCCGCCCTGGTTCTTCTGGAAGGCAAGGCTATAGATATATTGCACCATGACCATCGAGGGGTCGGGCCGTCCACCCTGGACGAAGAGGTAGACTTGGTCGAAGATTTTGAGCTGCAGGATCAGCTGAATGGTCAGAACCAGCGCCGTCACCGGCCAGATCAGGGGCCAGGTGATGCGGCGGAAAATGGTCCAGCGATTGGCATTGTCGAGCGATGCCGCCTCGTAGATATCGGGCGAGATCGAGCGCAGGCCGGCGAGGAACAAGAGAATATTGAAGCCGCAGGTCCACCAGATGGTGACAAGGGCAACGGCCGGCGTGAACAGCCACTGGGTGCGGAAGACGTTGATGTTTTCCCCGGCAATGGCTGAAATTGGATATTGCAGGATGCCGAACTGGATGTTGAACATCCAGTTCCAGAGGCGATAGACGACTGACACTGGCAGGATATAGGGCAGAAAGAACATCGCCAGGATGAGGCTTTGCTGCCAGCCCTTGAGGCGCGACACCATCATGGCGATCGCAAGCCCGATCAAGGTATTGGGGATAACCGTCAGCGCGACGAAGTAGGCCGTGTTGCGAACCGCGGTCCAGAAGCGGCGGTCATCGAACATTTCGTAGTAGTTTTCGAGACCGATCCAGCTTCCGGGCCCGATCAGGGGCGCATCGGTGAAGCTGAGATAGACCATCTGGATGGTCGGCCACAGGAACAGGATGCCATAGGTCAAGACGAAGGGAAGAATAAGCAGATAGGCGACCGCGACTTCGCGACGGTAGTTCCTGATCATGGTGCTCCGGGCCTCAAGAAGATGTCCGGCAGCTTTTGGCCGCCGGACAAGTGCAGGGAGGAGGGGTTAGTCGGCCTGGTCCTGAAGGTCGGCCTTCATTTCGTCGATCGCTTCCTGGGCGGTCATTTCGCCGTTCATGGCCGGAGAGATGTAGTTGGCAACGGCGTCATAGACGGGCGAGGCAACGCCAGCGAGCGGCGACTTGGGATCGAACACGGCAGTGTCTGCCAGGATCGAGTAGGTGGCGTTCGGTTCCTTGGTCTTGAACTCTTCGCTTTCGCGAGTGGGCGAATAGGCCGGGATGTGGCCGGCATCGGCCCAGGCAAGCGAGTTTTCGTTGAACCAGGAGATGACTTCGAGAACGGCGGCCTTCTTTTCCGGGGTCATTTCCTTGCCGACATTGTTCGGAATGGCAAAGCCATGCGAGTCAGCCCAGGTTGCCGGGTGATCGAAGAAAGTCGGGATGGCAATGGCCCCCCATTCGAAGCCGAGCTCACCCTTGGCGGCAAGGTCGGTCATGGTCGGGACTTCCCAGACGCCGTTCATGTGGAGAGCCGATTCACCGGAGGTGAAGAGGGCAACCGAGTTTTCGTATTCGGTTAGCGCAGGTGCGTAGCCGCCTTCAACCCACGAGGCCATGGTTTCGACGGCCTTGACGGCCTTCGGGATTGTTTCGTCGGGGAAGAAGGTGCCGTCTTCGCCCAGGAACACGCCGTCCTGCTGGCCGAGCAGCGAATAGAAAACGCGCCATGGCGTACCGTCGCCCGAGGTCTGGAGCGACAGCGGGGTGTCCGAAACGGCCTTCAGCTTTTCAAGCGCAGCCATGAAGTTTTCGGCGCCGTCGAGGCCGGTCGGCTTGCCATCTTCGCCAAGGAGACCGGCCTCAGCCAGCTTGTCCTTGTTGTAGTAGAGAATGATGGAGTGGATATCGAAAGGCACGGCATACTGCTTGCCATCGCTCTGACCGGCTTCCCAGTTGGCGGCAGCAAAGGTATCGGCGGAGAGACCAACGCCTGCGAGATCTTCGGTGCTGATTTCAGCCAGGGCGCCGGACTCGACCCCAAGCGGCACGCGCGAGAGGTGATAGGTCATGACATCGGGGCCTTCGCCGATGGCGGCCGAGGTCTGGACCTTGGTGTAGAACGGGGTGCCCCATTCCAGCGTCGTCGGCTGGATGGTGATTTCGCCTTCATGTTCGGTGTTAAACTGCTCGATCAGCGCCTTCATGCGCACGCCGTCACCGCCGCTGAGGAAGTCCCACCAGACGACGTTTTCCTGGGCCTGTGCGGCGCCAATCGACAGGGCTGCCACGGTGGACAGCAGGGCAATCTTGATAAACTTCTGCACGTAAAACCTCCCTTTGGGGTATGAACCCCACCGCCATTCCTCGGGCATTGCGCTCACTGGCGAAGCGTTGCGCGCCTAGTTTCAGAAAACCGCTCGTGGCGGCTCTGAATTCTTTTTCGGAGCCTCGTTGGACTCCATCCGCAGGCCTAGCGGGCCGCGTGATATGCCTTGCCGGTCGCATCAAAGACCATGGCGGCATTGCCATCGAGGGCAATGCGGATCGTGTCGCCGGCCTGAACCGCGCTTATGCCCTTGTCCTCGGCGACCAGCGTCGAGCCGTCGGACAGCTTTGTGTAAACGAGAGTGCGTTCGCCAAGGCGCTCGACCACGTCGACCACGCCTTCGATGGCGCCATTGGGATCGACATGGGTGGCCTCGGCACGTATGCCCAGGGTGAGATTATCGCGCGGCAAGCCGGAAAGAGGAACGGCGGTCTGCACCGGCGACTGGCCAGAGAAGGCGAATGTCGCTCCAGCGCCGCCCTCGCCCACCGCCGAGACCGGCAGGAAGTTCATGGCGGGCGAGCCGACGAAGCTTGCAACGAAGCGCGTCGCCGGACGGGAATAGACTTCCATCGGCGTACCGATCTGTTCGATGCGCTTGTTGTTCATGACGACGATACGCGAGGCGAGCGTCATGGCCTCTGTCTGGTCATGGGTGACGAAGATCATCGTCGCCTTGATACGATTGTGCAGTTGCGCCAGTTCGAGGCGGGTGCGGACGCGGAGGCCGGCATCGAGATTGGACAGCGGCTCGTCAAGGAGGAAGGCCTTGGGATCGCGGACGATGGCGCGGCCGATGGCGACGCGCTGCCGCTGGCCGCCGGAAAGCTGGGCGGGCTTGCGATCGAGCAGCTGGGTGATTTCGAGCATGCGCGCGGCGTCTTCCACGCGACGGGTGATTTCTTCCTTGGGCGTGCCGACATTCTGAAGGCCGAAGGACATGTTGTTGCGCACGGTCATGTGCGGATAAAGCGCGTAGTTCTGGAACACCATGGCGACGCCGCGCTCATTGGGCGGGAGCTGGTCGACGCGCTGGCCGCCGAGGTGAATTTCGCCGCCGGTGACTTCCTCGAGGCCGGCAATCATGCGCAGGAGCGTGGACTTGCCGCAGCCAGAGGGGCCAAGGAAGACAATGAACTCGCCCGAAGAGATATGCATCGAGACCTTGTCCAGAACGCTGACTGCGCCATAGGACTTGCTGACCTCTTTGAGGACGATATCGGACATCAGGCACCACTCCCAGCAGGCGATATTCGCCTTCGCCGCGCTGTCCGGGACATCCCGGATGCGCGATCATTTGTAATATTTTTCAGATGGAAATCGCCGACAGTCAATCCCTAGGTGGCAAATAAATCGCCCTTTTGGATAAACATCAGCTTTTCCGCATCAAACAGCGCGGCCCTCAGAGGATGGGTTCAGCATCCTGGGCGGCGGCGCGCGCCTTCTTGCGGGCGCTGTCGATCTGCTCGTGCGGCACCGACGCTGCGGCGAGCGTCGTGATGTCCCTCAGGGTTTCCAAGGGCAGCTTGGGCTCACGCGCGGCGGTTAGCAAGCCGTTCGTTTCCTGCTCGGTATCGGTGACCTGGGTGTAGCAATAGCCGGCGATGTGCGGCATGGCCGCGATGGCGGTGAAGATGTCGCGCAGACGGTGTTCGAAGTCCTCGGCGTTGTCGACCGTCGAATAGCCGTGCCACTTCTCGCCCTGCTTGGGGAGGTAGCTGAGGCCGCCGAATTCGGTGAGCATCACCGGCTTGTCGCCGATCGGCAGGTCGTTGAGGACGATGCGGCGGCGGGCCGGGCCCATGCCGCGCAGCATGGCTTCGATGTCGGCCGGTTCGTGGAAGCGGCTCTTGAGGCCGGCCCCGTCGGGGGCATAGTCGTGGATCGACCAGATGTCGCTTTCGACCAGCTCCCAGCCATCATTGGAGATTGCGGGGCGGCTCGGGTCGAGCGCTTTGGTGAGGTGATAAAGGGCGCTGGCATAGTGCTGCTGGTCAGGGCGATCGGCGATCTGCGAGACGCCCCAGCTTTCGTTGAGCGGCACCCAGGCGACGATGCAGGGATGGCTCTTGTCGCGGCGGATGGCGGCCATCCATTCCTTGGAAAGGCGCTCGATGGCCGAGTTGGAGAAGCTATAAGCGCTGGGCATTTCTTCCCAGACGATGAGGCCCAGGACGTCGCACCAGTAGAGGAAGCGGGGGTCTTCGATCTTTTGGTGGATGCGGACGCCGTTGAAGCCCATTTCCTTGATGAGCTCGACTTCGCGCTTGAGGGCTTCGGGGCTCGGTGCGGCGAGGTGGGACTCGGGCCAATAGTTCTGGCCCAGCACCATGCGCAGGTAATAGGGCAGGCCGTTGAGGAGGAAGCGCTGGCCCCCGGCGCCGACGCTGCGCATGCCGAGATAGGAGTGGACGCGGTCGGGCTGCGGACCTTCGAGGACGATCTCGACATCGATGAGGTTGGGGCGCTCCGGCGTCCACAGGAGAACGTCGCGATGCACACCGTTTTCGAGCTGTGGCAGGGCGATTTCGAAGCGCAGCTCGCTATCGGCCACCATCATGGTCTGCTGGGCCAAGAGCTTGCCCTGGGCGGAGAGCTTGACGGTGAGCGCGACAGGCTCGGTGGGCATGGTGTTGAGGCGGAAATCGCCACGCACGCGGTAATTGGCGACATCGGGGATGAAATGAATGTCGGTCAGATGCAGATCGGGCACGACGCTCAGCCATACCGGCTGCCAGATGCCGCTGGTGCGATAATACCAGATCGAATGGGGCGCCTCGAGCCAGTCCTGCTTGCCGCGCGGAATGCGGACGTCCTCGGGCGGATCTTCAGCGCGAAGGACGATCGTCTGCTCGCCTTCGCCAAGGGCATGTGTGATGTCTAGGGCGAAGGGCACGTGGCCGCCTTCATGGGTGCCGACGCAGTGGCCGTTGACCCAAACCGTGGCCGCATAGTCGACGGCGCCGAAATTGAGCATCAATTTTTCGCCGGGGGAAACCTGCGGCGTGGTGAAGGTGCGGTGGTACCAGATGACCGGGTGGAAGCCGGTTTCGCGGAGGCCCGAAAGCTCGCTTTCAGGGGGAAAGGGGACCACGATCTCGCGGTTAAAGGCGTCGCGCTTGTTCCACCAGGCTTGCTTGATGCCCTGATTGTCGTCGTCATGGGCAAAGCCCCAGGTGCCGCAAAGGTCGATCCAGGAGTCGCGACGAAACTGCGGATTGGGGGCGAGCGGAGAAGCGGTGGTGGTCAAGTTATCCTCGTGAGCGGCGTAAGTTTTGAAAGGCGCCTTCGGTTAGACGACGCTGTCTTGTGCCCTTTTTCCTCGCACCGGATCTTCGCCTGCCGAATTTGAGTGGCAAACTGATCCAGCGTTTGTTCCTTGTCAAAGGGGTCAGAAAAGCCGCTTGCATCCGGCGATTGGATCATGATCTGTGATACACAAAACGTTCACGACATCTGGAACACCCATGAGCCGCAATTTTCTGGTCATCGATCCCGAGGACGGCATGGAGGTGCTCAGGGGTCTGGCTTCGCCTATTCGCATCCGCATGCTGAAGCTTTTGCATGTGCAGGGGCCGCTCAACGGCAATGACATCGCGGCCAAGCTCGACCTGCCGCAATCGACGGTTTCGACCAATCTGCAAATCCTCGAAAATGCCGGCCTGATCCGCACCGAGATGCAAAAGGCGCGCAAGGGCAACCAGAAGATTTGTCACTCGACCTTTGACGAGGTGCTGGTGATGTTCAAGGAGGACATGAAGCCGCTTGGCAATAACAGCATCGAAGTGGCCATGCCGCTCGGGCTTTACACCAGTTGCGAAGTGTCGGCGCCGTGCGGCCTTTGCTCGGCCGACGGCATTATCGGCTTGCTCGATGTGCCCGACACTTTTCTTGATCCAGGCCGCATGAATGCGGGGCTGATCTGGTTCACTCGCGGCTTTGTGGAATACCAATTTCCCAACAATGCCAAGCTTGCAGACAGCACAGTCGAGGTGATGGAGTTTTCGCTAGAGCTCAGCTCGGAAGTACCCGGCACGTCGGCCGACTGGCCCAGCGACATCACGCTTTCGGTCAATGGCACCGAGATCGGGACCTGGATGTCGACGGGCGATTTCGGCGACAAGCGCGGCGTCTACACGCCGGACTGGTGGAAGCTCAAGGGCAGCCAATATGGCAAGCTCAAGAGCTGGCGGGTGACGCAGGACGGCACCTATGTCGATGGCATGAAGATCTCGCCGGTGTCGCTGGTTGACCTCGACCTTGCCCATCACCACTCGATCCGCCTCCGCATTGCGGTCAAGCAAGATGCCAAGCATCCGGGCGGCATCAACATCTTCGGCCGCGGTTTCGGCAATTACGACCAGGACATCATCCTGCGCTTGCAAACCGCCTGAGCAAAAGTGTTACTAATGGGATTGCAGATCACCCGCCACATGGATAGAACCGCTTTCGTGATATAAATCCGAAAATCGGAACCAGTGGAGGGGACCCCGTGAAAGCGACGGTTATCGCGAACAAGGATTATACGATCGCCAAGATCGACGATCGTGTCTATGGGGCGTTCCTCGAGCATTTGGGCCGCGCCGTCTACGAAGGCATCTACGAGCCCGACCATCCGACTGCGGACAAGGACGGCATGCGCGGCGACGTGATCGAGCTGGTCAAAAAGCTCAACGTGCCCGTGGTGCGCTATCCCGGCGGCAATTTCGTTTCCGCCTATAACTGGGAAGACGGCATCGGCCCCCGCGAAGATCGCCCGGTTCGTCTCGACCTTGCCTGGCATACATCTGAAAGCAACCAGGTCGGCATTCACGAATTCGCCGATTGGTGTGCCACTGTCGGGACCGAGATGATGCTGGCCGTGAACCTTGGTTCACGCGGCGTCGACGAGGCCCGCAATTTCCTCGAATATGTCAACCATCCCGGCGGCTCCTATTGGAGCGACCTGCGCATCAAGAACGGGCGCAAGGAGCCGTGGAACGTAAAGCTCTGGTGTCTCGGCAACGAGATGGACGGTCCTTGGCAGGTTGGTCACAAGACCGCCGATGAATATGGCAAACTGGCCGCCAACACCGCGCGCGCCATGCGCATGTTCGACAAATCACTCGAACTGATCGCCTGCGGCTCTTCCAATGCCGACATGCCGAGCTATCCCGATTGGGAACGCATCGTGCTCGAGCACACCTATGACCATGTGGATTACATTTCGCTCCACATGTACTTCGCCAATCGCGACGACAACACGCCCAACTTCCTGGGTCTGGCCGAAAAGCTCGACACCTATATCGAGACCGTTGCCGCCACCATCAAGCAGGTCAAGGCCAAGCGCAAATCCAAGCGCGACGTTTATATCTGCTTTGACGAATGGAATGTCTGGTACCATTCCAACAAGAAGGATCGCGAGATCCTCGATGGCAATGGCGGCTGGCCGCATGCGCCGGGTCTGCTTGAAGACATCTACAATTTTGAAGACGTGTTGATGGTCGGCCTGATCCTCAACACCTTTATCCGCCGCTCGGATGTGGTGAAGATCGCCTGCATCGCCCAGCTCGTGAACGTGATTGCCCCGATCATGACCGAAAAGGGCGGCCCGGCCTGGGCGCAGACCATCTACTTCCCTTACTATTTCGCTTCGGTCTTCGGCCGCGGCACGGCGCTGCAGTTGCAGGTCAGTTCGCCCGGCTACGAGACGCCGCATGCGAAGGTTTTGCCCTTCGTTGACGTCTCCGGCGTGCGCAACGACGATGGCACGCTGAGCTTCTTCCTCGTCAACCGCCACACCACGGACAGCATCGAGACCGAACTCGAGCTCCAGGGTTTTGCCGGCGGCACGGTGATCGACCATCAGGTCATGACCCATCCGGACCTCAAGGCGGTCAACACCGCCAAGGACCAGGAGCAGGTCGCGCCGCGCAAGGGTGAAGGCGCAACGATCGCCGACGGCAAGGTCTCGGTCACCCTGCCCCCCTACTCCTACCAGATGGTGCGCGTTCGCGTCGGCTGATGGCCGGCGTCTGCAACGGCACTCTTTAGGCACGACGGCGTTGTTCTCCCTGCGGGTGAACAGCGCCGTTTTGCTTCTGGAGAAACCATGCCGGAGAACTGGACGCAGTTGGGGGGCGGGCTTGAGCGCATGACGCGCGAACTCGTTGCGCTGCACTGGAACGAATGGACCTTGCTGCAACTCGCGCTAGTGGGCGCTGCCTGGCTCTGGGCGCAGCCGCTGGGCCGCTGGCTGGAGCGGCGCCTTGAAGAACAGGCCCGCCGCATCAAAGGCAATCCGGACCTTCTGCGTCTCGCCGTGACGCTGATCCGCCGATCGCGTCTCCTGGTCTTTGTCGTAAGCCTGCTTGTCCTCAGGCTCGTGCTCCTGGCGGCCGACCTGCCCGAGGCGACGCTCGCCATCGTCCTGCTGCTGAGCGCAGCCTGGCTCTTTCTTTCGGTCGCCACGCGCATCATCCGCAACCGCACCCTTGCACGGCTCGTCGCGCTGATCGGCTGGATCTATGTGGCGTTGCTGGTTCTTGATCTCACCGGCCCGGTGTTCCAGGCGCTCGATTACCTCGCCATCAGCATCGGCGAATTCCGCATTTCGGCACTTCTGCTGCTGCGGGCCGGTCTCGTCACGGCTGGGGTGATCTGGTGCGCCATCTTCATCAGCCACATTATCGAGAACCGCCTCAAGCGCTCCGACGATGTCTCCCCTTCCGCCAAGGTGCTGTTTTCCAAGCTGGTGCGTATCGGCCTTGTGATCGGCGCAGGAGCCTTCGCCCTTTCGGCCAGTGGCGTCGACCTCACCGCCCTGACCGTGGTGTCCGGCGCCATCGGCGTTGGCATCGGCTTCGGTCTTCAGAAGGTCGTCTCCAATTTCATTTCCGGCATCATCATCCTGCTCGACCGCTCGGTGAAGCCAGGCGATACGATCGCGGTGGGAGACACCTTTGGCTGGATCGTCGATCTGCGTGCGCGCTTTGTTTCGGTGATGACACGCGATGGCCGCAAATACCTCATCCCGAACGAGGACTTCATCACCAAGGAGGTGATCAACTGGTCCTATTCGGACGAAAATGTGCGCGTCGATGTGGAGTTCGGCGTCGCTTATGACAGCGATCCGCACCAGGTTACCGCCATTGCCATTGTCGCGGCACAAACGGTGGAGCGGGTCAGCAGCTACAAGGAGCCGGTGTGCTGGCTCACCGGGTTCAGCGCCTCGTCGCTGGATTTCAAGCTGCGCTTCTGGATCACCGATCCGCGCAATGGCCTTACCAATGTGCGCGGCCAGGTGTTGATGGCGCTCTGGGACGCCTTCAAGCAAGCCAATATCGAAATCCCATTCCCGCAATCCGATATTCGCTTCCGCACGCCGCTCGAGATCAAGCGGTCGCCTCTGCCGGACGATTTCTAGGCGCCGAGGTCCTGCATCAGTGCGGGTATTTCCGTAGGGATTTCGCGAGCCAGATAGCCCAACAATCCACGCTTCTGCATGAGCTGGTCTCCGGCTGCGGCGTGGAGGAAGACGCCCCATTGGGCCGCAAGGAGCGGGGATGCACCGCGCGCCAGAAGGCCGATGATGATGCCGGCCAGGGTGTCGCCGGAGCCGGAAGTGGCAAGTCCGACATTGCCCTCCTGGCAGAGTGCAATATGGCCCGATGGATCGACGATATGGGTGACGCTGCCCTTCATCACCACGACCATGCCGGTAGCCTCGGCGGCGCGATGCGCGGCGCCCAGGGGGTCGGCCATGACGGTGTCGCGGTCGATATCGAGGAAGCTTGCCATTTCGCCGGCATGAGGCGTCATGATCGAGCGGCCGGCGAACTTGCGCAGCAGGCCGGTTTGATCTCGAAGGCCGGTCAACGCCGCGGCATCGAAAACCAGGCTCTGGTTATCGAGGGTTTCGAGAAGTTTGGAGAACAGGGACCTTGCGTTGTCGGCATCCAGCATGCCGGGACCGAGCAGCACGGCGTCCTCTTCCTGGATCATCGTGCGGATGCGCGCGCTGTTTTCGGCGCCGATATCGCCACTCTCGGTCTCGGACAGGCCCGTCACGCGCGCCTCGGGGATGGCCAATGCCAGTCCCATGGCAGCACTGGCGACCGTCCCGATCTGCACCTTGCCGGCACCGGACCGTAGCGCGGACTCGCCGGCCAGCAAGACGGCACCCGGAACTTCCCGATGGCCGCCCACCACGACCACGCGGCCTCGCGCATCCTTGTCGACCTCGCCTTGAGGCAGCGGCAGAGGATTGGCGCGCAAGAACTCCGCCGTGATCTGGTCCATCAGAGCTTTGTTCCCACAAGGGTGGGTTCAGCAGTTACCTCGGCGCCCTGCTCTTCAAGCGGCGCGACGAAATTGTAGCGCTCGAGCACCAGATCGCCGCCGCGTCTGCCACCCTCCTGGAGCCGGTACTCGGTAATCGAGCAATTGGCGACATCGCCTTCCCGGTCGATGGCGAGGATCTGTTCCTCGCTCATGCGCTCGATGACGTAGCGGAGGCAGAGGACGACCACCTGATGGGCGACGATCATCACGTCTTCGCCGGCATGGTGGAGGCCGACGGTGTCGAGGAGGCTGCGCAGGCGCAAGACCACGTCGCACCAACTCTCGCCGGCTGGCGGGCGATGGTAGAACTTGCCCAGTTCGGTGCGGAAGCGGACCTGGTCGGGATAGCGTTCCTGGATGCCGAGGGCGGTCAGCCGGTCGAGCACGCCGAATTCTTTTTCGCGCAGGCGCTCGTCGAGGTAGAACTCGGCATCGGCAAAGCCGCCATGCTGGCTGATCAGCTCCGCTGTTTGATGCGCCCTTTCATAAGGCGAGGCCAGCACGACCTGCGGAACGCCATCTTGCTTGTGACGAGCAAACCATTTGCCGAGGGCGGTCGCCTGCTCTTCGCCGAGCGGGCTCAAGGGAACATCGATATCGCGGTGATCGATGTTGATCTCGGCAAGGCCGGCATCCATGGCGGCCTGGCGCGCGACATTGCCCATGCTTTCGCCGTGGCGGATGATCCAGAGCCGGCGCGGCCACTGATTGCGCATGCTGGCTCCGATCACTTGCGATCGCGGCGGCGAACGGCGCCCAAAGCTATGGACAGAGGCAGCGCTGCGGCCATGGCTCCGAGCGAATGGCGGCGCTCCGGTTTGAACCTGGACTTGGCTGCATTGAAGCCGGCGACCCATTCGGCGCTCTTGCCGGCAAGGTCGTCGTCGCCATGGTTTTCTCCAGCCTCTTCTCCGACGGTGTCGGCTGCGGTGGCGTCGCGCTGCCCAAGGGGCGAGTCTGCGCCAGCGGTGGAGTCGCGACGAGTCTGCTTTTCAGCTTCGGAATTGAGTTCAGCGCCGATGATGATGGCGGTGACGCTGATCCAAATCCAGGTGAGGAGTGCAATCAGGCCGCCCAGCGATCCATAGGTCGCGTCGTAATTGCCGAAATTGGCGGCGTACCAGGAGAAGAGCAGCGAAACGACCAGAATGATGACCGTGGCCAGCGCAGCACCCGGAGACACCCAGCGCCACTTGGCCTTCTGCCGGCTCGGACCGAAGCGATAAAGGGCAGCGAGACCCAGCATCAGCACGACGGCGAGCAGCACATAGGAGCCGATGCGGAGGAGCCACTCAAAGCCTTCACCGAGGCCGATGAAGCCGAGAATGGCCGGGACCACTACCGCTGCGGCGATCATCAGCATGGCGCCGACAATGCCGCCGAAGGTGAACAATAAGGCCGTGGCGTTGAGCTTGAAGAAGTTGCGGCTTTCGCGCTCGTCATAGGCAACATTCATCGCCTCGAACATGGTCTTGACGCCGGAGCTGGCGCTCCAAAGCGCTATCGCGACGGAGATCAAGAGCGCGATGCCCAGCGTGCTGCCGCCCGTACTGGTCAGCTTGGTCAGCTGTTCGTTAACAATCGCCATGCCGCCTTCGGGCACAACCGCTGAGAGCAGGTTGATGTGTTCGGCAACGGTCGCCGGATCGGCAAAGAGGCCATAGATCGAGACGAAGGCCGTGATGGTGGGGAACAGCGAGAGCAGCAGGTAATAGGTCACTGCTGCTGCAATCAGCGTGACCCGATCATCGTTGATTTCGCGATAGGTGCGCAGCAGCACATCTTTCCAGCCCGCTGGCGGAATCTGCTGAGGTCCATCGGCCTGCCGGCCGCGCGCGCTGTCACTGGTTCGTTGCTGATCCGCCATCGCCCATCTCCAAGCTCCTAACGGGCAACGATGATCTCGCCGGGCGGTTGCGCGCTCTCTATCCCGCTCGACATTTTTCGAGGCGCGGGCGCAACTTGGCTCGTTGTTAAATCACGATTAACTATACTGGTGCATCGTCCGTTAACCATAAATCTTAACCTGGTCTGGCGATGAAACTGAGCTTTGGTGTTGCGTTGCTATCAGCCGTCGCCTTGACGAATACTGCGATGGCTCAGGACGGGCAGAGCAGAGCGCTGGGCGTCACCTTCGGCCCAAGCTTTTTCGCGGCGCCTGATCTGGCTACCGGCGTTCAATCAACAGGCACGGGGACTTTCTCACCCAAAACCAGCGGTTTTGGCGCAGGTCTCAATTATGGCGTCAGTGGTGGCATGAGTGTTGGCCGCGCCGGCAACTTCGATGTCGGGGTCGGGCTGTCCGGGTTCTTGACCTTTGGCAGTTCGAACAATCGCGTCGTGGACAGTTTTAGCGGCCCAGGCACTGTCAACATCAGCGGCTATACGACGCCGGCCAATGCCAGCATCAACCTCAGCACCAACGTTATCCCCGGCACTTCCACCGCGACATCTGACATCGACCACACTAACCCTCAGGGTGGCCGCGAAGACGTCACCGTTACCGACACAAACATCGGCGGAGCGGACAACATTGGTACCGTTACCACGGCTGGCGGCGCCAACAGCTTCGCCTTGAACGCTGTCGCTACCGGCCAAGGCACGGTCAATAGCGCCGCCGCTTACGGCGCAGTCGCTGCTACCGATGGCGGCATTTTCCTGGGCGCTGGCGATCTCACCGGGCTCAGCATCACCACGGATGTCAGCCGCGGTTTCGTTTTCACCGGCCTTGACGCGACGGTCGCTTTTTCCACCAGCGTCAATGCCATGGCGGTGCAGGCCTATGCTGGGCCGAGCTACAAGTTCATCGGCCAGTCCAGCAATACGCGGATCAGCGTCGACATTCCCGAAATTGCCCCCAGCGCTACCGTGTTCCCGACCTATTCGATGGAGCGCACCGAGGCGCTGTTCGCCAGCTATTTCGGCGGCGTGGTGGGCGGCAGCATGTCCGCGCCGATCGCCGACAACCTCATCTTCTCGCTTGGGCTTGAAGGCGGCGCCTATTACGTGCGCGAAACCATGCGTGGCAACGAAAGCTATTCGGTTGCTGGTGGCGTAACACCGGTTCCCCTGACCACCGTCAACAATGCCAATGGCGTCGATTTCAGCGCCGATGGCCTTGCCTGGTCGGCGCGCATTTCGCCATCGGTGACCATGGCTCTGTCACCGCGCACGCAGCTGACCCTTGGCGCCAGTGTGGACTACCTTTCCCGCGTCGCCACGATGTCTCGCCGCGCTGCCGCTACAACCAGCACCTATGCCGGCACCGGCAACGGCAACGGCACGCTGGCTTATAATAATGCCGCACAAACCAACGGCCTGACCTTCGCCCCGATGTGGAGCATCACGCCGACAGTGTCATTTACCGGCCAGTTCTAGGCTTCACAGTAAACAAGAAAGGCCCGACAGACACCTGTCTGCCGGGCCTTGTGGTATTCGTGACGCGCTTAGTGCGAGTATTGGCTCACGTTCGAGACGTTGTTGGTGCCGTCCTGGCTGGTCGACGAGCGGTTGTCGCCACCAAGGCTGAGCTGGTTGGTGACGGACTGGTTGCCGTTGTGGACCTGCGTCGTGGTCGAAACGTTGATACCACCGATAGCGGTCTGTCCGGTCACCGCAACATTGGCGTTGCCCGACTGAGACGCCAGCGAGTCGTTGATGCCGGTCAGAGCGGTCTGGTTGGTCAGAGCTTCATTGCGGTCGCCAGACTGGCGAACTACGCCAACGCTCGTGCCCAGGATCGAAGTCTGGTTGAACTGTGAGCCATTGGAATAGCCGTTCTGGTTGGTTCCGGCTTCGTTGGTGCCGAAGAACGAGTTCTGGTTGACCTGCGAACGGTGCCAGTTGCCGGTCTGCTTGGTCACGGCGAAGTTGTCATAGCGGTCCTTGTTATTACCGAGACCGACAGCGATTTGACCAACGCCGGCATTGTTGAACTCACCGGACTGCACGGTGTCCGAATAACTGGCGGCACCAGCGCTAGAGTCCTGGCCAACGACGATGTTGTTGGCCCAACCGGCCTGCGTCTGCAGAGCGACGTTGCCGGCCTGTGCCGACGAAATGGTTACTGCGAGCATCGACGCAGCGATCAAAAATGTACGCAAGTTACTTCTCCCAATTACTCAACAACTGCTGGGGCAACGCCCGCCCGCCGGCCTCGCCAACGTCGCGATACAGATAGCAATACGCCGAAATAAAGAAAGTATTAACCTATCTATAATCGAGTAAACCGATAATTAACCTTACCGACACGTGTTAATATTAATGAATGTGTTTTATCTAAAGTTTTATATTTCTTACACTGGATGCTGCAACCGCCACGCTGCCTAGCCGTTCCCCGGACAATGGCGGACCTCCCGCCCTCAAGGAGAACAGCATGACGACCACGCAGGACATCTTCGTCGACGGCCTTCGCAACGCGCACGCCATGGAAAATCAGGCGCTTTCGATCATGAAGCCGCAGCTGAGCCGCATCGAAAACTATCCTGAGGTGCGGCAGATGCTGGAGCGCCACATCGCCGAAACCGAGGGACAGATCCAGCGGCTCGAGCAGGTCTTGGACGACCTGGGTGAAAGCAAATCCGCGCTCAAGGATTTTGGTCTTTCCGTCGCCGGTACCATGGCGAGCCTCGGCCATACCGTTGCGCCCGACGAAATCGTCAAGAACAGCTTTGCCAACTTCGCCTTCGAGAACTTCGAGATCGCGGCCTACAAGTCGCTGATCGCGCTTGCGACCCAAAGCAACAACACGCGCGCCGTCGAACTGCTTGAAATGAACCTCGATGAGGAACTGGCGATGGCCGACTGGCTCGACCAGAACATCGAAGCCGTGACCCTTCAATATGCCGCCCTGCGCGAAGCGGGCGAGCAAGCCAAGCGCTAGACGCCATGGTCGAACCGCAGGATCAGGACCTTACCGGGGACAACCCCGCCCAGTCTCGGGCGGCGCAAACAGTCGATCGCGCCGTGCTCGGCACGACGCCGCAAACGGCACGGTTAAGGACGATCCTTTTCATCGTCATTTTCATCGTCGTGGCCGGTTCGGTGTTTTACTTCCTCAACCGCGGCTGATCAGACCGCTTGCAGCCTGCCCGCGATTGGCAATACCTATTGCTGCGAGGGCAGGCAGCGGATTTTGATGGCACAGCGACAGGACACAAGCGCCAACCGGCTCGACGACGCAGCCCGCGCCGGCTGGCTTTACTATGTCGGGGGCAATACCCAGGACGAGATTGCCGCCAAAATGGGCATATCGCGCCAGTCCGCGCAGCGGCTGGTGTCGCTTTCCGTTTCCGAGGGCCTGATCAAGGTGCGGCTCGATCACCCGATCGGACGCTGCCTCGACCTTGCCGAGCAGATCAAGACGCGCTTCGGGATCAGCCATTGCGAAGTGGTCCCGTCCGATCCCGGCTCGACCTCGAGCACGATCGGGGTGGCCGAAGCCGGCGCAGCCGAAATCGAGCGATGGCTCAAGCGCCCCGACCCTATCGTCATGGCGATCGGCACGGGGCGCACGCTCAAGGCGGCGATCGAGCAATTGCAGCCGATGGAGTGCCCGCATCATAAGGTCGTGTCGCTCACGGGCAATATCGCGCCGGATGGCTCCGCTGCTTTTTATAACGTCATCTTCAACGTCGCCGACACGGTCAAGGCGCGCTCCTTTCCCATGCCTTTGCCGGTCATCGCCTCCTCCGCGCGCGAGCGCGAGATGCTGCATGGCCAGCCCATGATCACGGCAACGCTGCACCTTGCCGCGCAAGCACACATTACCTTTGTCGGCATCGGCCACCTGGGCGCAAACGCGCCATTGCTGGTCGATGGCTTCATCACCGAGGCCGAGCATCAGGAATTGCAAAAGGCCGGCGCCGTTGGCGAAATCTGCGGCTGGGTCTTCGATGCCGAGGGGCGTTTGGTGGAAGGCCATACCAATAATCGCGTGGCATCCGCACCCATCCCCTCGCGCGAAAACGGGCTGGTGATCGCCCTTGCCATGGGCGCCAACAAGGCCGCGGCTATCCGCGCCGCCCTGCTGCGGAGCCTTGCAAATGGCCTGATCACCGACGAGCGCACGGCAGCAGCGTTGCTAACGTGACCGCCGGGCAATTGCTCACACAATCGACTTTTGCGCAGATTTGCTCTCAACCCTCCTTGACAGCTTGTCGCAGCTGATGAACATTTGCCCACGACGGGAGCAAAAAATCAGCTCTCCTGGGAGGACTTCATGACTGCAAAAACCCTTTTCGCGGGTGCGCTTCTGCTTGCCCTGACCGGCACGGCCTCGGCCCAGACCCTCACCATCGCGACCGTGAACAATGGCGACATGATCCGCATGCAGGGTCTGTCGGACCAGTTCACCGAAGAAACCGGCATCGAACTCAACTGGGTCGTGCTCGAAGAAAACACGCTGCGCCAGAACGTCACCACCGACATCGCCACCAATGGCGGCCAGTATGACATCATGACCATCGGCACCTATGAAGCGCCGATCTGGGCCAAGCAGGGCTGGCTAAAGCCGCTCGATACCCTTTCCGCCGACGCCAACTACGACGTCGACGACATTCTTCCCGCCATCCGCGGCGGCCTCTCGCTCGACGGCAAGCTTTACGCCGCCCCGTTCTATGGCGAATCCAGCTTCATCATGTATCGCACCGACCTGATGGAAAAGGCCGGCCTCACCATGCCGGACGCCCCGACCTGGGAATTCATCGGCGAAGCGGCCCGCGCGATGACCGATCGCGCCAACGACATCAACGGCATCTGCCTTCGCGGCAAGGCCGGCTGGGGCGAGAACATGGCCTTCCTGACCGCCATGTCGAACTCCTTCGGCGCCCGCTGGTTCGACGAAAACTGGCAGCCGCAGTTCAACACGCCGCAGTGGAAGGAAACGCTCGACACCTACCTGTCGCTGATGGCCGATGCCGGCCCGGCCGGTGCTTCCTCCAACGGCTTCAACGAAAACCTGACGCTGTTCCAGCAGGGCAAGTGCGGCATGTGGATCGACGCCACCGTCGCTGCCTCCTTCGTCACAAACCCCAATGACTCGACCGTTGCCGACAAGGTCGGCTTTGCCCAGGCGCCCGATACCGGCCTCGGCAAGCGCGGCAATTGGCTCTGGGCCTGGTCGCTGGCCATCCCGGCCTCGTCGCAGAATGCGGAAGCCGCCGAGCAGTTCATCGGCTGGGCAACCAGCAAGGACTATCTTGCAACCGTTGCCGAAGCCGAAGGCTGGGCCAACGTTCCCCCGGGCACCCGCACTTCGCTCTACGAAAACCCCGAATACCAGGCTGCAGCACCCTTCGCGGCCATGACCCTGGCGTCGATCGACTCCGCTGATCCGACCGCCCCGACCGTCGATCCGGTGCCCTATACCGGCGTGCAGTTCGTCGCCATTCCGGAGTTTGCGGGCATCGGCACCAATGTCGGCCAGCTGTTCTCGGCCGCCCTTGCCGGCCAGATGAGCGCCGACGATGCCTTGGCGCAGGCCCAGGAAGCCACGACCCGCGACATGACCCGCGCCGGCTATATCAAGTAAGTCCCTCCCGACTGCCACCCGGCCGATCGCCCTCACGATCGGCCGGGTGGGATCTTACGACACTAAATTCCAAGAGACCTCATGGTGAGCCTGTCGAACCACGAGGTCGGGCACAGCCGATCGTGCCACGACCTCGTCCTTCGACAAGCTCAGGATGAGGCCTACTGAAGCGTCCTTCGTCGCGAGGAACAATTGGCCACCAAGCAGACCCGCGCCTTGGCGCGCACCATGATGGCACCGGCCGTCGTCGTGCTCTTTATCTGGATGATCGTCCCGCTGGTGATGACGCTGTGGTTCAGCTTCCAGAACTACAACCTCATCAACCCGATGATGACCGGCTTTGCCGGCTGGGCCAACTACACCTATGTGATCGGCGACCCCAGCTTTACCCAGGCGCTGGTCAATACCCTGATCCTGGTCGGCGGCGTGCTGCTGATCACCATTGTCGGCGGCACGTTCCTGGCGCTCTTGCTCGACCAGCCGATCTGGGGCCAGGGGATCCTGCGCATCATCGTCATCTCCCCCTTCTTCGTCATGCCGCCGGTTGCGGCGCTGATCTGGAAGAACGGCTTCATGCATCCCGGCTACGGCATGCTCGGGCATTTGTGGAAATTTTTCGGCCTGCAGCCGGTCGACTGGTTCAATCAGTATCCGCTGTTTTCGGTGATCGTCATCGTTGCCTGGCAGTGGCTGCCGTTTGCGACGCTGATCCTGCTCACGGCCTTGCAGTCACTGTCCGAAGAACAGCGCGAGGCCGCTGAAATGGATGGCGCCAACGCGGTCAACCGCTTCCGCTATATCATCCTGCCGCATATGGCTCGGGCGATCACCATCGTGATCCTGATCCAGACGATTTTCCTGCTCGGGATCTTCGCCGAAATCCGCGTCACCACCGGCGGCGGACCCGGCTATGCCTCGACCAATATCGCTTTCCTCGTCTTCCGCACCGGTATCCTGAGCAATGACATCGGCGCCGGATCGGCGGGTGGCGTCGTCGCCGTCATCATCGCCAACGTGGTCGCCATCTTCCTGATGCGCGCTGTGGGGAAGAATCTTGATGCATAAGCACTCCCCCCTCCGAGCGCCGCTAGGCGCTGCGCGCCAAGCTATGCTTGCCTCCCCCTCAAGGGGGGCGGTGGGCACCGTGCCGGCCCGACGCTCCACCTTCACCCTCCCCCTTGAGGGGAGGGTAGCAAAGCTAGGCTCAAAGAGCCGTAGCGGCGCTAGGGAGGGGGTATCTTTCCTGCCCACCCAACTGGCGGAGAACTTTTAGCATGGCCCGCCGCGTTCCCGTTCAAACCCGCATCGGCTTTACCATCCTTGCCTGGGCAATCGCGCTTCTCTTGTTCTCGCCCATCCTCTGGACCCTGGTCACAGCCTTCAAGACCGAGGCCGAGGCCATTGCCTCGCCGCCCACCTTCCTGCCGCAGACATGGACGCTAGACAATTTCGGGGCCGTCCAGGATCGATCGGACTATGTCAAGCACGCTACCAATTCGATCATCGTGTCGGTCGGCTCGACGCTCCTGGGCTTGCTGATCGCCATTCCGGCCGCCTGGTCCATGGCCTTTGCACCCTCGAAGCGCACCAAGGACATCCTGATGTGGATGCTCTCCACCAAGATGATGCCGGCAGTGGGCGTGCTGATCCCGATCTACCTGATCTTTCGCGACCTCAGGCTGCTCGACACGGTCCACGGCCTCACGCTGATCATGACGCTGATCAACCTGCCGATCATCATCTGGATGCTCTACACCTACTTCAAGGAGATCCCGGTCGATATCCTTGAAGCGGCCCGCATGGATGGCGCCGAGCTCTGGAACGAAATCCGCCACGTGCTTGTGCCCATGGCCGTGCCCGGTATTGCCTCGACGCTGCTGCTCAATGTGATCCTCGCCTGGAACGAGGCGTTCTGGACCATCACGCTGACCTCAGGGCGCGCGGGCACCTTGACCGCGTTCATTTCGAGCTTTTCCTCGCCGCAGGGCCTCTTTCTCGCCAAGCTTTCCGCCGCCTCGCTTCTCGCCATCGCCCCGATCCTGCTGCTCGGCTGGTTCAGCCAGAAACAGCTGGTGCGTGGTCTGACGTTTGGCGCAGTGAAATAAAGGACTTCCGCAAATGGGTTCCATCACCCTCGAACACGTCAACAAGTCCTTCGGCGAAGTCGAGATCATCCCCGATATCTCGCTCGATATCCGCGATGGCGAATTCGTGGTCTTTGTCGGCCCTTCCGGCTGCGGCAAGTCTACGTTGCTGCGGCTGATCGCAGGGCTCGAGGATACGACTTCTGGCCATATCAGGCTCGATGGCCAGGACGTTACCGATGCGCCGCCGGCCAAGCGGGGGCTGGCCATGGTGTTCCAGTCCTATGCGCTTTATCCGCATATGAGCGTGCGCGACAACATCGCCTTCCCGCTCAAGATGGCGAAGATGCAGCAAGCCGAGATCGACCGCAAAGTCGAATATGCGGCTCGCACGCTCAACCTCGGCTCCTACCTCGATCGCCGTCCGCGTGCCCTTTCCGGCGGCCAGCGCCAGCGCGTCGCCATCGGCCGCGCCATCGTGCGCGAACCCAAGGCATTCCTCTTCGACGAGCCGCTGTCCAACCTTGACGCAGCGCTGCGCGTCAACATGCGGCTCGAGATCACCGAACTGCACCAGCAGCTCAAGACCACCATGATCTACGTGACCCACGACCAGGTCGAAGCCATGACCATGGCCGACCGGATCGTTGTGCTCAATGCCGGCAATGTCGAGCAGTTCGGCTCACCCCTCGAGCTCTATAAAAACCCTGCCAATCGCTTTGTTGCCGGCTTCATCGGCTCGCCGAAGATGAATTTCGTTGATGGCGCGGAAGCCGCCAAGCACGGGGTCCATTCTATCGGCGTACGACCCGAGCATTTCCGCATTTCGACCACGGAAGGTCCGTGGAAGGGGACGGTCAACGTCGCCGAACAACTGGGCTCGGACACGTTCCTCCATGTCCAGACCGATTTCGGCCTCATGACCGTGCGCGCCGATGGCGACCAGACCTTCAAGCACGGCGACACCATTTACCTGACCCCCGACCAGACCCGCATCTACCGCTTCGATGCGGCGGGAAAAGCGATTTAGTTCTATGACCAAACTTTCCCTCTCCAGCCTCTCCTCAATCACCAGCGCCGCCACACCCTCATACGACCGCGACACCCTATCCCCGGGCATCGTTCATTTCGGCGTCGGCAATTTTCACCGTGCGCATCAGGCGGTCTATCTCGACGCCCTGTTCAACGCCGGCGAGGGCCATGACTGGGCGATTGTCGGCGCAGGGGTGCGCGAGGCCGACGAGGCCATGCGGCAAAAGCTGATGGCGCAGGACTGGCTGACCACGGTGGTGGAGCAGGAAGCGGATGCCAGTAGCGCTCGCGTCACCGGCGTCATGGTGGATTATCTTCAGCCCAGCGACAGCGAAGCGGTCATCGCCAAGCTCGCCGATCCGGCGATCCGCATCGTGTCTCTGACCATCACCGAGGGCGGCTATTATATCGACCCCGCCTCGCAACGGTTCGATCCGAACCATGCGGATATCCAGTACGATGCCGCCCATTTCGACGCGCCCAAGACTGCCTTCGGGCTGATCCTTGCCGGCCTCCTTCGGCGCCGCGATGCCGGTGTCGAGCCGTTTACGGTCATGTCCTGCGACAATATTCCGGGCAATGGCCATGTCACCGAAAACGCCGTGGCCGGACTTGCCGCACTGATCGATCCGGCGCTGGCCGAGTGGGTCAAAACGTCGGTCGCTTTCCCCAATAGCATGGTCGATCGCATTACGCCCGCAACGTCGGATCGCGAAAAGACGCTACTGGCCGAGCAGTTCGGCATCGACGATGCCTGGCCGGTCTTCTGCGAAATCTTCAAGCAATGGGTGCTGGAAGACAATTTTCCAGCCGGTCGCCCAGCGCTGGAAAAGGTCGGCGTACAGTTCGTCGACGACGTCGCGCCCTACGAGCACATGAAGATCCGCATCCTCAATGGCGGGCACGCGACCATTGCCTATCCGGCGGGGCTACTCGACATCCACTTCGTGCACGAGGCGATGGAGCATCCCCTGGTCTCGGCCTTCCTAAAGAAGGTCGAAAGCGAAGAGATCATCCCCATCGTGCCGCCGGTGCCCGATACCGACCTCAACGACTATTTTGCGCTCTGCGAACGGCGCTTCGCCAATCCCAAGATCGGCGACACCATCCGCCGGCTTGCACTCGATGGATCGAACAGGCAACCCAAGTTCATCGTGCCCAGCGCTCTCGATCGCGCAAATGCTAACAGTCCGCTAACAGGTCTGGCTTTGGTGGCGGCTTTCTGGTGCCGTTATTGCTACGGAACGACAGAATCCGGCGCCCAAATCGCACCGAATGATCCGTCCTGGGATCGGCTGACGGCTCAGGCCAAGCGGGCCAAGGACGACCCCGCGGCCTGGCTCGAAATGACCGACATCTATGGCGAACTGGCCAAGAACCCCAGCTTTGCGGAAGCCTTCAGCCAGGCTCTCACCACAATCTGGCAAATCGGCACGACGGCGACACTCGAACGCTACTTGGCAGACGCTCTCCCGCTCCGGTAAGCTCCGGCCGGAGTGAGGAGTAGGAACGGCTTGGGGCAAGACCTCCTGGTAGGCGTCGATGTCGGCACGGGCAGCGCCCGCGCGGGCGTTTTCACGCCTCAAGGCAAGCTCCTCGGTCGCAGCGAACAACCCATTTCGATGCGCCGCTCCGACGCCAATTTTGCCGAGCATGACAGCGAACAGATCTGGTCCGCCGTGTGCCAATCGGTCCGCGGCGCGCTGGCCGAGGCCGGTGCCAAGCCGGTCGACGTCGTCGGCATTGCCTTTGACGCCACCTGTTCCCTCGTTGTCCGCGACACGGCGGGCGCGCCGGTGACCGTTTCGCGCGATGGCGAGGATCGATGGGACACGATCGTCTGGCTCGATCACCGGGCGCTCGAAGAAGCCGACGAATGCACGCGCACTGGTCATGAAGTGCTCCATTATGCCGGTGGCGTCATGTCGCCAGAAATGGAAGTGCCTAAGCTCATGTGGCTCAAGCGCCACCTGCCGCAGAGCTGGGCACGCGCCGGGCAGATGTTCGATCTGGCTGATTTTCTGAGCTGGAAGGCCACGGGCTCCCTCGCGCGGTCGCAATCGACGCTGACCTGCAAATGGACCTATCTCGGCCATTCTGCCGAGCCTTGGCGGCACGACTTCTTGCAGGAGGTCGGCCTGGAGGACCTGCTCGACAAAGCCGCCCTGCCCCAGACCGCCAGCCCGGTCGGCGCCGATCTCGGCGCCCTGACCGACCAAGCTGCCGAGGAACTGGGCCTCACCGCAAAGTGCCGCGTCGGTGCCGGTTTGATCGATGCGCATGCCGGGGCCCTCGGCGCGCTCGGCGCTTTCACCCATGATGTCGACACCATCGACCGGCACCTGGCGCTGATCGCCGGCACATCAAGCTGCGTCATGGCGCTTTCTGCCGAGGACCGCCCGACCACCGGCGTCTGGGGTCCGTATTTTGGCGCCGTACTGCCCGGCGTCTGGCTCAACGAGGGCGGGCAGTCGGCAACCGGTGCCCTCCTTGATCACGTCATTTCCTGGCATAGCGCCGGCGGCGAGCCGACGCGCGAGCGGCATCTGGCGATCTGTCGTCGCGTCATGGAACTGCGCGAAGCCGAAGGACTGGCGCTCGCCGACCGGCTCCATGTGCTGCCCGATTTTCACGGCAACCGCTCGCCGCTCGGCGATCCCTTCGCGCTTGGCGTCATTTCCGGATTAACTCTCGATAGCGATTTCGACAGCCTCTGCCGCCTCTACTGGCGCACTTGCGTCTCCATTGCGCTGGGTGTCCGGCACATTCTGGAAACGCTCAACACCCGCGGCTATGCCATCGATACGCTTCATGTCACCGGCGGCCATACGCGCAATCCGCTGCTCATGGAGCTTTATGCCGACGCCACCAATTGCACTGTGGTGGAGCCTTTGACGCCCGACGCGACGCTGCTCGGCATGGCCATGGTCGCGGCCAATGCAGCCGGACTTTATCCCAGTCTCGACCAGGCCTGCATTGCCATGCAGCAGGGTGGCCGCTCGCGTGCGCCGAACAGTGCGGCGCGCAGCGCCTTCGACCGGGACTACGCTATCTTCCTTCTGATGCTGAAGCAGCGGCAGGCGATCGACGCCCTCTAGGGAACAAAAGGCGTGCGCTCCGATTGTCCGGCCAGCAGCGAGGACAAAGATGCACACATTCCGCCAAATCCCGATCGGCGAAAATGCCGAGAATGCCGTGACCGTCGGCATCGAGCGCAACACCAGCGGCTCGATGGTTGCGGCCGTCTGGTGGCCAGCCCATGGCGACGTGGATGGTGACGAAGCAAGCTATGACAGCGTGCCCGAGGCGCTTGCCGCGGCGGAAGCCGCGCGTGCTCTGCATGGCTTTGCCGATGTGGTGGTAACGCTTCAGAGCGATGATCTTTGGGACCCCCAATGGGGCACATTGGCCGGCGCGCAGGCGCTGAGTGAAGACGAAATCTTCGAACTCGCCAGCGCCACCGAAGCCATGCGAGACGCCTGAGGCCCAGCCATGTCCACGGCCGATATCAGCCCCAACTGGGCTCACATCTGCGTCGATATGCAAGCCATGTTCGGCGGTGACTCTCCTTGGAGCGCGCCATGGATGGAGCGGGTGCTTCCCGCCGTCGAAGCATTGTTCGATCGTGCGCCGCACCGCACCATCTTTACGCGCTTCCTGCCGCCCGAAACGCCGGAACAGGCGCATGGTGCCTGGCAGGACTATTACCGGCACTGGTCGAACATGACCCGCAGCCAGCAGCCGCCGGAACTGTTAGACCTCGTGCCATCGCTCAGAAGCTTCGTGCCGCCGGGACGGGTGTTCGACAAGCCGATCTATTCGCCCTGGCTCAGCGGCAATCTTCACCACATCCTTCGCGCCGAAAACGTCGACACGCTGGTGATCAGCGGCGGCGAAACCGATGTGTGCGTGCTCAGCACCGTCATGGGTGCGATCGACCTAGGTTATCGCGTCGTGCTGCCGGTGGATGCGCTTTATGGCTCCGCCGACGAAACGCATGAGGCCATTCTTTCGATTTATCGCAGCCGGTTCCAGTTCCAGCTGGTGATCACCAGCGTTGCCGACCTGCTCGACGTCTGGAGGAACGAAGCGCTTTGACCCAGATCGGCTATCATGCATCGCACGAACAATTCGCCCCCAGCGCCCTCCTCAGCTATGTGAAGCGCGCCGAGGCGGCAGGCTTTGATAGCGCCAAGTCGTCGGATCATTTTCATCCCTGGGCTACGAGCCAGGGGCAGTCCGGCTTTGCCTGGTCCTGGCTGGGCGCTGCCATGCAGGCGACGCGGTTTTCCTACGGCATGATCTCGGCGCCGGGATATCGCTATCATCCGGCCATCCTGGCCCAGGCTGCGGCAACGATCGGCGAGATGTTTCCCGATCGGCTCTGGCTGGCCCTTGGCAGCGGCGAAGCCATCAATGAGGCGATCACCGGAGAGACCTGGCCCGACAAGCCGGAGCGCAATACGCGGCTGCTCGAATGCGTCGAGATCACGCGCGCGCTGTTTGCCGGTGAGACCGTCACTCACCGCGGACGGGTGACGGTGATCGAGGCCAAGCTTTATTCACGCCCCAAGAAGCCGGTGCCTCTGTTCGGCGCGGCGGTGACGCCGAAGACGGCGCGCTTCGTTGCCGGCTGGGCCGATGGGCTCCTGACGACCGGCGGCGATATCGAAAGCCTCAAGGAGGTGCTCGACGCCTTCCGCAGCAATGGCGGCGCGGGAAAGCCGGTGCATGTGCAGCACGCGCTGTCCTGGGCGGAGAATGAGGAGCAAGCTGTCTCGCAGGCTCTCGAACAGTGGGGGCCAGTCTCGGCCGGCGGCGATCTCAACTGGAACGTGGCGCGACCCGAAGACTTCGACGTCATTGGCAAGCTCGCCACCGAGGATAGCGTGCGCAAGAGCGTCGCCGTTTCGGCCGACCTGGGGCAGCATCGACAGTGGCTGGCCGACCTCGCGGCGCTCGATGTCACCAGCATCCAGCTCCACAATGTCGGCCGCAACCAGGAAGAGTTTATCGACGTCTTCGGCGAGAAAGTTCTGCCGAAGCTGCGCTAGCTCATCCGTTCCGCCACACCCAGGCTACGGCGCTCCAGGCGCCGAGCCGCAACACTTCGCCTTCCTGAGAATAGTCACCGGTCGAAAGCGGCGGCGCAGTAATGGTGCAGGCAAGATCGGTTGGTGTGTTCGTGGGATTAAGCGCCATGCTGAGCGTGCCGCTTTCGAAGATCCAGTTGACCACGACAGCGTTTCCCTGCCGGCCGCTGCGCGCATCCAAACATTTGGAGCCGGTCAACGGCCAGACATGATCCTTGCGCCATTGGGCGAGTTCGCGGAACCGTGCGAGCGAGGCCTGGCTTTGCGGCTGGTCGAAGTCGGACCAGTCGATTTTGGCCATGGCAAAGGTTGCGGGATCATTTGGATCGGGCAGACCGCCGTCCTCGACATCCTCGTTGAAGATTTCCCGCATCTGCTTGTAGCGGTCCTCGCGTTTGATCGCGGCGGCTTTTTCGGGCAGATCGAGAAAGAAGGGGAAGTGGGTGCGCAAGTCCGCCTCCTCGCCCATGAAGAAGAGCGGCACCTGCGGCGCCAGCATTACGGCAAAATGCAAGAAATCGAGCTTTTCCGGACCGATGCGGTCGGGTAGCCGGGCACTGTCGGCGCGGTTGCCGATCTGGTCGTGGTTCTGGACATAGGAGACGAAGGCGGCGGGCGGCAGATCGCTGCCCGGCTCATTGCGGGTGGAACCATTGCTCTCCCCTTCCGCCTCGCCATCGTGGATAAAGCCGTCGGCAAGGCCTTTTTCCAGATCGGCGATGGGGTCCTTGGAAGGATCGTCGTAGCCGCCTTTATCATCGTCCGCGACGAGGTAATTGAGGACGTGATGGATGTCGTCGTCCCATTGCGCGGTATAGGTCTTGGGTGTGCCGTCCGCGTCGCGCTCGAGCCAGGAGGCGCTGTTGTCCATGTTCTCGATAATGAGCTTGGCGTGCGATTTGACCGAGCGGCAGGCATCGGCAAGGCCGGTCAGGAAATCGTCACGGCACTCGGTCTTCATCTCGTGGACGCTGTCGAAGCGGAGCCCATCGAAGTCGAACTCGGAGAGCCACATCATGGCGTTCTCGTAATAGAACTGCCGCACCGCTTCCTCGCGGAAGTCGATGCCCGGCCCCCAGGGCGTATTGATGTCGGGATCGAACCATTCGGGTGCATAGTGCTCGATGAGATTGTCGAACTCGCCGAAGTGGTTGTAGACGACATCGAGCACGAGGCAGATGCCGAGCGCATGGGCGCGGTCGACCAAGGCGCGCAGCTCTTGCCGGGTGCCATAGGCTTCGGCGGGGGCAAAGATCAGCGTGCCGTCATAGCCCCAGTTGCGGGAGCCGGGAAAGGTGTTGATCGGCATGATCTCGAGCGTGGTGTAGCCTGCATCACGAAAGTGCTCGAGCTTGTCGGCGAGTGCGGTGAAGGTGCCTTCAGGGGTGACCGTGCCGACATGGACTTCGCAGATCAGAGCTTCATGCCAGGGGCTAAGCGGTTGCTTTCGGCCGCTGGGCTCGATCGGCTCCGACACAAGGCTCCACCCTGAGGTGCCGCCAACCTGTTGACGCGAGGCCGGATCTGGGAAGTTCAGACCGCCGATGCGGAATTTATAGCGTGTGCCGGGGCCGCAGTCTTTTGCCGTGACGGTCCAGAAGCCGTGCTCGGACTTTTGCAGGTCGATGGGGGGACTATCGGGGAAGATCAGGGAAACCGCGGGGGCGCTTGGAGCCCACAGTCTGAAGGTCGTGCCAGAAGCACCGATTACCGGCCCGAAAGTGACAGCCATAACTCACTCCATACCAATTATTCGGCTCGTCAACGGAGGAGTTAAGCCGCCGTTCCCGCTCTTATACGGAGATATTGTTCAACGCCATCAGCGCGATAGCAAACGGCCGCCCAGGAGGCGGCCGCTTGTTTGGTGGGCTCGAAGGGGTTTAGGCGCCCTTGGCCATATCCGGGCGCAGAACGACTTTGGTCCACTCGTTCTGCTTGTCGTGAAAGTTCCTGTAGCCAGTCGGCGCATCTTCGAGCGAGAGATGATGGCTGATCAGGAAGGTCGTATCGATCTCGCCTTCCTCTATGCGGCGCAGCAGGTCCTTGATGTACTTTTGCACATGGGTCTGGCCGGTCTTGATGGTAATGCCCTTTTCCATCATGGCGCCCAACGGCCACTTGTCGAGCATGCCGCCGTAAACGCCCGGCACGGAGACGCGTCCGCCCTTGCGTACGGCGAGAATAGCCTGGCGCAAAGCGTGACCACGATCGGCCCCGGGCGCGATCTTCTGCTTGACCACGTCCAGGACGTTGTCTGGCGTAAAGCCATGCGCTTCCATGCCGACGGCGTCGATGACGGCATCAGGGCCGATGCCGCCGGTCATCTCCATCAGTGCTTCGCGGACATGGGTTTCCTCGAAGTTGATGATCTTGGCGCCGAACTTCTGCGCCAGCTCGAGCCGGTGCGGATGGTGATCAATGCAGATGACCTGCGCCGCTCCCATCAGCACCGCCGATTGCACGGCAAAGAGCCCGACAGGACCTGCACCCCAGACGGCGACCGTATCGCCGGGCTGGATTTCGGCATTGTCGGCGGCCATCCAGCCGGTGGGCAGGATGTCGGAAAGGAACAGGACCTGATCGTCGGTGAGGTGATCGGGCACGACGATGGGACCTACATCGGAAAACGGCACGCGCACATATTCGGCCTGGCCACCTGCATAGCCGCCGGTGAGGTGCGAATAGCCGAAAATACCGCTCATGGGGTGGCCATAGAGCATTTCCGAGGCGTCCTGCTTTTCAACGGGGTTGGAATTGTCGCAGGCCGAATATTGCTGCTGCTGGCAGAAAAAGCATTGGCCGCAGGAGATGGTGAAGGGCACGACGACGCGCTGGCCCTTCTTGAGGGTCGACTTGGGGCCGGTCTCGACCACTTCGCCCATGAATTCATGGCCAAGGATGTCGCCCGATTTCATGCCCGGAATGACGCCGTCATAAAGATGGAGGTCCGAGCCGCAGATGGCGGTCGAGGTGATCTTGATGATGGTGTCGCGGGGGTTGATGATTTCGGGATCGGGATGGGTGTCGACGCGAACGTCATTGGTGCCGTGCCAGGTCAAAGCGCGCATTATTTGTTGTCCTTCTGGTCGCGGTAATAAGAGCCGGTGGCGATTTCGCCTGTTTCCATCAGCATCTTGAAACGCTTGAGTTCATGCCGGGCCTGGATGTTGGGCTCGGCGGCAAAGAGCTTGGCGACGAGGCGCCCGAGGTCACCGGCAGGCGGCACATAGCCGATCTCGGCGGAGACTACGGTGCCGCGCCCTTCCGGCGCATCGGTGAAGCTGACCTTGCCCTTCGTCTCGATCTGCGACCCTTCAACCGAACGCCAGCCGATCTGCTCGCCTTCCACGACATCGACGGTTTCGGTTTCGAGCGTCACGGTCTGGCCGGCGGGGGCGCGGACGGTCCAGGCCGAGCGGTTCTCGCCGGTCATCTGGATGCTTTCGATCGCTTCCATAAACTGGGACAGGTTGGTGAAGTCTCGCCAAAAGGCAAAAAGCTCCTGGCGGGGGCGGTTGATCGTGACGCTGCGGCCGACAATGGCGAGATCGCCATCCTTGTCGTCCTTTTGCGTGCGCTTGGGGGCGTCGTCGTGGTTGTGATGCGACATTGTTTGCTCCTCAATGTTTTCCGGTACCAGGCTCAGCCAGGCCCCGATGCATTTCAGCCAGCTGTCCATCAGGCAGGAAGCGGGTCATCAGCGCCTGCAGCTTGTTGCCGAAGCCCGCCACTTCATGGGCATCGCCGCGCATCAGCGCATCGTAGCCCTGGCGTGCGACATCGGCGGCACTGTCCTTCTTGCCCTGCCCGACCTTGGTATCGAGCATGCCGGCGGTTTCGAAGAAGTCGGTCTCGGTCGGTCCCGGCATCAGCACGCTGATCACCACTTCGGTGTCCTTGAGCTCATTGCGAAGCGCATAGGCGAAGCTATCGACATAGGCCTTGGTTGCATTGTAGACGGCCTGGAAACTGCCCGGCATGAGGCCGGCGATCGAGCCCGTGATCAGCACCCTCCCGGCATCGAGCTCGCGCATGTCGCGCACGAAGCGCTGCAGGAGATAGGTGGTGCCGGTGACATTGGTGTCGATGACGCGCTGGATGTCTTCGAAGTCCTGGTCGAGAAAACCCTTACCCAGGCCACGGCCGGCATTGGCGTAGAGCGCATCGACGGTCTGGCCGTTCTGGCGGGCCCGCTCGTAAAGCTCATCGACCCCTTGGCGGGTGGAAAGGTCGGCCTGGACCACGTCGACCTCGATGCCAAGGCCACGCAGTTCCTGCGCTGCGGTGTGGATTTCGGGCCCATCCGCCGCAATGAGCAAGTTGGAGCCTTCCTGTGCGGCGATGCGCGCAAGCTCGAGGCCGATGCCGGACGAAGCGCCGGTCACGACCGAGAACGAGGGTTTTGGTTGTTTCATGGGACAAACCTCCTGGTGAGGTTGCCAATCCGCAGCGGCGGCCAAGAGTTCCGAAATGCTTAACGCAAGACCGTTACTCGGCGGCCGCCGGGCGCCGGAAGCCGCCGAGGCGCCTCCGCCTGCTCGCCAGATGCGGGGTCTTGAACCAGTGAAAGGGCCGGAACAGAAATTCACGCAGGGCAAGGAGCGTCGCCCAGGTGATCAGCAGCCAGTAGAGCGGCAGCAGCAGCTGATGCGCCCAGAAACGGTTGAGGCCTATGCGGGCAAGACCCACCATGTTGACAAGGATCGCCGTACCGTGGCCGAGCACCAGGACGAGGAGGCAGGCCAGCCACCAAGGGCTCCAGCTTTCAAAGGTGTTGGACTGATCGAACTGCATCCAGACCAACATGGGCCACATGCCGATATGAAGGATCGGCGCGAGCAGCATTGAGAGAATGGTCAACTGGAACATCGCAAAGCCTGCCGGCCCCAGATCGGCGTAAAGCCGGCGCGCGCGCCGGTTGTGGACGACAAAGGTCTGCATCCAACCCTTCATCCAGCGCGTGCGCTGCCCGAGCCAGGGCTTCAATTTGGCAGGCGCGTCTTCGAGGGTAACCGTTACCGATGTTGCGGTGCGCAGATTGCGGCGCGCGAGGCGCACGCCGAGGTCAGCATCTTCGGTGACATTGTAGGCGTCCCAGCCGCCCAGGCGCCGCAGGGTAGCAAGGCGGAAATGGTTGGAGGTGCCGCCCAGAGGCATCACCGTGCCCCAACGGGCCAGCGCCGGCAGCAACACGGCAAAGAGTCCGGCATATTCCCCGGCAAACAGCGCCGGCAGGTAGCCGTGATCGGCATTGTCGATGCAAAGCCGCGCCTGAATGCATTCGATCTCGGGCGAGCCGCGGAACTGGGCGACGATGCTGCGCAACTGGCCGGGTTCCGGGCGGTCCTCGGCATCATAGACCACGACGAATTCGCCCCGGCAGAATGGCAAGGCGAAGCCCAGGGCCTTGGGCTTGGTGCGCGGCAATGCATCGGGCACGACGACGAGGCTCATGCGCGCATCGCCGAGATGGCGTTCCACCGCGGCGATGGTTTCTGGGGAGCGGCTCTCGACCACGAAGATGATCTCGAGCTTTTCCGGCGGATAGTCGAGCCGCCCCAGATGCTGGCTCAACTGGTCGACCATATTGGCTTCGTCGCGCAGCGGCACCATGACCGAATAAAGCGGCAGGCGCCATCGGCTTCGCGCGGTGTTGTGGGGCGCAGCTGCGCCGGCACCAGCAATGCGGCAAAGCGCATGACAGTGGGCAGCAGCATAATGACCATCCAGATGGGCAGAAGCCACAGATGGCCAGTCAGCGGCGCCAGCATCAGCCCGAAGCTTAGGGCGAGCAGCCCGGCGGCAAAGAGCCAGCGCAGGGGCAGAACGAGGTCGAGCTGGGCGGCCGCATAGGGCCAGAAGCGCGCCAGCGTTTGACGGGCGCCATCGATCAGCGCGGCTTCTGAATTGGACACCAGATAGGAGCGCAGGGACCCAGGCGGGACCAGACATACCCGGTTGCGGATGCTTGGGTCTGCCAGCCGCGCCTGCCGCAAGCGCAGGATGCCGAAAAAGTCTGGTGCAGCGAAAGCGACATCCTTGTCGATGACCTTGAGACGGCACATCCGCACCTCGGCCAGCATTTCGAGGCGGGGCGTCGCTGTTTCGGAAGGGGGAAGCTCGGGCACTTTATCGAAAAAGGCGAGATCCGCCCACTCGGCGGCGCGGCGCATGGCCTCAGCCTGGCTGATGCCGTGGTAAAGACAGGCCCAAAGCATGGGATCGGCTTCGCGTTCGAGAGCTTCGTTCCGTGCGTCATGGGCCTCTACCTCGGTTGTGCCATGACCAAGAATGGCTCGCATGAGGTCGACAGCATCAGCCGCCATGGTTGGCGCTCATAGCTGGCGCCACGATCGGCAAAACGGCACCGGCAAGCAAGCTTGGCTGTACCGTTGTCCGTAAAAATACCAATTCTAAAGCAGAAGCTTCAGTATTACGCACGAAAACACCATTCATTCCGGCGTCCCCCTGAAGCCGTTTGAATGATTTAACTGTGCAGCATGAAAGCTTTATTGGCAAGCGGCGCCCTTATGAGGCGCCGCCGCTCGCTTCGGTCAGTTCTTGGCTTCGAACTGATGCGGGTTGAAGCGATATGCCGTCGAGCAGAACTCGCAAACCACTTCTATTTCGCCGTCGACTGCCATTTCCTCGCGATCCTCGTTGGTGAACGATGTCGCCAGCATGTCCTCGATCCGCTCGGCCGAGCAGGTGCAGCGCTCCTCAAGAGCCTGCGGCGGGAACACGCGCACACCTGTTTCGTGGAAGAGCCGGAACAGCAAGCGCTCGGGGGAGAGATCGGGATCGGCCAATTCAAGGTCGGCCACCGTGCCCAGCAGTGCCTTGCTTTCCGACCAGCCGTCGGCTTCGACGAAGTCGGGATCGGCGGTTTCCGGATTGTCGTAATTCCCGTCACCTGGCAGATCCGCCATCACCGAAATGCCATTGGCCGGAAGATGCTGGATCAGCATGCCGCCAGCGCGCCAGCGCGGGCGATGATCGCCTTTGGTGGTCATCTGCGCCACCGCCAGCCGCACCAGCGTTGGAATTTGCTCGGACTGCATAAAATAGGTATGCGCCACCTGTTCCAGCGAATTGCCTTCGAGCGCGACAATGCCCTGATAGCGCTCGGTATGGGAGCCCTGGTCGATGGTCATGGCCAGATGCCCCTTGCCGAGCAGTTCGGCCGGGCTGGTCCGCCCCTCTTCGGAGGCCTTGAGCAGCGCGTCATGGTCATAGCGGGCATAGCCGCGCATGCCGTCGGGCGCGTCGAAATCAACAACGATCAGGTTCACCGGCCCATCGGTCTGGGTCTGGAGAATGAAACGGCCTTCGAACTTGAGCGACGAGCCGATCAGCGCCGACAGCACCACGGCCTCGCCAAGCAGGCGCGCGACCGGCAGCGGATAATCGTGCCGGCTGAGGATGGTGTCGAGCGCTTCGCCCAGCCGGACGACGCGGCCGCGGGTGTCGAGCTTGTCAAGGGTGAAGGGAACGACGGCATCGTCGCCCGATTCCGGACGGTCGAGGCCCAGGGAGGACAGGAGGTTCTCGGTCATATTGGTTTCCGGAGTCATGGTCATTTCTCTTGCAACCGGCGAGGCCCGACCAGACGCAAGAGAGACCTCATCCTGAGCTTATCGAAAAACAAGGTCGGGCGCTGTGGCACGACCTCGTGGTTCGACAGGCTCACCATGAGGTCTACTCATGTAACCAGTCTAAATCAGGGCTAGTTCGCTTCAACCCCGAAGGCCCAGCACAAAATGGCTTTTTGGGCATGGAGGCGGTTTTCGGCCTCGTCGAACACTACCGACTGGGGACCGTCGATCACCTCGTCGGTCACCTCATCGCCGCGATGGGCGGGCAGGCAGTGCATGAACAAGGCGTCTTTGTTCGCCAAGGCCATTAGATTGGTGTTGACCTGATAGGGTTTCAAGACCCGGCGGCGCTCGGCGGCATCGACGTCGCCCATCGATACCCAGGTGTCGGTGATGACGAGGTCGACACCCTCGACGGCCTCGCGCGGATCTTCGATCAGCCTGACCGCCGAACCAGCGCGGCGGATGTCGTCCATCAGGTCCTTTTCGGGGCTATATTCTTCGGGTGTCGCGATGGTCAGCTCGCATTCGAAGAGCTCGGCCGCGTTGACCCAGGAATGAAGCACGTTGTTGCTGTCGCCGACCCAGGCGATCTTGGCCCCCTTGATGGGGCCGCGATGTTCCTCGAAGGTCAAGAGATCGGCCATGATCTGGCAGGGGTGCGCGCGGCGGGTAAGGCCGTTGATCACCGGGACCGTGGCGCCTTCAGCCAGTTCCAAGAGATCCTGGTGCGACAGGATGCGGATCATGATGGCGTCAACATAACGGCTCATCACCTTGGCCGTATCTTCCAGCGTTTCCTCACGCGAAAGCTGCATGTCCTGGCCGGACAGCATGATGGTTTCGCCGCCCAGCTGGCGCATGGCGACGTCGAAGCTGACGCGGGTGCGGGTGGACTGGCGCTCGAAGATCATCGCCAGGACTTTGTCGGTGAGGAGCTTAGGCCGGTCGCCATCCTTGAGGCGCGCCTTGAGCGCGCCCGCCTGGTTCAGCATGCCGCGCAGTTCGGCCTGGGTGAAATCGTCGATTGAAAGAAAATGCCTTGTTGTGCCGGTCGTCATGGGCCGGGTTCCTTTGTAACGCTGTGCGTGAGGAGGGCTGAACCGTCACCATGCATGATGACGGCTAACAATTGATGTCAGAAGCCTCGGCGGCGCCCAAAGTGGTAGAAGGTCAAGAACATTCAGGAGCCCGTCGCCGGCGCGGCGTTGACGGCGTCGATCGCGTCGAAGGCGGCGCCGATCTTGGCCATGGCCTCTTCGATGTCGGCTTCGGTGACGATCAGCGGTGGCAGGAGGCGCAGGACGTTTTCGCCTGCCCCGATGGTGAGAAGCTGATGATCGTCGCGCAGGCGGGTGACCATGTCGCGCACCGGGGTCGCGATCTTGATGCCGGCGAGGAGGCCCTTGCCGCGCAGCTCGAGCACGTGATCGGGGTACTTTTGCGCCAGCTGCTGAAGGTGCCAGGCGAGGCGCTGGCCCATCGTATTGACCTGGTCGAGGAAGCCGGGCGCCAGGATGCGGTCGAGCACGGCATTGCCGATGGCGGTCGCCAGCGGATTGCCGCCATAGGTGGAGCCATGGGTGCCCGGCACCATGGAGGCCGCAACATCGCCCTTGGCAAGGCAAGCGCCCAGCGGGAAGCCGCCGCCGATGGCCTTGGCCACCGCGACGATGTCCGGGGTGATGCCGCTCCATTCATGGGCGAAGAAACGCCCGGTACGGCCAAAACCGCACTGCACTTCGTCAAGGATAAGCAGCATGCCATATTCGTCGCAAAGGGCTCGGAGGCCCTGCATGAACTCGGCGGTCATGGCAGTGACGCCGCCCTCGCCCTGGACGGGTTCGATGAGGATGGCGCAGGTCTTGTTATCGACCAGCGCGCGAACGGCATCGAGGTCACCGGGCTTGGTGTGCTTGAAGCCGGGCGCCGGAGGGCCAAATCCTTCGAGGTAATCGGGATTGCCGCCAGCCGCGATCGTGCCGAGCGTGCGGCCATGAAAAGCGCCGGTGAAAGCGATGATGTCGCTGCGGTCCGTCTCGCCCTTGGCCCAGAAATAATGGCGGGCCGTCTTAATGGCGCATTCGAGCGCTTCGGCGCCGGAATTGGTGAAGAAGACCGCATCGGCAAAGGTCGCGTCGACCAGCCGCTGGCCAAGCCGTTCCTGCTCCGGAATGGTGAACGTATTAGCCGTGTGCCAGACCTTTTCGGCCGCGGACTTGAGCGCGCTGACCAAGTGCGGATCGCCATGGCCAAGGGCGTTCACGGCGACGCCGGCATGGAAATCGAGGAATTCGCGGCCGTGCTGGTCATACAGGCGCATACCCTCGCCCCGCTCGAAGGCGAGATCGGACCGGGCATAAGTGCCGTAGAGCGCAGACATGGCAAAATCCTCTTTGAACAGGCGATTGATCGGGAGCGTGGCAAAGACGCCACAAAAAGCAAAAACGCACCGGTTCGGCAGCGCGTTTGGGCTCGAGAATTAGGCGAAAATCCTCAGCCAAGTCAATCCGATCCGGGCAAGTCCCTGAAATGACTCATGGTTTGTTAAGGTAAAATTAACCAAGGAATAAACGGGGAAAATGAGGGCCGACTCTTGATCCCGATTCCGGCCATGTCGTAATCTCCTCCTCGTTGGGGACACGATATCTCGTGTGGCGGACCCGCTCAACATACGAGCAGTAGAGTTGCAGGCTGACAGCCACTTGTCGGCACAATGAAGGATTCTGTTTTGACGATGGTTTCAGGAACACAATCGCTGGGTTGGACTGACGAGCGCGTCGAACTTCTCAAGAAGCTTTGGATGGAAGGGCTGAGCGCCAGCCAGATCGCCGGCGAGCTGGGTGACGGCGTCACCCGAAATGCGGTGATCGGCAAGGTGCATCGCCTCAAGCTTTCCGCCCGCGCCAAGCCAACCAATACGGCGCCGCGCAGCCGGCCAGCCCCACGTCCAGCGCCGCGCCGCGTCGCCAGCCCGGTTTCTTCCGGCATCCCGTCGCATCTGAGCCAGAAGCCACGTCCAGCGCAGACCATGTCGCGCCCGCAGGTGATGGGCGCCACGGCCCTCGCTATGACGCCGGAACTGCAGACCGAAGTTTATGTCGCGCCGCAGACGGCAGAGCTCTTCATCCCCGAAGACAAGCGCTTGAGCCTGCTGCAGCTCAACGAGCAGACCTGCAAGTGGCCGATCGGCGATCCGCTGACCAAGGACTTTTATTTCTGTGGCGGCCACGCCCAGGAATCCGGTCCCTATTGCGAGTTCCACTCGCGCAAAGCCTATCACCAGCTGGACAAGAAACGCCGCTGAGACGGTCGGATAGAATAGCAAAGGGCGCCTTGGGCGCCCTTTTTGTTTCCGCTGATATCCTCACCCCACGAGGTCATCCCCGTGAAGGCGGGGATCCATCCTGAGATTTCAGGATAGGCCCCGGGTCAAGCCCGGGGTAACAGCCGGTGGCTATGAAGAGTTACGATGCCATTAGCTAAGGCAGCAGCACATCCACCCGCAGCCCTTCGCCTGGGCGCGACTTGATGGTCATCTGCCCGCGGTGGCGCTGGACGATGTGCTTGACGATGGCGAGGCCAAGGCCGGTGCCCTTCTTCTTGCGGCTGGCCTCAGCGTCGATGCGATAGAACCGCTCGGTCATGCGCGGCACATGCTCGGGCTCGACCCCGGGTCCATGATCAACGACGCTCACCTGATAGCGCAGACCCGGCCGGTCGACTTCGCTCAGCGTTACTTCCACGCTTTTGCCGGTGGCGCCGTATTTGATGGCGTTGTCGAAAAGGTTTTCGAAAACTTCATAGAGCTGGCCACGATCGCCGGTCACCAGAACAGGTCCAGCCGGCAGGGCCAGCACCACATCGAGTTCGGCCGCCTTGGCCTGGGTCTGCAATCCCTCGCGCACTTCGCGCAGAAGGCCAGCCAAATCAACTGATCCCGTAGGGCGCACGTGCTGGTGCATTTCGATGCGGGAAAGGCTCAAGAGATCGTCGATCAGGCGGCTCATGCGGTCGGCCTGATTGCGCATGATGCCCAGAAATTTTTCGCGCGCTGCAGCATCTTTGGCTGCAGGCCCGAGCAGGGTATCGATGAAACCAATCAGCGAGGCCAGGGGCGTGCGCAGCTCGTGGCTGGCATTGGCGACGAAATCGGTGCGCAGCGCATCCATGCGCTTGAGTTCGGTCAGGCCCTGCACCGTCACCAGCAGGCGATGGTCCTCTTCGGCCTCCCAATCGGTCTTGGGGCAATGGAGCGGCGACACCGTTATCTTGTCCCAGGTCTCGGCCGGAACCGTCTCGTGGAGTTCGAATGTGCGCCGCTCACCGGTGCGCATCGACGTTTCTATGGCGCTTACCAGTTCGGGATTGCGCAGCACCAGCGTCATCACCTTGCCTTCGACAAGGCCGGGATACTGCCGCGTCGCGGCCTGGTTGCGATGCAGCACGGCGCCACGCCGGTCCAGCACCAAAGCCGGGTCCGCCAGGGCTTCGACGAAGGCTTCGGTATCGGCTACGCGGGAAACCGGCACCGGCAACTCAACCGTTTCGGTCACCGTTATCACCGGCAAGGGCAGCATGGCCAGAAAGCCGATCATAACCAGAATGCCGAGCACGGCGATATCGGGCCGCAAGGCGCCGAAAAGGACGAAGCCGATGACCACGCCGGCAAAAGCGGCCAGCAGCGGGCCATAGCCGATCAGCCGGGTCAAAACGGCAGGCAGGGTGCCAAGCGGCTGGGCCGGAGGGATATCGTCCATGTCGTCCGGTCGGCTCATTGCTGGAGGGTCACCGCTTGCACGGCAAACCGCTTCATAGCACCCTCAATGTGACAACGGAGAGACAGCGTGACTGACCCCTATGATGGCTTCGACATAAACGATCCCGACCTGCCCAAGGCCATCAAGAAAGCGGCCTTCACTTCGGGTGGTTTTCCTTATGACGAAAAGCTCGACAGTGACGAGTATGACACGCAGATGTATGCGCTGCAAAAGCAGCTCGTCCTCAATCAGGAGCATATGGCCAAGGCGGGCACGCGGACGATCATCCTGTTCGAGGGCCGGGATGCCGCCGGCAAGGGCGGCACGATCGAGCGGTTTCTCGAAAATCTCAATCGCCGATACAACTTCTCCGTTGCCCTGCCCAAGCCCAGCGATCGCGAAGCCACGCAATGGTATTTCCAGCGCTATGTCGACTGGCTGCCAGCAGCGGGCGAAATGGTGCTGTTCGACCGCTCCTGGTATAATCGCGCCGTGGTCGAGCCGGTGATGGGCTTTTCGACGCCAGAGCAGACCGAGCTGTTCCTCGAAGAAGCGCCCGAGTTCGAAAAGCGCCTTACCCGCGATGGCATCAAACTTTTCAAGTTCTGGCTGTCGATCGGCCGCGAGATGCAGATCAAGCGTTTTCATGACCGACGCCACGATCCGCTGAAAGGCTGGAAGCTCTCGCCGGTCGACATCAAGGCACTGGGCAAGTGGGACGAGTATTCAGAAGCGCGCGACCGCATGTTCCGGCTGACCGACACCGAACACGCGCCCTGGACCGTCATCCGCGCCAATGACAAGAACCGGCTGCGCCTCAACGCCATTCGCGTAGTGCTGCATGCGCTCGATTATGAGGGCAAGGATGTGGGCGAGATCGGCAAGATCGATCCCAAGATCGTCATGTCGGGGAAGGAATTTTTGGGAGTGAAGGGCGAGTAACCAGGGTGCGGGTGCACCGCACACCCCCTTCCGAGCTGCGCTAGGCTCGTACCTCGCCAAGCTCTGCTTGCCTTCCCCTCTGAGGGGGAAGGTGGGCATCGCGAGTGTGGCACCTACTTTCCAAGCCCACCGGCTTTACCCTCCCCCTCAGAGGGGAGGGTACCGTAGCTTAGCCGAAGGCTTAGCGAAGGTAGGGAGGGGGTGATGCTCAATACCTAGCCTCAAACGTTGAACGCCCACTCGCCCTTACGCATCACTGGTTCGGTGGTCCCATCGGCGTGAACGCCGTCGATGTCGACCTGGTCGGAGCCGATCATCCAGTCGATGTGGATCAGGCTCTTGTTGCCGCCTTGGGCGTAGATCTGGTCGGGGGTCAGTTCCTTGCCGCCTTCGAAGCAGTCGGCGTAGCACTGGCCCATGGCGATGTGGCAGCTGGCGTTTTCGTCGTAGAGCGTGTTGTAGAAGAGGATGCCTGAGGCCGAGATCGGCGAGGAATGGGGCACGAGGGCCACTTCGCCCAGGCGACGCGCGCCCTCATCGGTGTCTAGGACCTTGTTGAACACTTCCTGGCCCTTGGTCGCTTTGAGCTCCACGAGGCGGCCTTCTTCGAAGCGCGCCTGGATGTTTTCGATCAGCGTGCCGTTGTGCGACAGCGGCTTGGTGGCCGCGACCGTGCCTTCAACGCGGAGGCGATGCGGGGTCGTGAACACTTCCTCGGTCGGAATGTTGGGGTTGCAGGTCACGCCATTCTTGGCTTCCGAGGCGCCGCCCTTCCAGCGGTGCCCATCGGCAAGACCAACGCTGAGATCGGTGCCCGGCCCGGTATATTTGAGCGAGGCGAACTTCTTGCCGTTGAGCCAGGTCCAGCGCGCCTTGAGATTTGCATTGTGCTGCTGCCAGGCGGCGATCGGGTCGGCCTGATCGACACGCGATGCTGCGAAGATGGCGTCGGCGAGCTTGCCGATCGCCACATCCTCGGGATCGTTGGGGAAGACGAGCTTCGCCCAATTGGGCGTCGGGTAGGAAACGATGTTCCAGTTGATGTCGAAGCCGGTGATCAGCTCCAGCGCCGGGCGGTAGGCGGCTGAATTGGCGCGGTTGGCGCGCGACACCTTTTCGGGGTCTTCGTTGGCCAGCATCATCGGATTGTCGCCCGAGATCGCAAGACGCGCGGCATTGTTCTTGTAGGCCTCGGCCATTCCCGAATAAAGCCAGCCGGCAGCGCGGTCGAAGCTCGCATCCTTGGCATGGCGGAAGCGGGCGAGCGTCGTTTCTTCGTCCGAATAGATGGTCGTGACGAGGCCGGCACCGGCCTTGTAGGCGTGCTCGGTGATGCGGCGCACCAGGGGCGCGGCGGTCATCGGGGCGGTGATGATGAGATCCTGGCCTTCGGCCAGTTGCAGGCCGACCTTGATGGCGACTTCGCCGAGCTTGTCGAGTTTGTTCTGGTCGATCGGGGAATTGCTCAAGGGAAACGCCTTCTTGGTCTTGAATCGGTGTGGCAAAGCCTAGCGCCCTCCCCCGCGCGGCGCCACCCCGGCAACAATCGCAAAATTGGTTGATCAGGATCAAGCGGACGCCTGCCCATCGGCGCGACATCTCCATCCAGCAACAGGAGATATCGCCATGCTTTTCATCGCCGCCATTCTTGCCGTTTTCGCCGTCTTCGGAGCTGCGCTCAGCTACGCCAACTTCGCCACGCGGGAGATTGCTGCCCCCGGAGCCCGCCCTCTCCACTAGCGCACAATAAAACTTCCAATTGGCAACGGCGAACGGTTTGGCTACAAACCGTTCGCCGCTTCATTTTTCAAGCATTGGGAGGCGTCTGATGGCAGCAGTGATGAACCCTCCCACATGTGGCATGCGACGCTAGCGCGTTTCGCCCGGGCTCCTTAGCCACCTTCTCCCTCGCTCCGCCCGCAGCCTTTCTCGCTGTGGCACCCTATTCCCCACAAGGAACCGCTGCCGGACAACGGCACCGGGATGCCATCATGAGTCGCAAGACACTTTTTCAGGCCAATGCCTTTCGCACTGTGCTGGGCTTTACCTTCCGCCATTGGGCCAAGCAGCCGCTACGCGCCTCGCTAATCGCGGCCCTGGTGCTGGCGGCGACGCTTGCCGAAGCCTTCAGCCCGATTTTTGCCGGCCGCCTGGTCGATGCCGTTGCCTCGGGCAGCGGCGAGGATGCTGCAAACTGGGTGCCGGCCGTCACCGCCTTCATCACCATGACGGCGCTTTACCTTTCGTCGGTGCTGCTGCGGCAGTTCGTTTATTTCAACATCATCGCCTTCACCCTCAAGGTAATGAACGACGTCATCACCGACGCTTTTCACCGGGTGCAGCGCTTCTCAACGGACTGGCACGCCAATAGCTTTGCCGGCTCCACGGTGCGCAAGATTACGCGCGGCTCGGGCGCCATCGATCTTCTCAACGACACCTTGCTGGTGGCGCTCCTGCCGTCGCTGGTCATGCTGGTCGGTGCCAGCGTTATCCTGGGCCTATTCTGGCCGGTGATGGGCCTGGTCGTCGGGCTCGGCTCGGTGCTTTATGTCGGCGTCACCGCATGGCTCTCGACCAGCTTCGTGGCTCCGGCGGGTGCTTTGGCCAATACCTGGGACACGCGCATGGGCGGCGCGCTGGCGGATGCCGTGAGCTGCAATTCGGTAGTCAAAGCCTTTGGCGCCGAAACGCGCGAAGAAACCATCCTGAGCCGCGTCGTCGGCAAGTGGCGGAAGCGCACGCGGCGCGTCTGGCAACGCGGCACGCTCAACGGCGGGGCGCAGGGCCTGATGATGGCCCTGATGCAGGCCGCAATCCTGGGCACGGCGCTGCTGCTGTGGCAGCGCGGCGCGGCAACACCGGGCGACATTACCTTTGTGCTCACCATGTTCTTCGTGCTGCAGGGGCACCTGCGCGATGTCGGCATGCATATCCGCAACCTGCAGCGCTCGGTCAACGACATGGAGGAACTGGTGGCGCTCCACAGCCAAAGCCTTGGCATCGAGGACAGACCGGGTGCGCCGGCGATCCGGATCGGCGCGGGCGCGATCGCCTTCGATCACGTCACCTTCCAGTACGGATCGCATGCGACGCCGCTCTACCGCGACTTTTCGGTGCGCATCGCGCCGGGCGAGCGGGTTGGTCTTGTCGGCCATTCCGGGTCGGGCAAGACGACCTTCGTCAAGCTGATCCAGCGGCTCTATGACATCAACAAAGGCGCCATCACCATCGACGGGCAGAACATCGCCGATGTGCAGCAATCGAGCCTTCGCGGGCAGATCGCAATCGTGCAGCAGGAGCCGATCCTCTTCCATCGCACCCTGGCCGACAACATCGCCTATGGCCGGCCCGGTGCGAGCCACGCGGCGATCGAGGAGGCGGCCCGCCAGGCCAATGCGCATGACTTCATCGAAAGCCTGCCAAAGGGCTACGAAACCATGGTGGGCGAACGGGGCGTCAAGCTATCAGGCGGCGAGCGCCAGCGCGTTGCCATCGCCCGGGCCTTCCTTGCCGATGCGCCGATTCTGATCCTCGATGAAGCGACGTCGAGCCTCGACAGCGAAAGCGAGGTCCTGATCCAGCAGGCCATGGAGCGGCTGATGGATGGCCGCACGACGCTGGTGATCGCCCATCGCCTTTCGACCGTCCGGGCGCTCGACCGGTTGCTGGTGTTCGACAAAGGCAAGATCGTAGAGGAGGGCAGCCACGAGACCCTGATCCGCCTTCAAGGCGGGATCTATCGACGCCTGTTCGAACGCCAGGCGCTCGAACTGACCAAGGGCCTCGTTGCTTAAATGGAGAAGGCGCCCAACGGCGCCTTTTCTCAGGTCGCGTCGCGATCTTCCTGCCGGTAGATTTCCTTAGTCGCACGCTCGGTCACTACCTTTTCGGTGACCGTGCGATTGCGATTGCGCAGGAGCCCGTAGATCATGGCTGATGCCAGAACGATGACGCCGATCGTAACCAAAACTGCCCAGATGGACTGTCCGCCATATTCCATGCTGTGTCTCCTTTGGGAGAAGAACGGCGGCACAGACCAAGAGTTGCGATCAAAACATGCGGTCGCCCGCTTCTTCCATATAGGAAAGCTCTTCGGGCGTACTGGTCCGGCCGAGCGCCGCGTTGCGCTTGGGAAAGCGACCGAAGCGGGCAATGATGTCGCGGTGCTTGCGCATGAAGTCGAGCTGGTCGGCATCGCCATGCGGTTCGAAGAGTTTTACGCCCTCGTCCTGGATCACGAGGGACTCGGCATGCATGAAGGGCATGTAAATGAACGCCGCCTGTTCGCGCGCCACCGCATCGTCGGCGCCGGTGGCGAGGGCTTCCTGCGCCAGTACCAGCGCCATCTTGTCCTGCGCGAAAGCTTCGGCACTGCCGCGATGGAGTTGGCGGGAGAACTGGTCGAGCACGATGATCTCGGCCAGCCGCCCTTCCGGCGTTTCCCGCCAGGCCCAGGCTTCGCCACGCGCCACGGCTGGGTGGAGGTCGGTGAAGCGCTCGGCAAGTGCCCTATCGAATTCGGGCTTGCCGCCGAACCAGTCGTCCTGGCCGTGTTCGATGAACCAGAACTGAAAGACGTCTCCATAGGGCTGCATGCCGATCTCCGGTTGGATTTAAGCCCTTGAACCATGCTCGACCCCGGTTGTCACCCCGGCCTTGAGCCGGGGCCCATCCCGAGATCTCAAGATGGGCCCCGGGTCAGGCCCGGGGTGACAGCCGGTGGGTGAGGCAACAAAGAGCTCGATTTACGCAGCCAGCTCTAAACGAATGCGGTTGCCAAAAGGATCGGCTGTTTCGAGCGCATTACCGATGATCTCGAGCGGCGCACCGGCGGTTCTTAGTCGCTCCTGCAGTGCCGCAAAACTTTCGCCATCTGGAAGTGTGATGGTGAACCAGCGGAGACCGGCCGCGCCTGCCGGCGGCAGGGTTGCATTGGGCCCGGACCAGATATTGAAGGCGAGCGTATGCGGCATGTAGTCGAGCCCGACATCGCCCATGCCGAAGCTTTCGATCAGCAGGAACCCGGCAAAGCCGAGCACGTCGCGGTAGAAGTCCATGGCCCTATGCAGGTCGCCGACATGGACATGGACATGGCCGATGCGCGTTCCCGCCGGCATGCGCGGGGCAAGCACCGGGTTGGTGCCGAGTTCACCCAGCAAGCCATCGAGGTCGATGGGCTCACGGCCCGAATGCGGCTTGCCTTCGGTGGTCACGGCATAGGTCTGGCCCTTGTCGGGATCGCCCAGCGTGCCGCGCCAGGGCGTTTCAAAGGTGATCTCGATGCCGTTGCCGTCCAGATCCCAGAGGTAGATGGCTTCCGACACGAGATGATCGGTCGGGGAGATGCGCACATTGCGCTGCAGCGCCCGAACGGCCATTTGCGCCAGGTCGGCACGGGCGGGCACGTGGATGGCGACATGATAAAGCCCGACGGTGCGCGGCACGACGGGCCGCGTCGCGCCGGTTTCGAGCACGATCAGCGGCATGCCGCCGGCGCCCATGACCAGGGCATTGCCCTGTTCTTCGAGAAGGTCGAGGCCGACCACGTCCTGCCAGATGGCCAGCGCCTTGGCGCGTTCGGTGACGGCAAGATGGACCGGCCCGAGCTTTGTGGTCAGCGGCAAGACGGGAAGGGAGCGGACATTGGTCTGGACGGATGTGTCGATCATTGATGCCTCCATGGGCTGTTGACCCTATTTAGTCACGCCGCCCGCGCGATAATAAGAGAACCGACCACGAAGACTTTGTTCGTTGAACCAGGACCAATGCCAGACACTTTGTCCAAGAGCTTTTTCGACCGTCCGGTGCTCGATGTTGCGCGCGAGCTAATCGGCGCGACCCTGTTGTTCGACGGCGCTGGTGGACGGATCGTCGAGGTCGAAGCCTATGACGAGAGCGACCCGGCCTCGCACAGTTTCCGCGGCCCCTCCCCGCGCAATGCGGTGATGTTCGGTGCGCCGGGGCACGCCTATGTCTACAAGATCTACGGCATCCACTTCTGTCTCAACTTCGTCTGCCAGCCCGGCAGCGCGGTCCTCGTTCGCGCCCTCGAGCCGACGCATGGCATTGCGCAAATGACGGAGCGGCGCGGCGGCTTGCTCGACCGGCAGCTCTGCTCCGGTCCGGGAAAACTGGCGCAGGCGCTCGGTATCGACCTCAAGGAAAACGGCTTGCCGCTCGACGAGGCGCCATTTGCGCTCTTTGCTGCCGATGCCGCGCCGGAGATCGCGACCGGCCCCCGCATCGGCATCACCAAGGGCGTCGATACGCCGTGGCGCTTTGCCCTGCATGGCTCGCGCTATCTCAGCAAACCCATGGTGTGACCGCGGGAGCTTAAACTTTTTTCGCAACCCGCGGCGCCTTGAGCCATTGCAGTTCCCAGAGACCGGTACGCGTCAACCGGACATGGTGGCATATGGAACGGAGATGGTTTTTCCGGTTTCCCGCTCCGGCCAACGAATTGGCAGCCGAGTCATTATCCCACCCGTACCGGTCTCATCTTCCTTCCATCCGCGCTGCGAGGCCTTCATGAGCGACCAGATCAATCCGCCCCAGGTGCAGGATCACCAGCCCGGCCGCGAAACCGAAATGCACCCCAAGCCGCAATATATGCCGCGCTACCCCGGCAGCGGCCGGCTCAAGGACAAAGTGGCGATCGTGACCGGTGGCGATAGCGGCATCGGGCGCGCCGTGGCCGTGCTGTTCGCGCGCGAAGGCGCCGAGGTGGCGCTGGTTTATCTCGAGGAAACCGAGGACGCCGCCATTACCGCGGACGCCATCAAGGCCGAGGGCAAGCAGGCGCTGCTCCTGCGCGGCGATGTCGGTGACAAGACTTTTTGCGACAATGTGGTGGGTCAGGTGATCGAGCAGTTCGGCAAGCTCGATGTGCTCGTCAACAATGCCGCCGAGCAGCACCCGAAAAAGGACGTCGAGGAAATCACGCCGCAACAGCTGCGCGAAACCTTCGAAACCAACCTTTTCGGCTACTTCTATATGGCTCAGGCCGCCCTGCCCTACCTTGGGGAAGGCTCGGCCATCGTCAACACGACCTCGGTCACCGCCTATCGCGGCTCGCCGGAACTGGTCGACTATGCTTCGACCAAGGGGGCCATCGTCGCCTTTACCCGTTCGCTTTCCGGCCAGCTCGCCGAAAAAGGCATCCGCGTCAATGCCGTCGCCCCTGGCCCGATCTGGACGCCGCTCATCCCGGCAACCTTTGATGCCGAAAAGGTCGCCGAGTTCGGTGCCTCACAGCCGCTGAAGCGGCCGGGGCAACCCAATGAGGTTGCGCCAAGCTACCTGTTCCTTGCGTGTGAAGATGCGAGCTACATCACGGGACAGGTGCTGCACCCGAATGGGGGCGAGATCATCAACGGGTAGGCGCTAAGCACCCCCACCTAGCCTCCCCCTTCAGAAGGGGGAGGGACCTATCGAGTTTGCGACGTCAGCTCGGCAAACGCCGTGGCGCTCCTCCCCCTCCTGCAGGGGGAGGTTGGGTGGGGGTTACTCCGCGGCCCAGTGGCCGTACATGATCGGCATCAGGCCCACGAGCGCTTTGAACCGCTCCCAGCTCTTGCGCTCGGGCACCGTCCAGCCGGCTTCGGCGATGGCCGACAGCCTCGGGAACACCAACCGGTCGAAGATGGCACGGTCGGTCATCGATTCCGACCAGATGCAGCTCTGGATCCCGAGAAGGTGCTTTAGTCCTTCTTCCGAAAACCCGTCGCGGGCTTCGAACTCATAGGTTTCCTGCGGGCCGGACCAACCGGCCCAGCCGGCGCCCGGCTCGGCCCAGCTCACGCCATTGGCCATGTCGAGATAGTAGCGCTGGCCGGGCGAGACGACGATGTCGAAGCCACGTTCGGCGAGGGCGGCATTGATCTCCACATTGCGCCAGCCGATGACATAGGAATTGCTTTTGTCCACGGCATCGCCGTGGGCGGCTTCTTCCCAGCCGCCGGTCACGGCGCCCTTCGAGGCAATATACTTGTGCACGCGGCGGATGAACTCGGCTTGGATCAGAGCCGTGGGCGAGCCTTCGATCTCGTCGGCGCCATGGTGGTTGCCGAGCTGGTTGAACTGCGCTTCGTGCTTCTTGCGCAGCTCTGGCCCGCCCATGCGCTCGATCATGTCGAGCGCCAGCGGCGAGCCGGACCAGGCGGCCAGCGGCACTTCGTCGGCGCCGAGATGGAAGACACCGGCTGGGAAGAGGTCGAGCACTTCATCGACGACCGTGTTGACGAAGTCGTAGACCGGCTCGTGGGCGGGGTTGAGGCTGTTGTTGGGGAAACCCTGGACCGACTGGTATTCGCCCTTCTCGGCCGGATCGCGCAGATGCGGCAGCGCCTGCAGGGCCGCATAGAAGTGTCCCGGCATGTCGATTTCGGGAATGATGGTGATGCCCAGGCTTTCGCCTAAGCCCACGATCTCGCGCACCGTCTTCTTGCTGTAGAAACCACCCGCCGCCTGGGGCCCTGAGCCCAAGAGCGGCGGCAGAGCCTTACCATGGCCACGCCAAGCGGCGATCTCGGTCAGCTGCGGATAGGCATCGATCTCGAGGCGCCAGGCCTCGTCCTCGGTCAGGTGCCAGTGGAACTTGTTCATCTTGTTCCAGGCCATGATGCGAAGGAGGCGACTGACCTCAGCGCCGGTATAGAACTGACGCGCCACGTCGAGATGCGAACCGCGGAACTTGAAGCCAGGCTCGTCGCTGATCGTGCCGCCCGTCGGGAAGGTGAACGTGCCCGGATATTGTCGCGCGCCGCGCAGCATGTGGCCCAGGGTCACGAGACCATAAAAGAGGCCGGAATAGCCGGTCGCCGAAACGGTCGCGCTATTCTCGGCGAAGCTGAGCTCGTAGGCTTCCTCGCCAAGCCCGGCTTTTTCCACAAGATGAACCGGCATGCCTGCTTCCGAGGCCGGGCGCACGATGGCTTCGACCGGGAAAAGCTCGGCGGTGAGATCGGCAAAAGCCTGCCCGGCGCGCGTCGCCAGCGGCCCCTTGGCGTGAAGCTCGAAACCGACCGGCGCGACGCGGCTGCCGGTGGTTGCGACATGCCGGGGCCAGGGAATGATCGAATGGGCCACCGGCGCCTTGGCCGGAACCGGGAATTTGGCTGCGCCCTTCAGAAGCGGCGAGTTGTGGCCCTTGCCCTGCGTCGGCGTGGTCTGGATCGAAACGACGCTGCCGTCTTCGAGCACGACATAAGCGGCATTGGCGCCATCGCTCCAATGGCGCAGGCCATAAGACAGGCCGCGCGCCGTCGCCGTCCAGGTTTCGCCCGGCTGCAGCACGAAACCGTCGGGCGGCGCAATCATGGTGTGGTTGGAAAGGCGCTTGAGCAGTTTGCCGTTTTCGAGCGTTGCCGTCGGATCGATGCGGGCGGGACCCGAGAAGCCGAGCTGGAAATTGGCAACCGGCGTGTCGCCGGTATTGGTCAGATCAAGGCCATAGCCGAGCGGCTCGGTGTCGGTTGCGGGGGACCAGGTGGTGACGAGAGAGAAAGACGATGTCATGGGATCACTCGTGGAAAATATGGTGGCACGCCCTCGTGGTTCGAGGCTTTGCAAAAGCAAAGCACCTCACCATGAGGGCTACTGCTGGTGAGATGCTTCAGTAGTCCTCATGGTGAGGTGGGAGCGAAGCGACCCTCGAACCACGAGGACGTGGCAAGCTAGGTTCAATCAATCCCCCAGCGGCTGGGCGTCGTCGCCGTCGCGATTGACGACGAGCTGGTGCTTGATGCGCCGCATGCTGGCAATGGCCTGGGGGCCAAGGCGCGTGGCAACGGTCTGGGCAAGGACGTCGACCGTGGCGAGGAAGGCATAGCGGCCGGGGGTCGGCCGCAGGATATCGGAATTTTCGTGCCAGTTAACCGGCAGAAGAATGTCGCATTGGCGCGAAACCATCGAGCCGGAGCGCGTCGCGACAATCCGGGTGAGGCCATATTCGCCGGCCACGGTCAGCGTCTTGGCCAGTTGCGCATTGTTGCCCGAAAGCGAAAAGGCGACGATGACCGTTCCGGCCGGGGCCGCGGCGACGCGCATCAGCTGCAGCTGATGATCGTCGGTCGAGGCGACCTTGAGGCCGAGCCGGAATAGCCGAGCCTCGACCTCGCCCGCCATCATCGACGAGGCGCCGCCGGAGCCGAAGGCCAGGACGAAGTTGGATTTGACCACGCTTTCGGCCGCGCGTTCGACGGCCTGGAAATCAAGATTGTCGAAGGTCTCGTAGATGATCGACTGGATGCCGTTGACTACACCCTGCGCAATTTCCGGCACGCTGGTCGGGCCGGCGGTTGGAGCGAAGTAACGCTGGCCGACAAAGCGGGACTGGGCCAGACGCACCTTGAAATCGGCATAGCTGTCGCAGCCGAGCCGCCGGCAGAAACGCGTGACCGTGGGCGGCGACACATCGGCCTGCAAGGCCAGATCGACGATGCTCATCTTGAGCACCCTATCGACATCGGCGAGGACGATCTCGGTCAGCGCCCGTTCGGAGCGCGTGAAGGCGTCCTTTTCGGTCTGCAACAGGCCGACTATGTCTGCCATTGCCTCTCCTCCGGCCAGCACGCCTTAATAGACGGCAAGGCCCTTGCTGTCGAAGAGGTGGGCGGAGGCGATGGGGAAGCTGAGCTCGATCGGCTTGCCGTCGACGAGATCGGGATTGCCTTCGAAGAGGCCGGTAAACGCCTCGCCGCCCGGCAGCGTCGCATAGGTGATCGAGTGAATGCCCAGCTGCTCGACGATATTGGGCGTGATCGTCAGCGTGAACTGACCGGCACCGAGCTTGAGATGCTCGGGACGAATGCCCAGCGTCACATCCTGGCCGGCGACGGAAGTGCTGGTGCGCGGCAATTCGATGACACCGAGCTGGCCGAGATCGACCACGACGGTGCTGCCGTTGGCTGCGCGCACGCGGCCGTTGATGAAGTTCATCTTGGGCGAGCCGATGAAGCCAGCGACGAAGATATTGTCGGGGCGATGATAAAGATCGAGCGGCGAGCCGACCTGGGCGATGGTGCCGGCATCGAGCACGACGATCTTGTCGGCCATGGTCATGGCCTCCACCTGGTCGTGGGTGACATAGATCATGGTCGAGCCGAGCCGCTTGTGCAGCTCCATGAGCTCAATGCGCATTTCCGAACGGAGCGCCGCGTCGAGGTTGGAGAGCGGCTCGTCGAAAAGAAAAATCTTGGGCTGGCGGACGATGGCACGGCCGATAGCAACGCGCTGGCGCTGGCCGCCGGACAGCTGGCCGGGGCGATGCTGGAGACGAGACTCGAGCTGCAACACCTTGGCCGCGGCGCCGACACGCTTGTCGACTTCGGGCTGCGGCAGCTTTTCGACACGCAGCGGGAAGGCGATGTTTTCGTAGACGCTCATATGAGGGTAGAGCGCGTAGCTCTGGAACACCATGGCAATGCCGCGCTGCACCGGCGGCAGATCGTTGACGACCTTGCCGCTGATGGCGATCTCGCCTTCGCTCACATCCTCGAGCCCGGCAATCATGCGCAAAAGCGTCGACTTACCACAGCCGGAGGGTCCGACGAACACGACGAACTCGCCTTCGCTGACCTCGAGGTCGATGCCCTTGATGATGCGCGCATCATTGAAGCTTTTTTCGAGATGCTTGAGGCTGAGCTGCGACATGGCAGGCGGTCTCCGAAAAGATTGGGGGTGCCGCCGCCCGAAGGGCGACGGCTAAGTTTGGGAGGACTTTACTTATACTGCTCGAGTTCGCCGGCAGCCTTGGTGAGGGCAGCCTGGGGTTCGGCAGCGCCGGTAACGACGGACTGAACCATTTCGATCATGACGTTCTGGAAGCCGATATAATCGGTGAGGAGCGGCTCGGGACCACCGAATTCGATGCCGTCGATGAAAGGCTTCCAATAGGCGTTTTCGGCAACGAGCTTGTCGACGCCTTCGGACGGACGGAGCGGGGTGAGGCCACCTTCGCTCAGTTCATATTCGAGTTGGTTTTCCGGCGAGGTCAGGAACTTGCCGAATTCGATGACCTTGTCTTCCTGGCCCGTGCCCTTGAAGACGGCGAGCGAGTCGGTGATCAGGAGCGTGCCCGGGCCTTCGGCGGACGGGCCGGTCGGCAGCGGGGCAACGCCCCAGTTGATGCCGGCTTCGGTGCCGCGTCCGGCGCAGCTGACCGAGCAGTGCATCATGGCAACGCCCCCGTCGAGCCAGATGGCGCGGACTTCGTTCTGCTCGTAAGCGGTCGGACCTTCTTCGGAGTAAGGAACGATGTCCTTGAAGGCGGTCAGGGCTGCGAGGTTTTCCGGCGAGTCGAGGACGATGTTGCCATCGGCGTCGATGACCTGGCCGTTGTTGGTGTAGATCCAGTGCAGGAACCAATGCATGGTGCCGTCAAAGGTCTTGGCGATCATGCCGAAACCGGCAGCGTCGGTGTTTTCGGTGATCTGCTTGGCGAAGGCGATCTCTTCTTCCCAGGTCTTGGGCGGGGTTTCCGGATCAAGGCCAGCTTCTTCGAAGAGGTCCTTGTTCCAGAACAGGGCCTTGGTCGAGAAGGCGACCGGGATGCCCCACTGGGTGCCGTCGAAGGTCACGGTTTCCGGCACGTAGTTGTAGTAGGCGGCCTGCTCTTCTTCGGTCATCGGCACCGGAACGATGAGGTCGTTCTGGGCGAATTGCTTGAGCGTACGCGAACCGACATAGGCGATATCAACCGGCGTGCCGGCAACGGCGAGCGTCGTCACCTTGTCCTGGCACTGGCCCCAGCCGACGAGCTCGGGAGCAACCGGGTAGTCCGGGTTGGCGGCGGTCCATTCCTCGAACAGCTTGGTATAGACCGGGGTCACGACGTCGCCGCAAAGGATGATGTTGATTTCTTCGGCCTGGGCCATGCCTGCCAGCCCGGTGGTGCCGGACAGGGCGACAAGTGACGCCAGGAAGATGCGCTTGGTATTCATGTTGATTTAGTCTCCCTTGTGATGCGGCTCTTTCGAGACCGCTTTTCCCTCAGCCCTGCCCCCTCGGGCACGGCGTCCGAAACTGGTGTTGCGCTACTGTTTGACCGCCCCGGCGGTGAGGCCGGCCACGAGGTAGCGTTGCAAGAAAACGATGACGACCATCACCGGCAGGATGCCGACGAAACTTGCCGCCATCAGTTCGTTCCACTGCACTTCCTGCTTGCCGAAGAAGGCAAAGAGCCCGACCGGCAGCGGCATGAACTCGCTCTTGGAATTGAAGGTCAGCGCGAAGATGAACTGCTGCGCATAGGCGCCGATAAAGGTCATGATGGCGACGACGACGATGCCGGGCATGGCGAGCGGCAGGATGACGCGGCGCAGCGTGTAAAGACGGCTGGCACCATCCACCCAAGCGGCTTCGTCGAGCTCGCGCGGAATGCGCAGCATATAGGTGCGCAGGAGCCAGATCGAAGACGGGATCAGAAAGGCCGCGCCCGGCACGATCATGGCGAAATAGGTATTGAGGAGGCCGAGGCCCCGCATCAGGCGGAACAACGGGATCAGGAGCACCGCGCCCGAGAACATGTTGACCGCAAGGAACATGCCCAGCAGCAACCCGGCGCCGGCGAAGTTGAAGCGGGCAAAGGCATAGGCCGCGGGCACCACGACGGCGACGACGATCAGCGTCACGATGGTGGAGATGAAGAACGAGTTGAAGATGTAGAGGCCCAACAGGGGAACCGAGTTCCACATGTTGAAATAGGCGTCGAAGGAGCCGTTCTTGGGGATGAAGCTATATGGGGTCGAGAACAGCTGCGCCAAGGGTTTTAGCGATACGAGGAAGCCTTCGATGAACGGCGCCAGCACGAAGAACAGGAACACGGCGATGCCGGCGTAAAGCGCCACCACTTCATACCATTGGTAGCGGTCGATCATAGCGCGTGTCGAGCGCGCCTTGACCTTGCGCTGCGGCTTGACCAGCGCGGGGCTATCGACGGCGGCGACTTCGGTGGTGCGGGCGACGTCACTCATTTAGCTTCTCCCTGGCCGAGGCGGCGCACGGCGCGGAAATAAACGAGGCAGAAGATCGAAACGAAGATGCAGATCACCACGGCGCGGGCGGCGCCCTCGCCATATTTACGGCTGCCCATGGCGGTCTTGTAGGTATCGATGATCATCGTCGTGGTCTGGCCGGATGGTCCGCCATTGGTCAGAATGTAGATGATGTCGAAGCTGTTGAAGGTGGCGATGAGCGAAAGGAGGCTCATGGTGATGATGGCCGGCAGCATCAGCGGCAGGGTGATGCGGCGGAAGCGGTAGAGGCGGCCGGCGCCATCGGTCCAGGCGGCTTCATGCAGGTCCTTGGGGATCGATTGCATGGCGGCGAGGAAATAGATCGTCACCATCGGCACGCCGATCCAGACGTCGGTAACGATGGTCGCCCAGAAGGCGGTGTGGCCATAGGCGAGCCAGGCGACGGGACCATTGGTGATGCCGAAGTTCTGCAGCAGCCCGGAAATCATGCCGAAATTGCCGTTATACATCCATGCCCACATGTAGATGCCGATGGCCATGGGCACGATCCAGGGCGGCATGGTGAGGACGCGGAAAACGGTCTGGCCGGGAATGGCGGCATTGAGCAGCACGGCGCCGCACATGCCGATGATCATCTTGATGGAGACCGAAAAGAAGGTCCAAACCAGGGTGCGGATGATGATTTCGGTGAAATTGCCGGCGCCGAAGATACGCTGGTAGTTGGCCCAGCCGACCCAGTCATAGGTGGGACGGAGCTGGGCATTGGTGAAGCTCAGCACCACCGTGTCGAACAGCGGATAGGCAACGATGATGGAAATGTAGATGAGGGCCGGAGCCAGCAGAGCGAAAGCAAAGAGTGTGGCGCTGCGCGTGCTGGTCATTGGCGTAACTCCTAATTGCCTCGGCCGAGCGCAGCGTCGAAGCGCTGCCAGATCGGGGTCATGTCGACGACGCTCTTGCTGTTCATCGCCTCGTCCATCGATAGCGCCAGAAGCCCGGCTTCGAGCGCATCCACAACGGACACCGGTAGCGGCACGCCTTCAAGCATGTGCTTGAGGATATCCTCCGCCATCTGCTCGTCGGCACCGTAATGGACGGAAATTTCTGAGCCGGTATAGGTCTTGTCCGCGAGGCGCTCCGAGGTACGGCTGTCGGTGACCTTGAAATAGTTGCGGACGAAATCGCCTTCGGCCATGCCCTTGGCGCCGATCACGGCAAAGCGCCGGAAATCGTCGGGCACATTGAGATTGGTGTGGAAGGTCAGAGCCGAGCCGTTCTCGTACTGCACGATGGCGGTCTGGTAATCGATGATGTCGCCGTCGCTGTCGAAAACCTTTTCGGTGCCTTCCCAGCCGCTGGGCTTGCGGTGATAGACTTCAAGATCGTTGGCGCCCTGCCCTTGCGGGGCGTTTTCGGGCGTAAAGCTCTTGCGTCCGCCAAAGCTTGCGACAAAGCGCGGACGGCACCCCATGACCCCGTTGTAAAGGTCGAGGTCGTGGCAGCACTTTTCGAGCATGAAGCTGCCGGAATACTTTCCGTAACGCCGCCAGTCGCGCATGAAGAAGGCGCCGTGGTAGGGCGGAATGGTTTCCGAGGCCTCGATCGAGGTGACGTCGCCGATCTGCCCCTCGGCCTGCGCCTTGCGCAGGTCGACATAAAGCGGCGCATAGCGCAGCACAAGGCCGACCATGACATTGTCGGAGCCGTACTGCGCGATGAGCTCGGCCAGCGCCATGGTATCTTCGACCGAAGTCACAACCGGCTTTTCGGCAAAGATCTTCATGCCGCGCTCAAGGCCGATGCGCAGGTGTTCAAGGTGAAGGTGATTGGGTGAGCCGACCATCAGGAGGTCGAGCTTACCCTCGTCGATCAGCGCCTCAAGGTCAGGGTAAGAGTGCCCGACAAAAATGCCGTGTTCCTGCACATAGGAAAGGCCCGCGGGGTTGGGATCGACATAGCCGACGATCTCGAAGTCGCTCCGAGCGGCGGAGAAAACCCGCGCCAGGTAGCCCAATCGAAAGCCGAGGCCGATAATGCCTACCCGCATAGTCCTGTTGTTCCCTGCCTCTTTGCCGCCAGCCTCTTGTTGGGCCAGTTTCAGCTGTAAACAATTTTCAAGACTAGGCGCCTTGTTGAAACAATGTCAACATAGATTAGCGCGGATGACAATACCAATTTAAGCCACTTTTTTGCCCTGCTCAAAGCGGCATCATACTGCTGAAAAACTGCGCTATCTCGCTTGTTTGCAGCCATAGTGGGTGTGGACAATGCAATCGAAAAAGCGCAGCATGTTGCAATTGGTATCCATCTGGCATCAACCTGATGATGACAGTGGAATGACCACTTTGAAAATATTCATCAGAAATGACGAACGTGCCGCAGGCGCGTTCGCATGTGGACCGAACCGATGAGCCTATCGACCAATCCCTTCCCCAACGATGCCGATCGCTCGGCGATCTGGACCATGCTGGTGCCGCGCGACATCAAGGCTTTCGTCAACGCCGACTGGTCGATGGTGGAAGGCGATTTCGTTGCCGATGACTTTATGGGCATCAACGGCAACAGGAAAGACAATCCTGACAGCTGGACGATCAGTTATCCGACATTGGCCGATTACCGCGACGAATGGATTCGCCAGGCACGCGAAGGCCAGTCCGTGGTCTATGCCGAAGACCAGGAGGCGGGCATTCACCGCGCCACCAGCCTCACCGAAATCGAGATCACCGGCGAGCGCGCCGTTGCGCACAAGAAGTTCGATGGCGCGATCAAGCTCGCCGATGAGGGCGTCGACCGGCTCAACTGGCAAACGCTCTACTTCTGCCGCAAGGTCGATGGCCAGTGGAAGCTGACGGGGTTTGTTGGGTATCTGCCGTATCCGATGGGCTCGCTGACGTCCCGCTAGGGCAAATTGCTCCAGTGGAGCATTTGAGGCGGCGAGGCCATGAGAGCTACGCTCGAATGGCGGGGCATTCCCCCTCATCCGCCCTTTGGGCACCTTCTCCCGCGAGGGGAGAAGGGGGCACCGACTGCGGGACGACACCTGTTACCCTTCTCCCCTTGCGGGAGAAGGTGGCTCGCGTGAGCGAGACGGATGAGGGGTAATCTTGAGGGGACAACCATCGATGCTTTCACCGACCCGCCTCGTCATGCTGGTATTCTTTCTCCAGCCGATCGCCTTCGGCTCCTGGCTGCCGCGCATTCCTGAAGTTCAGGCGGCGCTGGGCCTTGGACCTGCCGCCCTGGCGCTGGCTTTATTGGGCCTGCCCTGTGGCACGCTTATCACCCTGCCCTTTGCCGGCCCCTTAGTGGGCCGCATCGGCGCGCGCACCGCCATCATCGCTGGCTTTATCCTTTATTCGCTTGCGGTAGGCCTGCCGGTTCTGGCGCCCGATCCGATCCTCTTGTTTGTGGCGCTTATGCTGGCCGGATCGGCGATCTCCTTTGTCGAACTGGGCCTCAACGTCCAAGCCGATCTCGTCGAAAAAGCCAGCGGCAAGCTGATCATGAACACGGCACACGGCTGCTGGTCACTGGGGATCATGGCGGGCAGCCTGATCGGCTCGGGCTTTGCCGCCATTGACCTCGCGCCCGCGATCGCCGTGCCGCTGGTTGCGTTTCTGGTGCTGCCCCTGGCGCTGCTGACCGGCTATGCTTTGCCTAAACTCTCCGACGCGCCCCATTCCGGGGAAGAAAAGCGTTCGGCCTGGTCGCTGCCCAGCCCCGCCCTCGTTGGAATCTGCCTCTTCGTTTTCGGCATCACCATGACCGAAGGCGCCATGGCTGACTGGTCCGCAATTTTCCTCCGCGATGCGCTTGATGCGGAAGGCGGGTTCGTCGGTCTCGGCTATTCGGTCTTTGCCTTCATGGTTGCGGCCGGCCGCTTCGGCGGCGATACGCTGAAGCGCCGTTTGGGCGGCGTCGCCACCGCGCGGCTCTGCGGGGCGCTGGCCGTGGTCGGCGGCATTGTGCTTTACCTTGCGCCGAGCGTCGAAGTGGCGCTGCTGGGCTTTGGCATTATCGGCGTCGGTGTCTCGGTCGGCTTCCCCTTGGCCGTGACGGCGGCCGCCGGGCTGGGCGATCGCGCCGCTTCCGCCAATGTCGCCGTTCTCTCCTTTGTGGCCCTAACCGGCTTTCTGATCGGGCCGCCGCTGATCGGCTTTATTGCCGAGCATAGCGGCATCCGCTTCGGCATTGCCTGCGTCATCCCGGTTCTGCTGATCAGCCTGTTCCTTTCCGGGCGGCTCGCGCCCCGAGCCACCACTGCCCGTGCCGATCCCCAAGCCGAAGTTCCCGGAGTGCTCTAATGCGCATCGCCGTTGCCGGACTGCATATCGAATGCAGCACCTATAATCCCGTGCTCAATCGCGAGGCCGATTTCCGCGTGCTGCGCGGTCCGGCCATGCTCAAGGATCAGTATTTCGATTTCCTGACGCACTTTCCGGCCGAGTTCATCACCGTGCTGCATGCCCGCGCCATTGCCGGCGGGCCGGTGGAACGCGGCATCTACGAGACCTGGAAGACAGAGATTTTGGCAGGGCTCAAGGCTGCCGGTGCTCTGGACGGCGTCTACCTGCCCATGCATGGCGCCATGTTCGTCGAGGGCCTGTTCGATGCCGAGGGCGACTTTATCGCCGCCGTGCGCGAGACGATCGGCCCCGACGTGCTGATCTCGGCGAGCTACGATCTTCATGGCAATGTCAGCCAACGCATCGTCGACGCGCTCGACATGTTTTCGACCTATCGCACGGCGCCCCATATCGACGTGCAGGACACGATGCGCCGCTCGGTCACCATGCTGGTCCGCGCCTTGCGCTCGGGCGAAAAACCGCTTGTCGCCTGGGCCCCAGTTCCGGTGCTTCTGCCGGGCGAACGCACGTCGACCCAGGACGAGCCGGCGCGCTCCTTTTACACGCAGATCCACGAGATCGAAGAGCCGACCGGCATCTGGGACGCTTCCTTTCAGGTCGGCTATGTCTGGGCCGACGAGCCCCGCGCCACCGCCTGCGCCGTGGTCACCGGCACCGACCGCGCTGCCATGACGGCGGCAGCAACCAAGCTGGCGCAGGGATATTGGGACGTGCGCGAAAAATTCGTGTTCGGCATGGAGACCGGCTCGATCGAGGAGTGTGTCGACCAGGCGATCGCCAGCGCGACCCACCCGGTCGTGCTTGCCGAGTCCGGGGACAATCCCACCGGCGGCGGCGTTGGCGATCGTGCCGAGGTGCTAGCGGCGCTCATCGCCCGCGACGCACAGGGCGTGATCTTTGCCGGCATCACCGACAAAGCCGCCACCGATGCCGCCTATGCTGCAGGCGTCGGCGCGACGGTGTCGCTTCATATCGGCGCCAGCCTCGATCCTTCCAGCACAGCGGTGAATGCCGAAGCCGAAGTGGTGTTTTTGCTCGAAACCGCGGAGCCGCGGCTGCGCGAAGCAGTGGTGCGCATCGGCGGCATCGAGCTTGTGCTCACCGCCCGCCGGCGCCCCTTCCACAATATCGTCGATTTTACTCGGCTCGGCCTCGACCCGCATGGGGCCAGGATCATCGCGGTCAAGTCAGGCTATTTGTCGCCCGAACTCGGACCGATGGCCAATCCCGGCATCATGGCCCTGTCACCCGGCGTCGTCGACCAATTCGTCGAGCGCACCGAGCGCAAGCATACACCGCGGCCGAGCTTTCCGTTCGATCGCGACTTCGCCTTTACGCCAGTGGTGAAGTGGTCCGCCCGCGCCGGCTAGCTTCTGGCGGCCTCGACCAGCGCGCGAACCATCGACACGCTGGTGCTGCGGCGGCCTGGGCTTGTGAATCCGAGCCGTGCTGCGGCGGCGCTTGCCGGTTCCGCCGCTTCGGCGCAAGCGCCGTGAAGCGCGGCCAGAGGGACACGGGCAAGAATATCGGGCGCCGACGACCCGTTGATGCCGGAGCCGGCCATGATGGTGATCCGCCCGGCGGCGACGCGATGCGCCAGCGCGATGTAGTCGATGCCCTCGAGCGCCGTGTGCTTGCAGCCCGATGTCAGGATGGTGTCGAAGCCGAGGGCAATCGCCTGCTCCACTGCCTCCGCCATGTCCGGCACGAGGTCGATGGCTCGATGCAGCGTCGCCTTCAGCCCGGCGGCGGCTTGGCGCAGGTGACCCAGCATTTCCACATCGAGGCGGCCATCGGGCAGGCTTGCGCCCAGCACCACCCCTTCAAGGCGCACTGCCCGGACGGCGGCAATCTCGGCGACCATGGTGTCAATATCGGCCTGGCCGAAGACGAAGTCGCCGGGCCGCGGCCTGACCATGGCGCGCACCGGGACCGGAGCCTTTGCGGCCAGCGTCAGCAAGCCGGGGCTCGGCGTCAGTCCGCCCAGTTCGAGCACCGAGCAGAGTTCCACCCGGCTGGCCCCACCCTCGATTGCAGCGGCAAGGCCTGCCGCATCGTCGACGCAGATTTCGACGATCATGCGAGACCCTCCGAAAAGCCGAGGCTCGCGGCGCCGATCAGCCCGGCATCGACGGTCAGCCGCGCCGGCACGACCAGTGGCCGATCGATGCGGCGCAGGATGCGCGCCCGCACCGCCGCATCTAGCCGCGCGATCAGGGCGGGTGAATTGCCCATGCCGCCGCCGACCGGGATGATGTCGGGTCCGACGATATTGACCACCAGCGCCAAGGGCTGCGCCACCAGCTCGACATAGAGATCTACCGTCTGTGCGGCCGCGCCGTCGCCGCTTTCCCAGGCCGCGACGATCGCCGTGCTGGCGAGATCGGTGCCATGCAGCAGCCGGTACAATCGCTCGATGCCGCGAGCGGCGCCGACCGTATCCAGGCAGCCGCTGAGGCCACAGCCACAGGCAAAGTGCGGCACGTCGAAAGGCGGCACGCTGGTCCTGGTGGCAACAATGGTTCCGTGCCCCCATTCGCCTGCCAGCCCACCGGCGCCGCGATGCAGCTTGCCATCAACCACGATGCCGCCGCCAACACCGGTGCCGAGAATGGCCCCGAAGACGACGCGGTGCACCTGCCCCGCGCCGGCATAGGCCTCGGCAAGGACAAAGCAATCGGCGTCGTTGGCGACGAGCACCTGCCGGCCGAGCGCGGCTCCAAGCTCTGCCGCCAAAAACTTCCCGTCTACGCAGGGAATATTGGCGACCGTCGCCAATCCGCTTTCCGGGTCCACCACGCCGGTGATGGAAATCGCCAGCGGTCCCTCCGGCGCCAGTTCACCCAGCGCTTGCACAAGGGCGCCGAAATCGTCGCGGGGGGTTGGCACGCGGCCAATTGGAACGACTTGGTCCGGCCCCAATGCCCAGGCCGCCTTGATCGTTGTGCCGCCAATATCGAAGCAGGTGATCATGATCGGCTTCTACCTATCGCCATGGCAAAGCAAAAGTGGTCGCCTCCTGCCGTCAGGACTGCTGGAACCAGGGTTGTTGCCGGCCCAGGGTCATGTGCAAGCCCTTGAACTGAGAATATTCATCGAAGCCATAGCGGCCGAGTTCGCGGCCGGTGCCGCTCTTCTTGTAGCCGCCAATCGGCATTTCGGCCGTTCCGTCGATAACCGAGTTGACCCAGAACCGGCCCGCCTTGACGCGGCGCGTGGTCTGGATCGCCGTTTCGAGATCGCGCGACCAGACGCTGGCGGAAAGACCGAAGGGCGTGCCATTGGCCAGTGCGACAGCTTCTTCCGGCGTATCGAAGCCGATGGTCGAGAGCACCGGCCCAAAGATTTCCTCCTGGGCAATCGCCATCTCGGGGGTCACCCGGTCGAACACGGTTGGCGCGATGAAGTTGCCCTGCTCCGCGGCAAGGCGTTCGCCGCCCAGCAGCAGTTCGGCGCCTTCATCCAATCCCTTGGCGATGTAGCTGGCGACCTTTTCAGCGTGCTGTTCGGTCACCATGGCGCCGAACTTGCCTTGCCCCAGCGGATCGCCGAACGGCAGGCGTTTCGAAATATCGAGAAGCCGATCGAGCAGCGCCGGGCGGATCGAATTGTGGACGATCAGCCGGCTACCCGAAATGCAGCACTGCCCCGCATTGTGATAAACGCCATAGGCAATGCCATCGGCGGCGGCCTCAAGGTCGGCATCGGCGAAGACGATCTGCGGCCCCTTACCACCAAGCTCGAGGCCAACGCGCTTGACCGTCGGCGCTGCCAGTGCTGCCAGATGGGTACCCACGCGGACCGAGCCGGTAAAGGACAACACGTCGACGCGCGGGTCTTCGGCCAGCATCTGCCCGGCGGCAGGACCGGTGCCCGTTATGACGTTGAAGACCCCTGGCGGCAGACCGGCTTCAAGCGCGATCTGTGCCAGGCGGATGGTCGTGCCCGATGTGTATTCGGAGGGTTTCGCCACGACAGTGCAGCCGGCACCCAGCGCCCACGGCACGCGCTCGGAGACAATGATGAAGGGGAAGTTCCACGGCGTGATAATGCCGACAACACCTGCCGGTTCACGCAGCACGAGGCCGAGCCGGTTGTCGCCGATGGCATTATGGGTGTCGCCTTCGAGCCCACGCGCCATACCGGCGGCATAGGTCCAAAGATCGGCGCAATAGCCGATCTCGCCAGTGGCCTGGGCCAGGGGCTTGCCCGTTTCGAGGCATTCGATGAGGCCCAACTCTTCCTGATGCTGGAGAATGCCGGCCGCGACGCGATGAAGGATAGCCGAGCGTTCGGCGCCGCTCATGCGGGCCCACGGCCCCTCATCAAAGGCGCTTCGGGCGGCGGCAATGGCGCGATCGGCGTCTTCGGTCGAGCCTGCGGGCCAGGTGCCCACAACCTTGCCCCGATGTCCTGGGCTTTCGCGCGAGATGGTCTGGCCAGAAGCCGCATCGACGTCCCGGCCGTCGATTACCATGCGATAGAGGCGGGGTGCCGCAAGGCGCGGATCATCGAGATTCGGCGGCAGGAAATTGTCCTGAAAGCGCAGCGCTGTGGTCATCGTGTCGGCAGGCTCAGACCCGCCCCTCCCTCTTATTCCCAGCGAGCTTTAAGATAGCGGGGCGATCCCGGTCGAGCACTTTATTGCGCGCAGAAGCGGAAAAACTACTCGCCAAAATATTCGGCCACGGCGCGGAGCTCTTCCGGATCGAGGCGGTGCGGGCCTTCCTCAAGCTTGTCCTCCACCACTTCCGCCATGACCTTGGCGAAGCGCCCGCCGCGTTCGGCGCCGTGTTTCTGGAAGAGCTCGAGCTGGGTCACGAGATACTCCACCGGCTGTCCCCCAAGTTTGGGATAGCCCGGCCGCCCCTCGTCGCCATGGCAGGAGAGGCAGGCGGGCACGTCGCGCTCCGGCAGGCCTAGGGTCGCGATGCGTTCGCCGAGTTCCGAACCGCCGAGCGGCAGCTCGACGCCGCGGCCGAAATACGCGGCCAAGTCGGTGATCTCCCCGTCGGTCAGCTGCCGCGCGGCTGCCATCATCGTGCCGCTCTGGCGAGCGCCGTCGCGGAAGGCGTTGAGCGCGTCGGCCAGATATTGCGGGCTTTGGATATCGAGCCGCGGGAAGGCGCCATCGCGGCCTTGCCCGTCCGATCCATGGCAGCTGGCGCAGGATCCGGGCTCGGCGCCACCATGGGCCAGATCGGCATAGGTCGGTGCATCCATGGCCGGCAGAAGCCGCAAAAACGCGACCATGGCCCAGATCTCATCGTCGCGCAAAGCCGTCGGCCAGCCGGGCATGGCCGTATGGCGGATGCCGTATTTGACCGTGTGGAACAGCCGTGCATCCGGCCGCCAGGCGGTCAGCCGTGGCGGCTCGGGCGACAGGTCCTCGGCAAAGCGCGCCGGCGCCGCTTCGGGGCTGCCGTGGCAATTGGCGCAGACCAATTCATAATGCCCTGCCCCACGCGCCACCATGGCCGGATCCGCGAGATCGGGCACGGCTGTCAGGGCAGAGCGCAGGGCGATCGACTGCCGCGCCGATGTCTGGCGATACCAGTCCACCACCGCATTGCTGCCCGGCACGGCGCTGCTGTCGAGCACGCCGGTCAGGGGCAGCGCCAGGAGGAATGCCATGCCGCAGGCTGCGCCGATGGCCAAGGGTTTCACTCGAGCCAGAATCTCCCGCAAACGCCCGTTCATCGGCAGCTCGAAAGGTAGAGCATGGGGATGGTGACATAGATCACGGCCACCGCCGAAAGAACGCAAAGCATCAGCGCCACATGGCTCAGGAAGCGGTGCCGTTCCTCGGGCGTATCGTGCTCGTATTCGAAATCGTTGTCGGTGAGGCTCCTGCCCCGCACGCGCCAAAGCCGGAAGGTCGAGGCACCGATGCCAAGCAGCGCAAGTGCAGTCGCGCCCAGCACAAGAAGCCTTATGTCGCCGAGATCGGCATCGCGCCCCAGCTTCTGGCAGTAGATGGCGGCGCCGACATAGCAGACCAGAAAATGCGCGGCCCAGATGAAGGGCGCGATGATGACGCTCCAGAGATCGGTGCCCGATCCGGTTTCGCGTTCCACTTCCTTGACGGCACTATCCTTTGTCATGTGAGCATCGGGAAAAAGCCGATCACGAGGCAGGTGACGACACCCATGATGGCGGCAAAGTGCCAGTAGAGGGTGACGTTCCAGATATCGGCATCGTAGCGAGGCGTCATCTTGCCGTGGAGCGAACGGGCAAAGCAGTAGACTTGCATCAGAACGCCGGTCGCCAGATGGGCGACGACCCAGATCGCCAGCGTCCAAACGATGGCGGGGTAGGAGTGGGTCGTTGGGTCGAGCCCGGATGTCCAGGGCCCGGCCAGGACGGCAAGGCACGCAACAAAGGCCGCAATGCCGCCGGCCACGAGCAAGAACCTTGCTTGTCCGGCACGGCCCGCAGCGTTGACCAGGCGTGACGCAAAGGTCAGGCCCCAGCTCAGCATTACCGCCATGGCGGCCAGGACCGGCCAGACCCAGCCAGGTCCACTGACGCCCGGCGGGGGAAAGTCGGGATGAATGGTCCAGAAGAAAAAGTAGCCGAACAGCAGCGCCAGAAAGGCGGTGAAATCGCCGGTCATGGTGATGAACATGGCCCACCAGCCGGACGAGCGCACGCCAGAGACATAGAGCGGCAGCATCAGCCCGCCACCGGCATCCTTGCTTTCCTTTTCGGGGATTTCTGCCGTGCCGGTCCAGAGCCAGCGCAGCGTCGCCCAGAGAAAAAGGGCGAAGCCTAGGGCGGTGGGGATCCACCATTTGAAGGTCATGAAGATGAAGACGGCACCCAGCCCGATCGCCGCGATCATCGGCAGCCAGCCGGGCTTGGCGACACGCAAAATCTGGATCGGCTTGGCGTCAAGCACGCTGGTCACCAGCGTTTCGCGCTTGCCCTCCTCGGCGTTTGCCAGGAGGCCCTCGCCGGCGTCAAGCTTGCGGGTAAAGTCCTTATCGTCCCATAGCGGATAGCGGCTATCGATATGGGGGATCGAGCGCAGGCCGTAATTGTCGCCGAAGCGCGCCGCCCATTCGAGCGTTCCGGCTCTCCAGACATTGCGCGGCGCATCGGGTTCGTGGCGCCGCGGCCGCACACAGTCCCAGACCAGGATCAGGAAGCCGGCGGCAAAAACGAAGGCACCGACGGTCGAGAGCAAGTTGAGCTCCGACCAGCCGCGTTCGGCGCCATAGGTGAAGACGCGGCGCGGCATGCCCAGCATGCCGGTCAGATGCATGGGCAGGAAGGAGATGTTGAAGCCGGCAAACATCAGCCAGAAGCTCCAGATGCCGAGCTTCCGCGATAGCGTCTTCCCGCGCACCATGGGGTAGTAATAAACGATGCCCGCCATCACCGGGAACAGCATGCCGCCGATCAGCGTGTAGTGAAGATGGGCGACGATGAAGTAGCTGTCGTGCACCTGGAAATCGAAGGGCGCGACGGCCACCATCACCCCGGTCAGCCCGCCGAGCACGAAGATCGCCAGCGCGCCGAGGCAGAACAGCATCGGCACCGAACGGACGACGCTGCCCAGCATCACCGTCGAGATGAAGGCAAAGATCTGTATGCCGGTGGGGATGGCGACCGCTTCCGACGCTGCCGAGAAAAAGCCGAGCGAGATCGAGGGCAGCCCGGTGGTGAACATGTGGTGCACCCAAAGCCCAAAGCTCAGGAAACCGGTGCCCAGTGCCGAAAGCACAATCCAGGAATAGCCGGCGATCGGCCGCCGCGCGAAGGTCGGCACGATCATGGCGAGGAGCGCGATGGCCGGCAGGAAGATGATGTAGACTTCCGGATGCCCGAATATCCAGAACAGGTGCTGCCAAAGGATCGGGTCGCCGCCGCGGGTGACGTCGAAAAATGGCCAGTCGAGCAGCCGTTCGAGTTCGAACAGCAGATCACCGGCGATTAGTGGCGGGAAGGCGAAAAGGATCATCCCTCCCACGACCAGTACATACCAGCCGTAAAGCGGGGTGAGGTTGATATGCATGCCGGGCGCCCGGCACTTGAGCACCCCGACGATCAACTCCACGGCCGCCGCGATCGACGCGACCTCGATGAAGCTCAGGCCCAGGAGCCAGATGTCGGCACCGATGCCCGATTGCTCGGTCGAGAGCGGCGGATACATGAACCAGCCGGCATCGGGCGCCGAGTTGAAAAAGATCGAGCCGCAAACAAAGACGCCGCCGATCAGGAAGCACCAATAGCCGAAGGCTGAAAGCCGCGGAAACGGCAGGTCGCGCGCGCCCAGCATGCCGGGCAGGATCAGGATCGCCACGGCCTCGAAGATCGGCACGGCAAAGAGGAACATCATGACCGTGCCGTGGAGCGTGAAGACCTGATTATAGGTCTCCGCCTCGACCAGGGTATTTTCCGGCACGGCCAACTGCGTGCGGATGATCAGCGCCAGGACGCCACCGAACAGCATGAAGGCAAAGGCGGTCGCGGTGTACCAGAGCCCGACGACCGTATTGTTGACGTCGGACCAATAGCGCCAGCCCTTGGGCGACTCCCAGACCGCGGCCAGCTGCTGTTCTTCGGCTTGCCGGTCGGTCATCTGAGCTCCAGGAGATAGGAAACGAGCGCATCGCGCTCGCCTTGCCCTAAGCTATCATAGCCGGGCATGCGCACATCGGGCTTGATGTGATCGGGATCGAGCAACCAGGCCGCAAGGTTTTCCGCGCTGATCGGCAGCGTGCCCGCCGCCATGGTGCGGCGGCTGGCAAAATGGGTGAGGTCCGGTCCGACGCGCCCTTTAGCCTCGGTGCCACGCACCGCGTGGCAAGCGCCGCAGCCGGTGGCGACAAATAGTGCGTTGCTGGCCACAGCCGGCGCGGCTTCGCGCGCGAGCCGTGCATCAAAATCGGCCGGGGCCTCAACGATCACCGGAAAGGCCATCAGCGCATGCGATGGGCCGCAGAATTCGGCGCAGACACCGCGATAAACACCCGCCTCAGTCGGCTTCAAGCGCCAAAGATTGGTGCGCCCGGGGATGACGTCGATCTTGCCGCCCAGGGTTGGGATCCAGAAGGAGTGGATCACGTCGGTGGAGTTGAGGACAAATTCCGCCGTTTGCCCTTGCGGCAAGAAGAGTTCGTTGGCCGTATCCACCATGCTGCCGTCGGGCTGTTCATAGGCGATGCGCCACCAATATTGCTCGGCGGTGACATGCACGTGCAGGTCAGGCGCATCGGCGCGCACCCAATCGGGCAGCAGCGCCAGCCCGAAGACGAGAAGCGCCGCCAGCGTCACCGTAGGAAAGGCCACGCCGCCGAAAAGAATAAAGCGATCGGCGAACTTGTCGGATTTCGGGCGCTTCTTGCCGAGCACCGCGTAGACCGTCGTGCCCATGACGATGATCCAGATGATCGCGGCGCCGATGGCCATGGCCCAGAACAGGGTATTGACCGCTGCCGCGTCCTCGCCGGCCGGGTGCAGCATGCTTTGTTCGGTGTTGCAGGCGGCAAGGCTTGCCGCGCTGACGAGCAGAGCCCAAACCTTAGCGATGGTGGTGGCGCCCCGCCCCATGTGCCCCCGCACGTATAGCTCATGCGGGAACGCCAGAACCTCTCGAGAGTTCCTGCGTCAGAGGGGGAAAGATCATGCGCCATTCAGACGGTTATTCGCGCCTGCAGATCGTGCTGCATTGGACGATCGCGGCCTTGATCGTCATCCAGCTCACCGTCAATGCGGACATGCAGGAGGCGTTCGCGCAACGCTTGGCAACCGGCGCCCTTCCGCCAAATAGCGGCGCCACCTTCCACATGGTCATCGGCATCACCGTCCTGGCGTTGGCGCTGCTCCGGCTGGTGATCCGCTTCGGGCGCGGCGTGCCGGAAGCGCCAGAAGACAACTCGCCGCTGGTTAACCTCCTCAGCCACGCCACCCACCTGCTGCTCTATGGCTTCATGGTCCTGATGCCGCTGACCGGCGCCCTCGCCTGGTTTTTGGGCATCGAATTTTCAGCCACGCTGCACGAACTGGGCCGCCTCGTGCTCATCCCGGCGATCTTTCTTCATGTCGCCGGCGTCGTCGTCGAGGAACTGGTGCTGCGCAATCCCATTCTCCGCCGCATGCTCCACCCCGAAGGGCAAGAAATGGGAACCCCAGCCCGCCCCGGCCGTTTCCCTAACACACGTTAAGAAGGAGACATCCAATGGACTGGAACCGCGTTGAAGGCAACTGGAAGCAGGTCTCGGGCAAGGTCAAGGAACAGTGGGGCAAACTCACCGACAATGACCTGACCGAAATCAACGGCCGCCGCGAGCAGCTCGAAGGCAAGCTCCAGGAACACTACGGCAAGACCAAGGACGACACCCGCAAGGATGTCGACGACTGGTACAACCGCCAGACCTGGTAAGCCTTCAGCAGCTTCACCAAAAAAGCCCCGCTTCACGGCGGGGCTTTTGTTTGCGTTAGGCCGCGCTGGGCCTCAGCGAAAACACCACGCTTAAGCCGTCCAGCGTGTCGCCTGTCGCCGAGCCTTCAAGCCAGAGGTGGTCTTCACCCCAGACGCCCACGCCCTGGAAAGGCTCAGTTCCGAGATTGGCCACCATGCTGAGTTCGGACCCGTCGCCGAGCGTCCACCACACCTTGACGACCTTTTCGGCCAGCACCTGGTAATGACCGCTTTCGCCGGTCATGCCGGCAAGGCGCGGGACGATCTCCTTGCGCCGCACCGAGAGCAGACGGCGGTAAAGCCAATGCTGGCGCTTGCTGTCCTCGTTGTCGCCCCAGTTCCAATCGAGCTTGCAGGCGTCGAAGGTCGCCTCGGCCATGGGATCGGGCGGAACGTCGCCTTCGCGATGCGGAAATTTTGCGAGTTCCTTGAGCCGGCCTTCACGGATCGGATCGGCAAGATCTTCACCGACGTCCGAGAAGAACAGGAAAGGCTGTTTCGTCCCCCATTCCTCGCCCATGAACAGCATCGGCACCTGCGGCGATAAAAGGTTGATCGCGGCCCAAAGCCTTATGGCCGCCGGCGAGGTCAGAACCGTCGGACGCTCGCCGAAGGGCCGGTTGCCGATCTGATCGTGGTTCTGCATGAAGGCGATAAAGGCGCTTGCCGGCAAGAAGGTGCTGGGCTCGCCGCGATGGCGGCCAACATGCTCCATATATTCGCCCTGCCAGGCGAGACCCTCAGCAAGGGAGCGCCCAATCAGGTCGGTGCGACCGACGTAATCGGCATAATACCACTGGCTTTCGCCGGTCAGCGCGACATGGAGCCCATGGTGGATGTCGTCACTCCACTGCCCGTTATAAAGCCAGGGCGCGCCATCGTCGCGGCGCTTGAGCCAACCCGCCTCGTTCTTTTCGTTTTCGACCACGAGATGCACGTGCCGGCCGTCGGTTGCGGCGCGGATCTGCTCTGCCAATTCCTGCAGCATGTGGCGGAAGCCAGCGTCGCGGATTTCGTGCACCGCATCGAGCCGCAGCCCGTCCAGATGAAATTCGTTAAGCCAGTAGCGGGCATTGGCAAAGAAGAATTCGCGCACAATGGCCGAACCGGCGGCATCGAAATTGACCGCTGCGCCCCAGGGCGTCTCGTAGTGATCGGTGGTGAGCGGCGTATAAACCGCGAGGTAATTGCCCTTGGGCCCAAAGTGGTTATAGACCACGTCGAGGAAGACGCTGAGGCCCTTGGTATGGGCTAGATCGACCAGCGCCTTGAGGTCCTCCGGCCGGCCATAGCTTGAATCCGGCGCGAAAAGCTGGGCGCCATCGTAGCCCCAGTTCCAGCGGCCAGGGAAATCGGCGATCGGCATGATTTCGATGGCGGTGACGCCGAGCTCGACCAGGTGATCGAGCCTGTCCATCGCGGCGCGGAACGTGCCTTCCTGCGTGAAGGTGCCGATATGGAGCTCGTAGAGCACCAGCTCTTCCCATTCGTGCCCGCGCCAGCCGATATCGGTCCAGCCGAAGGCCAGGGGATCGATCACTTCGCTGGGCCCATCCACGTCCTCGGGCTGGAAGCGGGTGGCGGGATCGGGCACTTCGGAACCGTCATCGAGCACGAAGCGATAGCGCATCCCGGCCCGCGCGGCGTCCACTTCCACCTCATACCAACCGCGCGCCAGCTTCTGCATCGGAACGACAAGATCGAGCTCATAGATCTTGAGCGCCACAAATTTGGAATAAGGCGCCCACAGCCGAAAGCGGACGCCTTCGGCCAGCATCTGCGTTCCGAATTTCATCCGCTGTTCGCGCTGCAGCAGGCGAGGAGTCGTCGTGAAGGCGTGCATAAGTCACCGATGGGTGGGGAGGTGCCCAAGGTGAAGGCACCGGCGCGAAGGTGCATTCACAATTGTTAAGCGCTTTGTCAGGTTCCCGCCTTGCTGCCCTGCACCAAGCGCGTAAACCCACGTGATTGAGCAAGCATTTAGCGCTGCCATGCGCAAACAAAAAAGCCCGGATGCTCCGGGCCTTTTCCAAACAGCATGCGTTCAGGTCTAAAAATCCCAGTCTTCGTCCTGGGTCGAGACAGCCTTGCCGATCACGTAGCTCGAGCCTGAGCCCGAGAAGAAGTCATGGTTCTCGTCGGCATTGGGTGACAGAGCCGAGAGGATGGCCGCGTTCACCTTGCAGGCTTCGGGCGGAAACAAGGCTTCGTAGCCGAGGTTCATCAGCGCCTTGTTGGCATTGTAGTGAAGGAAGTTCTTGACGTCTTCCGAGAGGCCCACGCCGTCATAGAGGTCTTCGGTGTAACGGGCTTCGTTGTCATAGAGCTCGAGAAGGAAATCGAAGGCGAAATCCTTGATTTCCTGCTTGTTGGCTTCCGGAAGGCGCTCGATTTCGCGCTGGAACTTATAGCCGATGTAGTAGCCGTGCACGGCCTCGTCCTTGATGATGAGGCGAATGAGGTCGGCGGTGTTGGTGAGCTTGGCGCGGCTCGACCAGTACATGGGCAGGTAGAAGCCCGAATAGAACAGGAAGCTCTCGAGGAAAACCGAGGCAACCTTTTTCTTGAGCGGATCGCCGCTTTCATATTGGGCGAGGATCAGCTGCGCCTTGCGCTGCAGGAACTCGTTTTCTTCCGACCAGCGATAGGCGTCGTCGACGTCCGGCGTCAGGCAGAGGGTCGAAAAGATCGAGGAATAGGATCGGGCATGCACCGCCTCCATAAAGGAAATGTTGGAGAGCACCGCTTCTTCATGCGGGGTCTGCGCATCGGCCATCAGCCGCACCGAACCGACGCCATTCTGGATGGTGTCGAGCAGGGTAAGGCCGGTGAAGACGCGGATGGTGAGCTTCTGCTCTTCCGGCTTCAGCGTCGCCCAGCTCGGGATGTCGTTCGATAGCGGCACCTTTTCGGGCAACCAGAAGTTCGAGGTGAGGCGGTTCCAGACCTCGATATCCTTGTCGTCCTGGATGCGGTTCCAGTTGATGGCCCGAACGCGGCTGATCGGATTGGCGTGCATGTTCATCGGTCGAAAAGCCTTCTTGTCAGAGCGCGCAGGAGACACAGCCCTGAACCTCGGTCCCCTCGAGGGCCATCTGGCGCAGGCGGATGTAGTAGATGGTCTTGATACCCTTCTTCCAGGCGTAGATCTGCGCCTTGTTGATATCGCGAGTGGTCGCGGTATCGCGGAAGAAGAGGGTCAGCGACAGGCCCTGGTCGACGTGCTGGGTCGCCGCCGCATAGGTGTCGATGATCTTTTCGGGGCCGATCTCATAGGCATCCTGGTAATAGTCCAGGTTGTCATTGGTCATGAAGGCGGCGGGGTAATAAACGCGGCCGATCTTGCCTTCCTTGCGGATCTCGATCTTGGAAACGATCGGGTGGATCGAGGAGGTCGAGTGGTTGATGTAGGAGATCGAGCCGGTCGGCGGCACGGCCTGCAGGTTCTGGTTGTAGAGGCCGGTCATCTGCACCTTGGCCTTCAAGTCCTTCCAGTCTTCCTGGGTCGGAATGTGAATGCCGGCATCTTCGAAGATCTTGGCGACCTTTTCGGTTGCGGGCAGCCATTCGCGGTCGGTGTACTTATCGAAATAGGTGCCATCGGCATATTTGGACGAACCAAAGCCCTTGAAGGTCTCGCCGCGTTCGGTGGCGATCAGGTTCGAGGCCCGGATGGCGTGATAGGTCACGGTCAGGAAGTAGATATTGGTGAAGTCGACGCCTTCGTCGGAGCCGTAGAAGATGCGCTCGCGGGCCAGGTAGCCATGGAGGTTCATCTGCCCCAGGCCAATGGCGTGGCTCTCGTTGTTGCCCTTGGCGACCGACGGCACGGACGAGATGTTGCTCATGTCCGAAACGGCGGTCAGCGCGCGGATCGAGGTCTCGATGGTCTTGCCGAAATCGGCGGAGTCCATGGCCATGGCAATGTTGAGCGAGCCGAGGTTGCAGGAAATGTCCTTGCCCAGATGCTCGTAGCTGAGGTCCTCGTTATAGACCGAGGCGTCGCTGACCTGGAGGATTTCCGAGCAGAGGTTGGACATGGTGATGCGGCCCTTGATCGGGTTGGCCTTGTTCACCGTGTCTTCGAACATGATGTAGGGATAGCCGCTTTCGAACTGGATTTCGGCGATCACCTGGAAGAATTCGCGCGCCTTGATCTTCTTTTTCTTGATGCGCTTGTCGGCCACCATTTCGCGGTACTTTTCGGTGACCGAAATCTCGGTCATCGGCACGCCATAGACGCGTTCGACGTCATAGGGCGAAAAGAGGTACATGTCCTCGTTGTCGCGGGCGAGTTCGAAGGTAATGTCTGGAATGACGACGCCGAGCGACAGCGTCTTGATGCGGACCTTTTCGTCGGCATTTTCGCGCTTGGTGTCGAGGAAGCGCATGATGTCGGGATGGTGGGCGTGAAGGTAGACCGCACCCGCACCCTGCCGCGCACCGAGCTGGTTGGCATAGGAGAAGCTGTCTTCGAGCAGCTTCATCACCGGCAGCACGCCCGATGACTGGTTCTCGATCTGCTTGATGGGCGCGCCCATTTCGCGGACATTGGTGAGGCTCAGGGCCACGCCGCCGCCGCGCTTGGAGAGCTGCAGCGCCGAGTTTATGGCGCGCCCGATCGATTCCATGTTGTCTTCGACGCGCAGTAGGAAGCACGAGACGAGCTCGCCGCGCTGCTTCTTGCCGGCATTGAGGAAGGTCGGCGTCGCCGGCTGGAAGCGGCCAGCCAGGATTTCGTCGACGAGGTCCTTGGCGAGCTTTTCGTCGCCGCGGGCCAGCGTCATCGCCACCATGCAGACGCGATCTTCGTAGCGTTCGAGGTAGCGCTTTCCGTCAAAGGTCTTGAGCGTATAGGAGGTGTAGTACTTAAAGGCGCCCAGGAACGTGGGGAAGCGGAACTTCTTGTCATAGGCGTGATCGTAAAGATCACGCACGAAGTTGAAGCTATACTGGTCGAGCACGTTCTGCTCGTAATAGCCTTCCTCGACGAGATAGGTCAGCTTCTCGCGCAGGTTATGGAAGAACACGGTGTTCTGGTTGACGTGCTGCAGGAAGTACTGGTGTGCAGCCTGCTTGTCCTTGTCGAACTGAATACGCCCCTGCTCATCATAAAGATTGAGCATGGCATTGAGCGCATGGAAATCCGGGGCGTCATCCGCGGAATTGTCCTGACCCATGATCGGCCGTTCGAGTGCGAGCGTATCCAAATCCGTTCCGTCCTTCTGGCGAGAGGAATATGCGCTTAGGCGAGAGCGCCGATCATGTCGGGACGAAAGCCGGCCCAGTGCTGGTCACCGGCAACGACGACGGGCACCTGGCGGTAGCCGAGCTCTTCGACGCGCGCATAGGCATCGGCGTCTTCGGAAATGTCGACGACCGTGTAATCGACGCCCTTGCGGTCAAGCGCGCGAGTCGTGGCGGTGCACTGAACGCAGGCCGGCTTGCTGTAAACGGTGATGGTCATCGGGTAAGTCCTTGCAGTCATTGGCAGACGCCAGATTGGTCTAGACCGGGGAAACGCTTGCTGTGACGCAAAGTTGCTCCGTACACCAGATATAGTAGGATAACCTCCAAAATCGTCAACATAGTGACACAAGCGGTGGAAAGCTTTTGCCTCTTGCCTCCTCGGAGGCCCGAGTAAAACCGGCCGATTCGGGCCTGTGCTCAAAAGTGGTTTTCCACCGCTTACGCAAGAGCCCTTTATGCGAAGGTCACGCCGGTCAGCTCTTCGGATATCTTCCAGAGCTTAGCCGCCGTTGCCGGATTGGTGGCGCGTTCGGGGGCTTTTTCCAGCGTCGGATAGCCACGCGTGCCGCCCAGGCGATCAGGCCCGTAGCTAGCACCGCTGACAGCCCCCGGATCCGTCGCCGCATAAAGCGTCGGCAAGGCGCCCTGCCAGACCGGCTGGAACAGGAAGGGCATGAACCGCCGGATCAATCCGGATGCGCTCAAACTCCCCGCCTGATTGGGAATAAGCTCGGTGCGGGAGATGCCGGGATGGGCCGCAATGCTCTTAATACCCCACCCCGCCGCCTGGCTGCGCCGGTCGAGCTCGATTGCAAACATCACACAGGCGAGCTTGGACTGGCTATAAACATTCATGGCCTTGTAACCGCGCTCGGCCTGGAGATCGTCGAAGTCGATGGCGCCACTGCGCGCAGCGACACTCCCGAGGCTCACGACCCGCGGCTGCTTGCCACGCTTGAGCAGCGGCAGGAGGCGGCCGGTCAGCGCGAAATGGCCCAGATAATTGGTGCCCAGCTGCAGCTCGAACCCGTCGCTCGTGGTCTTGCGCTCGGGCGGGGTCATGACGCCGGCATTGTTGATCAGGATGTCGAGGCTGGGCATGTCCTTGGCCAGCTCGTCGGCAAAGCGGGCGATGGAGGCGAGATTGCCCAGATCCACGAGGCCGAAGCGCATATCGGCGCCGGGCACGGCTTGCTTGATGCGCCTTGCCGCCTCCGCCCCTTTTTGCGGGCTGCGGCCGGCGATGATGACGCGCGCGCCGGCCCGGGCCAGGCCCAGCGCATCCTCATAGCCTAGCCCACCGGTTCCCGTGACCACGGCAGTGCGCCCGGCTTGGCTCGGCATGTCTTTTGCGGTCCATTTCGTCATTGTCGTATCCTTGCTGTTGGTGACAGCAGGATGCGGCCGAGGCCTCCAAACGGCCATGCCAGAACCGGGGCAAAACTTGCCTAATCCTCCAAAGCCGATGCTTAGGCCAGCATCGGCTCCGGGCTCCAGGCGCGCAGCTTGGTGCTGTCGCGCTTGGGCGCGGTCCCGAAGGCGCGGGAATATTCGCGGCTGAACTGGGAGACGCTTTCATAGCCTACACGATAGGCGGCATCGGACACGGTAAAGGCATCCGACATCATCAGCCGCCGCGCCTCAAGCAGCCGCAACTGCTTTTGGTATTGCAGCGGCGTCATCGAGGTCAGCGCCTTGAAATGCTGATGGAACGAGGAATTGCTCATCCCTGCGGCCGACGCCAGGAGCTCGACCGGCAGCGCCTTGCTATACTGCTCGCGCAGCATCTTGATGGCCTTGGCAATGCGCGTGAGATGGGTTTCGGGCAAGGCCAGCCTGCAGATTTCGCGGCCATGCGGCCCGGTCAGCAGCCAGAAATAGATCTCGCGCTGGATCGCCGGATACAGCACGGGGATCGCCTGCGGCGTCTCGGCCAGCCGCACCAGCCGCGCAATGGTGTCTGCCAGGGCGGTCGAAATATCCTCGACGAACATCGCCGGCGCCTCGCCCGTTGGCAGGGCCGGTGGGGTGTCGAGATGTTCGAGCACGTCTCGCAGCACCGCCGGGTCGAAATCTATGGTGACGCCGATAAAGGGCTCGTCGGCGCTCGCCGCAACGATGCGGCCGGTGGCGGGCATGTCCATGCTGACCACCAGCGCTTGCATGGTCCCATAGTCGAGCTGCAGATCGCCATACAGAAACTGCTTGCCGCCCTGCACGACAACGCAAAGCGAGGGCCGGTAAAGCGCGTGATTGGCCTCGACCTCATGGAAGGAGCGCAGGACGTGAACGCCGGCCATCGGCATCGGGAAATAGCCCTCGCCGCCGCCCTCGGACGCGACAAAGGCGGAAACGGCGTCCAGAAGCGCTGCGGACATGTGGTTCTCCAGCCGAAAAGCGTTCCGAGCTTACACCCGTGTCTGTTGCGGTGAAAAGCCGAAGCGGCGCTTGTAGCAGGTGGCAAAATACTGGCTCGACGAGAAGCCGCATTCGAGCGCGATCTCGGTGACGCTCGCCTCGGCCCGTTCCGCCAGCCACTTCTTGGCGGCTTCGAGGCGTACCATCTGGAGGTACCGGACTGGCGTCATATTGGTCAGCGCCTGGCAATGCTGGGAAAACTGGGTGCGCGATAGGCGGCATTCAGCCGCCATGTTTTCAAGCGTCCAGGGTTCGTCCAGCGCATGCGGCAGGCGATCCAAAAAGATCTGCACCGTGCGCTTGGAGCTGGCCAGATCGGCATCCAGCACCGGCGATTGCCGCTCCAGCTGTTCGGTAAATTGCAGCAGCATCAGCGAGATCAGAAGCCGCAGCCGCGTTTCGCTGCCGGCGATATCGTCCCCGGCCACCACCTCGGCTATGTCGTGGAAGCTCCGCGCCACTTCGCGGCTGGCGGTCAGCACATGCTGTTCGTTGCGTGACAGAAGCGTCGTCAGCCGCGTCGTGTCGCGCTCCGGCCAAGCCATCCAGTCGGGCCAGAGCCAGCCTTCATGCGGCCGCCGCACGCCGACATCGAACAGGACCCAGATGATCTGGCTGGCCGAGACATGGGGATCGCCGAACTGGTGCAATTGCCAGGGCCGCACCACGAACATCTGTCCTTCGCTGAGCTCATGACGTTGCCCATCGACCTTGAGCACCATTGTGCCGCGCGCCAGATAGGCGATCTTGACGCCCTCGTTGCAATGCTCGCGCAGGCCCCAATCCTGCGACCGCGCCGCGTCCCAGCCGCCGACTGACAGCACCTGCGGCAGGGCATCGCCCAGTGGCTTGCCCGGATAGCTGCGGCGCGTCCAGGCGTTGAGCGCCACCTTGCCCTCGAGCGAGGCCTGGTAAAGATCGGCGCAATTGCCGGCATACATGAGCGCGCCGGGTGCGGTGAAAACCGCTGGCCGTGACACCGCATTGATCCGCGCTTCAGGGCTCATCGCCCCCCCTCCCCATGTATAAATTTTACCAGTGTTCTTATTCGAACGCGCCGCATCTTGCCTTGCGCAATGATCGGCCCGTTCGCTCCTCGCCGAAAAGCTAGTGAGTTGAATGCCTGGAAGTCAACAAGAGCGGCAAACATGTCGCCAACTTCGCTTCTGGGCCGAGTGGGGAGTTTAGCTGAAGCCGGGTTCCGGAAACGTTTGAAATCTGTCACTCGGGCACAAAGCAGCATTTGTTGTACGTGCCTCAATACAGATCAAAAAGGGATCTCGGCATGGGGAGCAAGGCATGAAGCTAGGCATCAACCTGCTGTGCTTGACCGATTTCGTCACTGAGGCGCATCTGCCGGCGATCCGGCAGATCAAGGCGCTCAGCTATGACGGGGTGGAAGTCCCGGTCTTGTCCGGCGATCCGGAACACTATGCCTGGCTCGCCAAGGAGCTCGACGCCATTGGCCTAGAACGCTGCTCCACCTCGATCGTCCCCAGCCCCGACGTAAGCCCGATCTCCTCCGACGCTGCCACCCGCGCCGCCGGCCGCAAGCATCTCGACTGGGCGCTCGATTGCGCCATCGCTTTGGGTGCGCAAAGCGTGGGTGGCCCGATCCATGCGCCGATCGGCCACTTTACCGGCACGGGCCCCACCGAAAGCGAGCTTTCCTATGGGGCCGAAGCGCACCACGCCCTCGCTACCCGCGCCCAAACCAATGGCATCTATCTCAGCCTCGAACACCTTAATCGCTTCGAGACCTATTTCCTCAACACCACCACCCAGTGCCGCGACTATGCCCGCCGGGTCGATCACCCCGCCTGCCGCATCATGTACGACACGTTCCACGCCAATATCGAGGACCGCGACCAGGTCGCGGCCTATGAAATCGTCGCGCCCCATGTCGGCGTGGTCCATATTTCCGAAAACGATCGCGGCATTCCAGGCCGTGGCCATATCGACTTTCCCGCCATCATGGGCGCTGTGAAACGCTCTGGCTTTGATGGCTGGGTGACGCTGGAAGCCTTCGGCGCCGGTCTCCCCGCCATCGCCGCCGCAACGCGCGTCTGGCGCCCGCTGTTTCCGGACTACGAAACCCTCTTCAGCGAAAGCGCCAGCTTTATCCGCCGCACCTGGGACGCGGCCGATCGGGAGCTTGCTGCATGAGCGAAGTGCCCGTTATCGAGATGCGCGGCATTTCCAAGTCCTTTCCGGGCGTCAAGGCGCTGCGCGACGTTTCCTTCACCTGCAACCGGGGCGAAGTGCACGCCCTTTGCGGGGAAAACGGCGCCGGTAAATCGACGCTGATCAAGATCCTTTCCGGCGTCTACCGCCCCGACAGCGGCCAGGTGCTGATCGACGGCGCCGAACAGCATTTCGGCCATCCGCAGGAAGCGCTCCTCGCCGGCATTTCGGTGATCTACCAAGAATTCTCGCTCCTGCCCGAGCGCACCGTCGCGCAGAACCTCTTTCTCGGCCGCGAGCCGCGCCGCAACGGCCTCATCGACAACCGGGCCATGGTCGCCGAAACGCGGCGCGTTCTGGGCCTCTTTGGCGTGCGCCACCGCATCGAGCCCGAGACGCTCGTGGCTGATCTCGATGTCGCCAGCCAGCAGATGGTCGAGATCGCCAAAGCTATTTCGCTTAATGCCAAGGTCATCGTCATGGACGAGCCGACCGCCGCGCTCAACGAGGCCGAATGCGAGGTGCTGTTCGCGCTGGTCGATCGCCTCCGCGCCTCCGGCACCGCCATCATCTACATCACCCATCGCATGCGTGAAGTGACCCGCATCGCCAACCGCGTGACCGTGATCAAGGATGGCGAGGTCACCGCCAGTTTCGACCACGTGCCGGCGCCCGAAACCATCGTACGCGCCATGGTCGGCCGCGACATCTCCGACTATTACCCCGAGCCCGCCTCCCCAGCCGAGATCGGCAAGACCGTCCTCGCGGTCTCCGGTGGCGGCAACCACGCCTTGCGCGGCATCACACTCGAGCTTCGCGCCGGCGAGATCGTCGGCTTTGCCGGCCTGCAGGGTGCCGGGCGCACGGCCCTTGCCATGGCGCTGTTCGGCGCCAAGCCCTTCACCTCCGGCACCATGACGCTTGATGGCAAGCCGGTGACGCTCAACACGCCACGCGATGCCATTCGCGCCGGCATCGGCATGCTGCCCGGCGATCGCAAGGCCAGCGCCCTGGTCCTGATGCAATCGGTGCGCGACAATGGCATGCTCACCGCCCGCAGCTTTGCCAATCCATTCGGCTCACGCAACGCCAACAGCTTCACCGATCTTGCGGGCATGAATGCCCTCCTCGATCAGATGAAGGTGCGTGCGCCGTCCTACGAGCAGGAGATGCGTTTTCTTTCTGGCGGCAACCAGCAAAAGGCCATCGTCGCCCGATGGCTGGCGCTCAAGCCCAAGGTGTTGATCTTCATCGAACCGACGCGCGGCATCGATGTCGATGCCAAGGTCAGCATCTACCACCTGATGCGCGATCTCGCCCGCGCCGGCACCGCAGTAATGATGGTCTCGTCCGACCTGCCGGAAATCCTGGGCGCCTCCGACCGCATCCTTGTCATGCGCGAAGGCCGCATCGTCGGCGAGTTTACCCGCGCTGCCAGCGAAGCCGAACTCATGCTTGCCGCAACCGGCGAAACAGAGGTTGCGGCATGACCGACGCTTCCATGCCTGCCGCCCCGCGCCGTTTCCGCTTCGATCGCCACGCCTCGACCATCCTCTTGCTGGCGGCAATCGCTCTCTACGTCATCCTCGTTGTTGCGCTCGGCCAGACGCGCTTCCTGACGCTCGATAATCTCGTTGCCATTCTCGGGCGCTCCATCACCCTTGGCATCACCGCCATCGGCCAGACCTTCGCCATTCTCGTCGCTTCGATCGATCTCAGCGTCGCAAGCCTCATCTCAGCCTCCGCCGTGGTCACATCGGTGGTGATGAATGGCGATCCCGCCATGATGCTGCCGGCCATTGCTGCAGTCCTCGCCCTCGGCGTACTAGTCGGCCTCGTCAATGGCCTCGTCATCGCAAAGCTCGGGGTCAATCCGCTGATCGCGACGCTGGGCATGTCGCTGATCATTCAGGGCGTCCTTTCCTACTTTTACAACAACTTTGCCGGCAATGTGCCCGCCGAGTTTCAGGTCTTTGCCTATGGCTCATGGGGCATCGTGCCCTATTCGCTGCTGTTCATGTTCGCTCTGGCGGTCCTCTCCTGGTTCGTCCTCCGCTTCACCCGCTTCGGCTCCGATATCTACTCCGTCGGCGGCAACAAGGACGCGGCGCGTCTTGCGGGCATCAAGACGGCCCGTGTCGTCATTGGAGCCCACGTGATCTGCTCGCTCTGCGCAGCCATCGCCGGCGCCTACCTCGCCTCGCGCCTCCGCTCCGGTGCGCCGTGGATCGGGGCCGAGGGCGTTTACGATCTTGAATCCATCGCCGTGGTCGTCATCGGCGGCACCGTCCTCGCGGGCGGCCGCGGCGGCATATGGGGTACCATGGCCGGCGTCATCATCTTCTCGCTGATCGATTCCATCTTCAACGTCGCGGGCGTCGATGCCTTCGTGAAACAAGTGCTGCGCGGCATCATCATCGTGGCTGCCGTGGCCTTCTACGCCGCCCGTTCGCAAAGGCCGGTGGCATGACCGACCAGACCCTCCCCAGCCCCCAAGCCAAGCGCCGCAGCCTGCCGCACTTCAATCCCGTCTATGTTCTCGTCGTCGCGCTGATCCTCGCCATCATCGTCATGAACCCGGCCTTCGGCGAACCCACCGGCTACATGAACTTCCTCAAGCGTGTCGCGGCGCTCGCCATCCTTTCGGCAGGGGTGCTCTATGTCATTGTCTCCGGCGGCTTCGATCTCAGCGTCGGTTCAATCATGACCCTGACGGTCATCGGTTCCTCGATGCTGTCGAACAACGATCCGAACTCGACCTATTGGATCATCCCGTTGATGCTGGGCATCGGCGCGGTGATCGGCCTCCTTAACGGCCTTGTCGTCAGCTACCTCAAGGTGCCGTCGCTGATCGCCACTTTGGGCATGATGATCACGCTCAATGGCGTTGCCTTCATGTGGTCCGGCGGCGCTCCGCGCGGCTACCTGCCCGATACGTTCCGCTTCTTTGGCCGCTACAATATCCAGGACCTGCCGGTCATCGGCCTCCTGCCCGTCGCCGTCCTTTGCCTCATCGGCTTTGGCGTGATCCTCTGGTGGGGCATGCACCGCACCAATTTTGGCCGAATGCTCCATGCCGTGGGCGACAATCCGCAGGCTGCGCGCCTCGCCGGGGTGCCGGTGCCGCGCGTGCGCATCTCCGCTTTCGTGATCTCGGCGCTCACCGCCGTTCTGGCCGGCGTGATCCTCGGCGGCCGCGCCGGCGTCTCGGTCGATATCGGCTCCGGCTATGAGCTTCAGGCCATCACCGCAGCCGTTATCGGCGGCGCGCAGCTCTTGGGCGGCCGCGGGTCCGTGCCGGCAACCATAGCCGGCGCTCTGGCGCTCGAAGCCATCTTTACCCTGCTCAATCTGCTCGGCCTGGCGCAGCCGGTCCGGCTCGTCGTGCAGGGCGCAATTCTTATCGGCGCGGTTGCGCTTGCCACCTATCAGCGCAAGCGAGCCGGACGATGAGTGACAAAGGCCGTGCTCTGCACAGCTGGTAAACGTGAGCAATTCACAAGGGAGGACGACGTGAAGAAGACTATTCTAACCCTCGCCGCAGTCGGCATGCTGACCGGCGCGGCCCTGGCGCAAGCCCCGAACTTTGACGACCCCGCCGAGTTCGACAAGCAGCGCGGCCAGTTGACCGCCGAGTTCAACGGCCCGGCAGATCAGATCTACATGCAGTATGCCGGCGACGAGATGGTCGACACGGCCGAATACAAGAAGGACGCGCCCTGGACGGTGTGCTTCTCCAATGCCGGCGTCAACAATCCCTGGCGCGTGGTGGGCTACACCAACATGACCGAGGAAGTAAAACTCCATCCGGAAATCGGCACCTTTACCCATGTCGATGCCGAAGGCTCGGACGACAAGCAGATTGCCGACATCGACGATCTCCTCGCCGGCGGCAATTGCAGCATCCTGATCGTGTCGCCGAACTCGACCGCAGCCCTCACCCCGGCTGTTGAAAAGGCTTGCGCAGCCGGTCTCCCGGTCATCGTCTTTGACCGTGGCGTCACCACCGATTGCCCGGTGACCTTTGTCCACCCCGTGGGTGGCTATGGCTTTGGCATTCAGGCCGCCGAGCACATCATCGCCAACGTGCCCGAAGGCGGCAATGTCCTGATGCTGCGCATCCTGCCCGGCGTCGACGTGCTGGAAACCCGTGCTTCGGGCGCGCGCAACATGTTTGCCGAAGCGGGCCTTACTGTCCTGGGTGAAGAGTTCACCGATGGCGACAATGCCAAGACCAAGTCGATCGTCGAAGATTACCTGCAGCGCGGCACAATCGACGCCGTGTGGATGGATGCCGGCGCAACCGCCGTCGCTGCCATCGAAGCCTTTGAAGACCAAGGCGTCGACATCCCGGTAATCACTGGCGAAGACCAGCAGGATTACCTCCAGAAATGGCGTGACCTGGGCTTTGCGGGCATTGCCCCGACCTATCCGAGCTATCAGTGGCGCACGGCGATTATTGCTGCAGTCCAGACGCTCAAGGGCGAACAGGTCCCGGGCCCCGAATGGGTGCTGCCGCAGCCGGCGATCACCCAGGACGTCCTCGACCAGTATATCAATGAAAAAATGCCGCCGCTCCACTACGCGATGTGCGGTTGCGAAGACATGCCGAGCTACCCCGAAGCCTGGGGCGGCACAAAGTAAGTCCTTCCCAACGAGGAACGGGGCGCCCATGGGCGCCCCAATTTTCCAAGGAGCCAGACGTGAGCCAGATCACCACTGAACAATATTGGTCCAAGCCCAAGGGCATGCTGCCCAATAGCCGCTTCCCCCTTCTGGTGCACCGCAAGGCCGTGCCGGGCGGCGGAGAAGACGCGGTCGAAGCGCACTTACGGGGAAATGGCTGGTACAACAACTGGCGCTATCCCGGCATCTACACCTACCACCACTTCCACTCCACGACCCATGAATGCCTCGGCTGCGCTCGCGGCTGGATGGAAATCGTGGTGTTCGGCGAGGGCGGCACCACGCTGCGCGTCGAGGCAGGTGACATCATCGTGCTCCCCGCCGGCGTTTCTCATTGCATGACCGGCAATTCGGACGACATCCAGATGGTGGGCGGCTATCCCGATGGCCGCGACTGGGACAATTGCCAGCAGGCCAACCTCACCGAAGAAGCCCGCCGCCAGGCCGCCAAGCGCATCATGATGCTGCCCATTCCGGCCAAGGACCCCGCCACCGGCCAGCCGATGCAATCCTGGCTCGATGCCCCCTCCTCCGTTGACGCCGAACTCAACGACTTCCGCGACGGTCTCGACGACTAGGCCGCCCCTCTTTTCTGTGCTGACAAGACATGTCAGTGCTCCCTGCCAAAAGCCGGTGGCTGCGGGGAGAACCAACATGACCACGATCAACGGACCCGATGGCCTTCCGCGCTGCGCCTGGTGTGCCGGGGCGCCGGAATTTGTGCCTTATCACGACCATGAATGGGGCTTTCCGGTCGGTAACGACCGGCGTCTGTTTGAAAAGCTCAGCCTTGAAGCCTTTCAGTCCGGGCTCAGTTGGCGCACGATCCTTAACAAGCGCGAGGCGTTTCGCGCCGGTTTTGCCGATTTCGAGATCGCCAGGGTCGCGGCGTTCACCCAGGCCGATGTTGATCGCCTTCTCCAGGACGCCGGCATCGTCCGCCACCGCGGCAAGATCGAAGCCGTCATCAACAATGCCGCCCGCGCCCAAGAGTTGATCGCCGAAGCGGGGTCTCTCGCTGCCTTCGTCTGGCGCTACGAAGCCAAGGAAACAGCGCCGCCGCAGAGCCGGTCGACGTCGCCCGAGTCCGAAGCCTTGTCGAAGGCGCTCAAGAAGCGTGGCTGGCGCTTTGTCGGCCCGACAACCGTATTTGCATTCATGCAAGCCATGGGCCTCGTCAATGATCATGCCCAAGGCTGCGTCATCCACGCCCGGGCCGCCGAGGCCCGCAAGGGCTTTGTCCCTCCAGCCAGCGCCCATTCGCTTTAGACTGGCGAGAACACTGGTTCTGCCCTAGGGATAGTTGATCCTCACCAAGAGCCAAGCATGGTCCAGCCTACCGGTATCTCCAAATCCCTCACCGGCATTTCCGGTTTCGACGATCTCACCCTTGGCGGCCTGCCGACCGGCCGGCCCACCCTGGTCTGCGGCTCGGCCGGTTGCGGCAAGACGCTTTTTGCCACGACCTTCCTGATCCATGGCGCGCGCGATTTCGACGAACCCGGTGTTTTCGTCACCTTCGAGGAGCGGCCGGTGGACATCGCGGCCAATGTCGCCTCGCTGGGCTTCGACGTCGAGCGCCTCGTGGCAGAGGATAAGCTCAGCTTCGAGCATATCGAGATCGATCCGACCGAACTGGCCGAGATCGGCGACTACGATCTTGAGGGGCTGTTTCTTCGCCTGGAACTGGCCATCGACTCCATCGGCGCCAAGCGCGTCGTGCTGGATACGATCGAGAGTCTCTTCTCCGCCTTCTCCAACCCCGCCATTCTGCGCGCCGAAATCCGGCGCCTCTTCGATTGGCTCAAGGACAAGGGCATGACCACGGTCATCACCGCCGAGCGCGGCGATGGCACGCTGACCCGCCAGGGCCTCGAAGAATATGTCTCGGACTGCGTGATCCTCCTTGATCATCGCGTCGATAGCCAGATTTCCACCCGCCGCATGCGCATCGTCAAATATCGCGGCACCGCGCATGGCACCAACGAATATCCGTTCCTGATCGACGAAGACGGCTTTTCGGTCCTGCCGGTCTCCTCACTCGGGCTCAACCATCAGGTGTTCGAGGAGCATATCGCCTCGGGCGTGCCCGATCTTGACGCCATGCTGTCGAGCGGCGGCTTTCACCGCGGCTCCTCGATCCTCGTGTCCGGAGTTGCCGGCTCCGGCAAATCCTCGCTGGCCGCAAGTTTTGTTGGCGCTTCGGCGGCGCGCGGCGAACGGGCGATCTATTTCTCCTTCGAAGAATCGCAAGAGCAGACGGTGCGCAACATGCGCTCCATCGGAATCGATCTCGCGCCGCTGCTTGAAAGCAAGCTGGTGCGCCATGTCGCTGCCCGTCCCACCTTCTATAGCCTTGAGATGCACCTGGCGGTGATGGTCCGCGAAATTCAGCGCTTCGACCCGCGGCTCGTCGTGCTGGACCCGATTTCGGCGTTCATGGAAAGCGGCGATCGCCTCGAAGTGCAATCCATGCTCCTGCGTATGGTCGATTTTCTCAAAAGCCGCGGCGTCACCGCAATCTTCACCCATCTGATGCACAGCCAGGACGGCAATGTGGCAACCGATGCTGGCCTTTCCTCGTTAATGGATGCTTGGATCCTCATGCTCAACCGGGAAGTCAATGGTGAGTTCAACCGCGAACTCTACCTCCTCAAGGCCCGCGGCATGTCTCATTCCAACCAGGTTCGGGAATTCGTTATGAGCGGCGAGGGCATTCAGCTGCTGCCGCCCTATCTTGGCGAAAATGGCGCCTTGACCGGCTCTGCCCGTCGCAGCGAAGAAGCGCGCACGCGCCGCACGGAAGCCGAACGCCTCGGCGAAATCGAGCGCTTGCGCACTCAGATCGAGACGCGGCGCCGCAAGGCGCATGCGCAAATCGAAGCGCTTACGGCCGAACTCGAGGCCGACGAGGCAGAATTACGCTCTGTGCTTGGGCGCGAAGCAGCGTATCAGAGGCAGGCGGATACCGACCGGGCGGAAATGGAAACGAGCAGGCGTGCCTGAGCTCGTTCAGTTAGAGATAAGATCATGACCATCGAAAGCCCAAATCCTCGCAAGCTTACGCTTTACGTTGCGGGGCAAACGCCCAAATCGCTCACCGCCATTGCCAACCTCAAGAAGATCACCGAGGAGCATATGCCGGGCCAGTACGAGATCGAGGTGATCGATCTGCGCGAGAATCCCAAGCTCGCCAAGGAACATTCCATCGTCGCCATTCCGACCCTGGTCCGCTCCCTGCCGGTGCCGATCCGTAAGATCATCGGCGATCTGTCCGATGTCGAAAAGGTCCTGGTCAATCTCAAGGTTCAGGGCGAATGAGCACCGAAGAGATCGCCGAGCTGCGCATCCGGCTCGATGAGGCGGAGCAAACGCTGAAAGCGATCCGCGAAGGCCAGGTCGATGCCCTGGTCATCGACACGCCCGAGGCGGCGGAGATCTTCACCATCGAAGGCGAGGGTCAATCCTATCGGGCCTTCATGGAAGCCATGGATGTCGGCGCTGCGGCCGTCGACCACACGGGCCGCATTCTTTATGTCAACGCCAACCTTGCCGGCACTCTGGGCTCAGGGCTTAACTCGCTCCAGGGCGTGCGCTTCGGCGATGTGGTCGCCCCGGCGATTGCCGGCTCCATCGAGAGCGTCTTTTCGCGCGGCGAGGACAGCGTCGAGATTCAGCTCAACCAGCATGGCCGCGACAGCCACTTCCTGGTTTCCGCCAAGCCGATGCGCCTTGGCACCACCGCAGGCTACGCCGTCACCTTCACCGATGTCACCGAGCGGGTGGAAGCCGAACTGGCGCTGCAGAGCGAACGCGCTGCCCGTGCCGTTATTGCATCGGCCAATGAAGCGGTGCTTGTGTGCGACCGCAACGGCGTCGTCACCCACGGCAACCTCGCGGCGCAAAATCTCTATTCGGGTGATCCCGTGGGGCGCAAGTTCGCTGATATCGTGCCGCTGACCTTCCCCGGCGCGACGGGCATGCTGCAGGCCTCCGACATTGTCGAGATGGCCATCCAGGGCACCGCGGTGCAGGGCATAGAGGCGCATGCGCCCAATGCACCGCGCGTCAAGGATTACCAGATTTCTGCCGCCCCGCTGCAGGTGGGTGAAGACGCGGTCAGCGGCTGCGTCATCACCATGGTCGATATGAGCCAGCGCAAGGCTGCCGAAAAGCAGCAATTGCTGTTGATGCGCGAACTCGACCACCGGGTCAAAAACACCCTGGCGCTGGTGCTCTCTATCGCCGGCCGCACCATTCATCACGAAGATACGCTGGAAGGTTTCCAGAAGGCGTTCACTGGCCGCATCCAGGCGCTGGCGGCGACGCATAACCTTCTTGCCGAAAATTCCTGGACCGATCTCACCATCGCCGACGTGGTCCAGGCCGAGCTTGCCCCGCATGGTGGCGGCGTCGGCCGCATCCATATCGAGGGACTGGATCGCAACATTGCGCCGCGCGCCGCGATCGCCCTCGGCCTTGTCATCCACGAGCTCGCCACCAATGCCGCCAAATATGGAGCGCTTTCGACCCGAGACGGCCGCATTGACGTGCGGACGACCGGCTCGGACAACGAGACGTTCCGCATCGAATGGCGCGAAACCGGCGGACCGGCGGTCGCGGTGCCGACCCGCAAGGGCTTTGGTCAGAACGTCATCGCCCGCAGCCTGCAATACACGCCTAGCGGTGGCGCCGAGATCGAATACGCGCCCGAAGGCGTGATCTGCCGCATCGCTCTGCCGGTCGAAGACCTGCGCTGAACCTGCAACGAAGCTGACCGGACGACAAAAAAGCCGCCCGGCATCAGCACGGGCGGCAGTGTTTAGGAGGTCAGGGCGCCGCGGCAAAACGGCGCTGATGAGCACTGTTTAACGAAAGGTTACCGGCCGATCCCCACCCGTTTGAGGGGTGGTCCGAACAATCCGCCGGCGGCGCCAGGATTGCAGCAACACGGCCGCGATCGAGAGCACGAGCATGGCTGCAAGAAAGCCAAAACCAAGCACAAGCGTTGTCTTGAAGCCCAGCACTTCATGCCCGACGAAAAAGAACGCGATCAGGCCATAGGTGGGCAGCGACAGATCTTTTTGGCAGCAGGGCATGGTGAGGCTCCTTAACAAACGAGAGTGCCCTGATTTCCCCGATGTCTCCCTCCCCGTCGCCACCTGTTTGAGTGGGCTCGGGCGCTCGGTAGTTGCCGATTTGCCGTTGTTTGCCCCTGTCCCCACCCAAACAGGTAAAATCGGGAAATTATATCAACATTGTGCTGCGCAAGTGCTGGACCTAAGCAACGCGCCGCAGCAATATGGACCTTGTGCTCCAGAGAGGTCTGGACCATTGGGGAATGCTTCAAAATGCTTGTGAAAACTGCGCCGGTTGCTGGGTGGGTAGCCGCAGCACGGCTTTTGTTGATTGCCGCCGCCACGATCCTGGGCCTCGGGCAGGCGCTGGCGCTTGATCCGCTGCCCGCGCCAACCGGTCCGGTGATCCTTACCGTTGCCGGTGATCTTGAAGTCACCAATAGCGACGAAGGCGCCGATTTTGACCGCGAAATGCTTTACGCGCTAGGCCTTACCGATCTTGTCACCACCACGGCCTGGACTGACGGGCCGCAGACCTTCCGCGGCGTGGCGCTGCAAACCGTGCTCGATCGCGTCGGCGCCAAGGGCACGACGATCAAGGCCACGGCACTGAACGATTTCCGCACCTCGATCCCCTACGAGGAAGCGGCAAAATACAATGTCCTCCTGGCTTCCGAGATGAATGGCGAGGAGATGAGCGTGCGCGATCGCGGTCCGCTCTGGATCGTTTACCCCCGTTCCGACTTTTCCGAACTCCAGGCGCCCGAATACAATGACCGCTGGGCCTGGCAATTGCGGACGCTTGAGATCGAATGAGCCTGCGGCCGTGGATGACAAGGCGATTTCTCGTGGCGCTGGTCGCCATGGGAATTCTGTTCGCCCTGTTGATCGCGGCCAGCGTTCGCCTCCTGCAGAGCGAAACCCGTACAGTCGACTATATCAGCGAGGACATGGTCTGGCTTTCGAGCCAGGGCCAGTATGAAGCCATCCGCTATGCCGATGCCCTGTCGAGCTTCGCCCGCGGGCAGGCGACCATCGACGAGCCGCAGCTGCGGCTTGATCTCCTCAGCAGCCGCATCACCGTGCTCGAGGACGGCGAAACCTACCGGCAGATGCAGCAACTGGGCTATGCGGACGAGCTGACCCAGTTCCGCGTTGCGGTCGACGACGCGGTGAACCGCATGGTGGGCCTGCAGCCCAGCCATGTGGCGGAGATCACCGCGCTCCACAAGGAAGCCCAAGACCTTGCCGCGGATCTTCGCGATGTTGCCAATGCTGCGATGTTTGCCAAGCGCGACCACGACAAGGGCGTGCGCGACGAGCGGCGCCATACATTGTTTGAAGTCCTGGGCACGCTGGTTGCCACCATGGCCGCGGGTCTCCTCATGGCGGGGGTCCTTGTGCGCGACCACCGCAACATGGTGAGCGCGGAGTCCGCTCTCGAGCGCGAGCGGCAGGTGTCGCGCCTGCACCGTGCCTTCATCTCCGTCGTCTCGCACCAGTTCCGCACGCCGCTCGCCATCATCGACGCCAGCGCCCAGCGTATGATCCGCCGCGGCGCGCAGATGGATGTGACCGAGATCGTTCAGCGCGCCGACAAGATCCGCGCCGCCTGCCTCCGCCTCACGCGTCTGATGGAATCCACCCTTAACGCCGCTCGGCTCGAAGAGGGCGAGATCACTCTCAACATCCGAGGCTGCGACCCTGTTTCATTGCTGCGCACCGTGATCGACAGCCAGCCCGATCAGGATCAGAAGCGCATCGAATTGCGCATGGAAAACGTTCCCGGCTGGATCGAAGCGGACATTACCCTGCTTGAGCAAGCGGTGCAGAACCTTCTCTCCAACGCGCTCAAATATTCGCCAGACGGCGAGCCGGTTCTGGTTGCCGCGCGGCGCCATGGCACCGACATCCTGATCAGCGTTACCGATAAGGGCGTCGGCATCCCACCCGACGAGATGGACCAGTTGTTCCGCCGCTTTTTCCGCGCCAGCACGTCGGAAGGCATTCCGGGCACCGGCATCGGCCTCAGCTTTGTTTGGCAGATCATGGATCTCCATCACGGCACGGTTGATGTCCGCAGCACTTTGGGCCAGGGCTCCACCTTCACCATCCGCATGCCTATCACTCAGCCCGTTGCCAAGACCGGCACCAGGCCTCCCCTCCCCGCAGAAGCCACGGCACCATCATGACCGCCTCCATCCTTTGTGTCGAAGACGAAGCCGATCTGCGCAGCGACATTGTCGAGGAGCTGGTCGCCGCCGGCTACCAGGTGGACGAAGCCGGCAATGGCCTTGAAGCGCTCGAGCAGCTCAAGAACCAGCGCTATGACCTCGTGCTCTGCGACATCACCATGCCGCGCATGTCCGGTCTCGAACTCCTGAAACAGGTGCGCCAGGAAGCCTCGATGGCCGACCTGCCGTTCATCTTTCTCACCGCCCTTGCCGGACGCCGCGACATCATCGCCGGCAAGGAAGCCGGGGTCGACGACTACCTGACCAAGCCCATCGATTTTGATCTCATGCTGATCACCATCGCAGCGCGCCTCGATCAGGTCCGCCGCATCAAGGGAGCAAAGCCCGCTGAGGACGAGGGCGAAAGCCAGTCGCTGCGCGCCGCGCTCCTCGGCGCCGACGAGGCGCTTAACCGCATCGCCGTAGGCGTCTTCCTGCTCGATAGCGAACGCAAGGTGTTGTCCCGCAATCGCCGCGCCGATGAACTTCTGGCCGAAGCCGATGGCATCAGCCTGTCGCGTGAAGGGCTGTTGCGCGGGGAAAAGCCGCAGCAGACCCAGGCGCTGCGCGACATCGTCGACATTGCGATCGCCCGCGTCGCCGAAGGCAACCGGCAGGGCAGCGAAGCGGTAGGCCTCACCCGCGACAGCGGCAAGCGTCCGCTGATCGCCGTCGCCTGCCCGCTGGGCAAGGGTCCCGCCGCGGCCGGCGAGCCGGTCGTGGGCCTCTTCGTCACCGATCCCGAATGGCGGTCTTCGGATGCCGCCAGCGCCGTCGCCCAGCTTTATGGTCTGTCGCCCGCCGAAACGCGGCTGGCTCTGGCCCTGGTACGCGGGCTCCGGCTCGATGAAGTCGCCGATGAATTCGGACTTTCGCGCAATACGGTGAGCTACACGCTCAAGAACCTCTTCCGCAAAACCGAGACCGACCGGCAGGCCGACCTCATCAGCCTCTTTCTCTCCAATCCAGTGTCGCTGGAACGGAGCTAGGCCGCCCGACGGCCCGCCAGGGTCCAGTCTGACCGGGCTGGACGCTTGCGCGCGGATTTGGGCCGGAACGCCGGGTCGGCCGCGATCAAGGAAGCGATCGCCTGATCCAGTCCGCGGAACACGCCGCCGAGTTCGGGAAAATCGGCTTCGTTGAAGTTGGAATTGTCTGGCAAACGGGTCATCTCGCTTCTCCCCGGCAACTACTGCATCAGCCCATAGGGCAGGATCAGCATGGCAAGGCTGACCGCATAAAGGCTTGAAATCATCAGGGTGCGCCGCATCGGGACCTCCGCATCTGGTGTGAAAGAATCAAGGCGAGTGCATCGCCATTGACCGGCTTTCACCATGCCCAAGCCTCGCGCCGCACCCTCTGTTTGAGTGGGCCTCCTTGGATTTGTTGAGACCTTGGATCGACGTCCGGAAAAAATATTGAGCCCACCCAAACAAGGGGTTCGGTCCAGTCGCGCCACCCCTAGAGAGAGCTCACCAAACAAGGAGAGCTTTCATGAACATCATCGACACCTGGCTGGAAAAGCGCCGCAACCGCTCCACCTACCGCCAACTGGTCACCCTCAGCGACCAGATGCTGGGCGACATCGGCATCACCCGCTACGACCTCGACAAGCTGCGTCGCGGCCGTCCCGCAAACGACCGGTGATTGGGCGATGTATATGCAATCCCGCCTCCGCCGCCGCCTCAAGCGCAGCGGCGAAGTCTTCACCGTCCTCCTTGCCGCCTTCGTCGTCCTGGCCCCGCGCCTCGACCAATGGGGCGTGCTCGAGCAAGTGCTGACCCGGCTCGTTTGACCAGCAAAGTCCGGTGATGCGGTGCAAGCATCACCGGGCTTTTATTGCTGGCTAAGATCAATCGCGTAGATCTGGAGCGGCTCCTCGGGCCCGCTGATCCGCTTGAGCCATGGCCAGTCGTGCCCGTCGAAATCGGGTAGTCCGGCAAGGCCATTGGTCGCCGGAACGCCGCGGCAGAACACCAGATAATCAAGGTCGCGCTCCTCGGCCACGTCCCGCGCCTGGGCTTCGCCATCGCGGTAGAAGCTGATCATGTCGCGAAGACCCTGCTCGTTGCGATGGTAGCCCGCCGAGACGATTGCATGGGGCGTCCGCATCAGGATTTGGGGACCAATAATGATGTAATTCATGAGCCGCGCAGGCGGGAGAGCCGCCAGCGGCTCATAGGCGTCTTGTTCGACGCAAGCGGCGAAACTTGCCGCTTCTGCGGTTTTCGGCGCCGAGGCAAACAGCAGGGAAAAGACGTAAAGATGGGTGGCGCCGGCAAAGGCCAGCAAGGTCAAGCCAGCGACCACAGCCGAGCCCAAGCTCTGGCGAGCTCGAAACCAGGCAATCACCCTTGCCACAATCCAGGCAGCACCGGGCAGCACCGCGATGGTCAGCAGTCGAAATCCGCGGATCTGCAGGCAGAATATGATAAAAAGCGCGGCGGAAAAGCCGGCAAGCACCAACCAACGCCACCGCTCCCTAGACGGCACGAGGCAGGTCACGATCAGCACGGCAATCGTGCCCAGGATCGGAGTGACCGCCAGTGCTATTTCACTGCGCCAGACGCTCCCCCAAAGCCAGATCGGCTGTGCCTCACCGATCTCGGACAGGTAAATGGTCGCTAGATCGGCGTCGAGATCGCCATAGGGGCCCAAGCGACAAGAGGGAAAGAGCCATAGAACCATGGCAAGCACAGCGCAGCCCAAGATCGCGAGGACAACGAACCGGGATGCGGTATGGCGCAGCCATGGCGTTAACGAGACTGCGATCAGTACAGCGGCTGCGTAGCCGATCGCCGCTGTGAGATAAGTGATCGACAGCGCGTCGCAGGCGGGGGACAGCCACAAAGCGGGCGGTGTCGCCAGCAGAAAATGGAACAGTACTGCCGCTGCAAAACTGGCAGCAAAGGCAAGCACCATTGGCTTGCTTTGGTGCGGGTCGACTACCCAATAAAGCGCAAAGCAGACGAGAGCCGAAACTAGCGAGGGCAAAATTTCGGTGCCGATCGCGAGCCCGGTGGCGGTCGTTACCCCAGCAGCGACGGCCCAGCCCAGCCGAAAGCGCCCTTCCAAACAGGCGAGGATCATCAGCAGCGTCAGGGCAAGTTGCACGTTGTGATGATCGATGCGACCTGGGACGAACTCGGTGTAAGCAGCGATCGAGAAAGCCAGCAGCGCTAATGCAGGCAGGCGCGCGGCTTTTCCCGCGACACGTTCCGTCACTTCGGCGACCAGGGCTACCACTGCAAGCAGCACGAGAGGCGGCCAGACAAAGGCTGCCCAACGGGGTGCGGCGTCCTGAGCAAACGGAGTGAACAGGGCCATCAGCGCCACAAGTGGCGCATCGATCAAGCGCGACCAGTGCATTGGCGCGCCATAAGGCGTGTTGTCACGGTATTGGGTTGTATCGAACCAGGACTGCCCGTTGAAGAGATCAATCGCCTCGACCAGCCGCATGACATCGTCACCTCCGGAAGGAGGAACTACACCGCTGATAATGACCGAGACGCTCAACGTGACAGTTAACGCTAGCCAGATCGCCAGGACCTGGCCCCAGTTTGTGTTAAGCCAGCCCATCTGCGTCCCCGCCTCGACGCGATAAGCCATAAGAGGACAGCGTTAACCCGAGCTTAAAGTTGACCTGTCACCCAGGCAACGTCGTGACTTCGACCATCCCGCCTCCGGCTCCAGACTTGCCACCCAGCCCCATTTCCGCCATCGTCATGCCGCGATTGGCGTTTAACCCCCGGTCTAACGGGGTTCCCGAGAAGGAAAACGCATGACGGTTCGGCCGCTTTCCATTGCCGGTTCGCTGGCTCTTGCCCTTGTGGTTTCCGGCTGCACCGTGGCCGGCATCAAGCCTTTGCCCGGCAATCGCACCGGAGAAGCGGCCACGACGGCGATTGCCGCCCTTGCCCCAACGCCTGCCGGTCACATGCCCGATGCTGCGGCAATTCCGGCAGCGTCCAGCGGGCTCTTGGCTTATGCCGGCAGCGGTGGCGGTCAATATGATGGGCTGATTGCCCACTATGCCGAGCAATACAATGTCCCTGAATCGCTGGTCCGCCGCGTTATCGTGCGCGAAAGCGGCTATAACGCCGCCGCTCGCAACGGACCCTATTACGGCCTTATGCAGATCAGCCACGCGACCGCGCGCGGCATGGGTTTTTCCGGCAGCGCCTCCGGCCTGCTCGATGCAGAAACCAATCTGCGCTACGCCGTGCGGTATCTGGCCGGCGCCTATGTCACGGCCGGCGGCAATGCCGACCGCGCCGTGCAGTTCTATGCCCGCGGCTATTACTACGATGCAAAAAAGCTCGGCCTGCTCGACCAGAGCGGCCTGCGCTAGGCCTATTCGCCTTCGACCTCACCGAACAGGCTCGCGATCTGGCGGGCCAGTTCTTCCTGCCGGAAGGGTTTTTCCAGCCGCGGCAGGCCGGTCGGCGCATCTTCGGGAAGTTCCGCATAACCGGTGGCAAGCAGGATCGGCAGGCCGGGGCGCAGCGCCCGCGCGGCTTCCGCCAGTTGCACGCCATTCATGCCCGGCATCGAGTAATCGGTGATCAGCGCCGCAATGTCGTCGCGCTTTTGCAGGATCGACAGGGCCTCTGCGGCGGAGAATGCCTCCACCGGCAGATGGCCGAGTTCGGCCAGCTGGTCCACCGTATTGAGCGTGATCAAGGCATCGTCGTCGACCACCAGAATGGTGACGCCGGAACCCCGGGGCGGGCTGACTTCCACTGACCGATCCTTTGGCCGCACAGGCCCGTCCGGGTGCTCGCAACATTGCCGCTTGCCCATTTTGCTCGTTAGTTGAAAACTATGGCGAAACGAGGTCAGGCCCTTGTTCCGGCACCGCAAAATCGTGCTGACTGTGTCTGGCAAAATGGGGTGCCATCCTCCTTCCCAAACCGATAAAGTCGCCCGGCACGAAACCCAAGGAATCGTCCTCATGCATTTGCTGCTCGTTGATGGCTCGGGCTATATTTTCCGCGCCTTCCACGCCCTGCCCCCGCTTAACCGCAAGTCCGACGGCCTGCCCGTCGGTTGCGTCCAGGGTTTTTGCAACATGCTGTTCAAGCTGACGCAGGACATGGATATCGATGAGCCCCCCACCCATGTGGCGGTGATCTTCGACCATTCGGCCAAGACATTTCGCGACGAAATCTATTCCGATTACAAGGCGCATCGCCCTTCGGCGCCCGAAGAGCTCGTGCCGCAGTTCCCGCTCACCCGCCACGCCACGCGCGCCTTTTCCATCGCCTCGATCGAAATGGAAGGCTGGGAGGCCGATGACATCATGGCGACCTATGCCTGTCAGGCCAAGTCGCGCGGTTGGAAGGTCACCATCGCCTCCTCCGACAAGGACCTGATGCAACTCGTCGAAATGGACGGCTCGATCCGCCTCCTCGACACCATCCCCCGCCCAGGCCAGCCGCCGCTCAGGTGGATCGGGCCGGACGAGGTCTTCACCAAGTTCGGCGTCACGCCCGACAAGGTCATCGACGTGCAGGCGCTTTGCGGCGACAGCGTCGACAACGTTCCCGGCGTCCCCGGCATCGGCGTCAAGACGGCGGCCGAGCTCATCAACCAGTATGGCGATCTTGAAACGCTCCTCGCCCGCGCCGAGGAGATCAAGCAGCCCGCCCGCCGCCAGAAGCTCGTCGACAATGCCGAGCTCGCGCGCATCTCCAAGCAGCTCGTCACCCTCGAACAGGCCGTGCCGCTCGAGATCGATCTTGATGGCCTCGCGCGCCAGCCCATGGCGCCGTCGGCGCTGTTTCCCTTCCTCAAGGCGATGGAATTTGCCACCATCACCAAGCGCCTTGCCGGGCTCCTTGACGCCAACCCCGATGATTTCGAGCCCGATCCGGATCTCAAGGCCGGCGGCAACAAGGATATGGGCGCGCCGAAAAAATCGGCCGACCTCTCGGTCGCCAAGGCCAAGCTCGCCGCCAATGTCGTGCCCGGCACCGGCCCTGCCCGCTTCGCCGCCAGCGAACACGCGCGCGTCAAGGCGGTCCCGATCGACTACGACGCCTATCGCACGGTCACCACGGCCGAAGATCTGAGCGCCATCGTCTCCCGCATCTACGCCCGCGGCCATGTCGCCATCGACACCGAAACCACGGGGCTCGATCCGCAGCAGGCCGATATCGTCGGCATTTGCCTGTCCACCGAGATCGGGGAAGGCTTTTACATCCCCGTCGGCCACGCCAAGGCCGGCGACCTCCTCGCCGGTGGCGGCCTTCTCGAAGGCCAGTTGCCGATCCGCGACGTGCTCGATGCGCTCAAGCCCGTGCTCGAAGACCCTTCGATCCTCAAGATCGGGCAGAACAGCAAGTACGACATGGAAGTGTTCGAGCGCTACGGCATCGCCATGGCGCCGATTGATGACACCATGCTCATGAGCTACGCCCTCGATGGCCCGCAATATAACGGCCTCGACGTCCTCGCCAAGCATTGGCTCGACCACAAGACCATCACCTTCGGCGAGCTCGCCGGCACCGGCAAGGGGCAAAAGACCTTCGACCAGCTCGAGATCGCCCCCGCCGCCCGCTATGCGGCCGAAGATGCCGACGTCACCATGCGCCTCTGGCATGTGCTGAAGCCCCGCCTCGCCGCCGAAAACGCCACCGCGCTCTACGAAACGCTGGAGCGCCCGCTCGCCCCGGTCCTGGCCCGCATGGAAGCACGCGGCATCACCGTCGACCGGCAGATCCTCAATCGCCTGTCCGGCGATTTTGCCCAGCGCGCCGCCGCGCTCGAGGCCGAAGCCTATGAGCTGGCCGGGCAGAGTTTCAACCTCGGCTCGCCCAAGCAGCTGGGCGAAATCCTCTTCGACAAGATGGGGCTCGAAGGCGGCACCAAGACCAAGACCGGCGCCTGGTCCACCGGCGCCGACGTGCTTGAAGACCTCGCGCTCAAGGGCGTGCCGCTCGCCCGCACCATCGTCGATTGGCGCCAACTCACCAAGCTCATGGGCACCTATACCGATGCCCTCCCCACCTATATCAACCCGCGCACCGGCCGCGTCCACACCTCCTATTCGCAGGCCTCGGTGCTCACCGGGCGCCTTTCCTCGAACGAGCCGAACCTGCAAAACATTCCGGTGCGCACCGGCGATGGCCGCAAGATCCGCACCGCCTTTGTCGCGGCGCCGGGCAAAATCCTGATCTCGGCCGACTATTCCCAGATCGAGCTGCGCCTTCTCGCCCATATCGCCGATATCGGCGCGCTCAAGGACGCTTTTGAGGAAGGCCTCGACATTCACGCCATGACGGCGTCGGAAATGTTCAACGTGCCGGTCAAGGACATGCCATCGGAAGTCCGCCGCCGCGCCAAGGCCATCAATTTCGGCATCATCTACGGCATTTCCGCCTTTGGCCTTTCCAACCAGCTCGGCATCGCGCGCGGCGAGGCCGGCGACTATATCAAGACCTATTTCGAGCGGTTTCCGGGCATCAAGGACTACATGGACGCCCAGCGCGCCCGCGTCAAAATCGATGGCCACGTCACCACGATCTTTGGCCGAAAAATCCAGTTCCCAAACGCCAATTCCGGCAATCCGTCGGAACGCAGTTTCGTCGAACGCGCCTCCATCAACGCCCCCATCCAGGGCTCTGCCGCCGACATCATCCGCCGCGCCATGATCCGCATGGAACCCGAACTCAAGCGGCTCGGCGTCGAAGCCGACATGCTCTTGCAGGTGCATGACGAACTAATTTTTGAAGCCCCGGAAGGGACGGAAGAGACGGCAATGTCGGCGATCAAGACGGTCATGGAAGGCGCATCGGAACCAGCCGTGCGGCTAACGGTGCCGATCCAGGTCGATGCGCATGCGGCGAAGAATTGGGACGAGGCGCATTGAGCGAAGCGGCAGAAGCAATTCAGCCTTGCCGCCTAACCCTCGCCGAACCGCCGAACTCACCCAAACACGGTGATACTTACGCGTATTTGCCTCCAAAGTATGCGCGTACTCAGCACGAGTTGGCACTTACGATTGCTTGGATTTGTCACCGAAAACTTTGGGGACAAACCTATGCTGGGTTGCAGCCAGATTACTTCTGGACCCAACCACAGGATGCCGGTGTTCTTTTGCGGCCAGTGGTAACGACATCGCGCCTCTTTCCTGGTGCAACAAAGCCTGGAGACGTCGACCTCCTAGTCATTCCCTATCACGGAAAGGAGTTGGTGCTTGAACGGTCGCTAGCGATGGAAATCAAGGTTATCCGAGCAAGTCACGCTAGGCCGGGTAAGTCGCCGAACGACTTTGGGTTTTCACAGGCAGAGGGCTTAAGCGCATTGGGGTTTCCCTATGTTGCTGTGGTTCACCTAATTGTCTCAGATTCTGCGCCAGAAAATGAATGGCGTATGATGGGAAAGGCAGAAGTGCTTGACTCCAGTGGGCGCGTCCGGATGCTTGAACCGGAGCCACACGACATGCTGCCCGCTGATCTGATGGAACGTGCTTTCGGGCGCCTTAAGGCAAACTCCCGCGATGGAGCGCACGGAATAGCGGCCGTCTACTTGGACAAATGGTCTGAAGAGAGTCGAAAATTCGAATACAATGGCTTCTGGTTTCCAGAGTGCCAACCGGCGCTTCGTAACCCATCAGTGTCCTACGATCTTCTTCCCTATATAGGGTCGTACTACCTTCGGAACTCAAGTTCCTTTTTGGCTACTCCAATGTTCGATCCGCCTAACACGTAGATTCAACCTCTGGCTCCACACCCACCAGCCGTCACCCCGGCGAAGGCCGGGGCCCATCTTGAGGTGGTGGTTCAATCCAACAGCGTCGCGGCTCGCTTTGGGGGTGGGCCCCGGGTCAAGCCCGGGGTGACATGCGGTGGGTGGGACGCAATGTTCCTTAACCACCCTCACTCGCGCTGCCCGGTGATCTCCCACCAGAGATCGTTCCAGTCGGGGTTTCGCTCTTCGATCAGCGCCACCTTCCAAGATCGCAACCATCGCTTAATGCGCTTCTCCCGAAGAATGGCCTCGCTTATGTCGTCGTGCGTCTCGTACCAGACCAGCCGCTTGCAGCCATTGGTCTTGGTGAAGCCGGGCGCCAGTCCCTCGCGATGTTCATAGGTGCGGCGCACAAGGTCATTGGTGACGCCGGTATAGTCCGTACCGTTCTTGCGATTGACCATGATGTAGACGAAGTACACCGGCGCCCCCGCAGTGTTTCAACCTAAGGCACAATGCAACAACACCCACCGGCTGTCACCCCGGCGAAGGCCGGGGCCCATCCTGAGGTGGTTGTGCGGGGCATAGAGGTTGCGGCGCGCTCCGTAGCTGGGCCCCGGGTCAAGCCCGGGGTGACGGCTGGTGGGTGTGGCACCCTCCCGCCCTGCGAGCGCAGCTCTCCGGGCCTAGCCTGCTAAAATCGCTCCACTGGAGCGATTTTGCGTGCCGCCGCAAGCTAGTCACCCAGCTTCACCCACTTCCACGTTTGGATCTGCCGCACCGCGCCCGGCCGTCGCACCATGAGCACGCCATAGTCCCATGTCGTCGGATAGGTCAGCGTCACGCGGACCCAGCCGTCCGGGCCGCAATTGGCGCAACCGAAGGGTGGGTCGAGGGCGTCGCGGCTGGGGGCGAAAAACTGGATGAGGTCGGTTGCCAGATACCGCACCTCGCGTTTGCACAGCCCGCATTTGCAGATGACGATCTGCCCGTCATCGGCCGCATGCCTGAGCGTCCATTCCTTGCCCGGATAGGGCCGTTCTCCGCGATAGGGTTGGGGCATGAATCAGTCTCCGTCGCGGCACACTAGCACGAGAACGGAACAAGAACGATCACGGTTGCGGACGACGAATATCCCGCTTATCCCCATGACCAGAACCCGCGCTATTCTCCCTGCATCAGCCGGGTGGAGATGGGGTTGCAACGATCAACCGTCCGGCGACAGTCGGGAGGGCTCTGCATCGTTCCGGAGCCTGGGTCCGCGGACGGGGAGGCGTAATCCTCCCCTAAGACGCTGCCTGCCAGAAAACCCGGCGCCTCGAGACGGTCTTTGTCTCACATACAAAACTACTCAAGAGGCGAAAGCCGTCTCGGGGCACCATCATCTGCCGCACACCCGGAGGCTTCCGCCGTCCGGCGCCTCTGCTCGCCTCCGCGCAACCGCCTCCCGTTTGCGCCGTTCCCCAAACACATAAGGAGATGCGCCATGCCCCCAACCGAAAAGCCCGGCAATGCCAAGCAGGACGACGACACCAAGTCGCTCAACGATACGCGCGAAGACACCGAGCTGCCCGCCGGCGAGTTCGCGACCGAGGACGACGCCGACAAGATCGGCAAGAAGGATCCTCATGGCAACCGCCGCTGAGCCTCAAGGCGCGCTGGTCGCCAAATTCCTTAGGGCGCAGGACCGGGTCTATCCCGAAGCCCTGGGCGAGCTGCGCGCCGGCCAGAAGCGCAGCCATTGGATGTGGTTCATTTTTCCCCAGCTCGCCGGCCTGGGCCACAGCGAGATGGCGCGTACCTATGCGCTCCAAAGCCTCGACGAAGCCCGCACCTTCGCCGCCCATCCGGTGCTCGGCGCGCGCCTGCGCGAATGCACGGAAGCGGTGCTGCTGCATGCGCCCGATGGGGCCGCACCGCGCGATCTCACTACCATCTTCGGCGCGCCGGACGACAAGAAGTTCATCTCCTCGATGACGCTTTTCGCCCGCGCCCTCCCCGACGACCCGCTCTTCCGGAAAGCGCTCGACGCTTTCAACCGTGGCGAAGAGGACCAGCGCACGCTGGCCCTCCTCGGCTGATCACTGGCTTTGCGGATGGTCGGCCGGCGGCTCGACGTTGTCGGGAAACGACTTTTGGCCCGGCGGGAAATCAGGCGCCTTGCCGGGGCTATCGGGCTCGAGCGGGAAGTCTTCGTTGTCGGGCCGCGCCGTCCCCGGACCCATCGGTGGCACGGCGCCGGGCTGGGTGTCGTCGGGCATTGTCGGAATGGTCGGCTGGGTCGGGTTGTCGATGCTCATGAAACGTGTCTCCTTGTCACAGGAAGCAACAGGAGAGCGCCCCGATCAGTTCCGCCGCACCGTGGCCAGCCGCCCCGCCCCGCCAGGCGGGATTTCGAGCCTGACCGTCACGGTCACCGCCGCCATCACCTGCGGCGCCCGGCTGGCCCACTCGACCAGGACGACGGCGTCGGGATCATCGAGCAGCCCCAGTTCATCGGCTTCCGAGGCATCGGCCAGCCGATAAAGATCGGCATGCAGCACGGCGCCGCCGGTCGTCTCATAGGGCTGGATGATGGCAAAGGTCGGCGACGGCACTTCCAGCGCCGGATCCCCTGCCAGTGCCCGGATCATCGCCCGCGCCAGCGCCGTCTTCCCGGCCCCAAGGTCACCCTCGAGGCTGACGATATCCCCCGGCACCAGGGTCGCCGCTAAACTGGCCCCAAAGCTCGCGGTAGCATCGTCGTCGGGGAGGAAGGTTTGGGTATCGGTCATTATCGGCGCCTGTTGCTTTTACCCCCACCCGACCTCCCCCTCCTCAAGGGGGAGGCCGGGTGGGGGTCTAGGCTTTACTCCGCCACCCCAGCCATGGCGCTGTCGCGCGGCAGGTTGACGATAATCCGCGATCCCTTGGGCTCGCGGCGTTCGGCGGAAATGGTGCCGCCATGGAGGTTGACGAAGGTGCGCACGATGGAAAGCGCCAGCCCTGCCCCGCGCTGCCGCCCGCCCGATTGCGGACCGTCGAGCCGCGTGAGGATGGCCGATTTCATTTCATCGGTGAGGCCTGGGCCCTCGTCCTCGATGATAAACAGCATGCGATCGGCGCGATGCGACACCGAGAGCCGGATTTCCCCACCCGGCGGCGAGAAGCGCGCGGCGTTGGAAAGGAGATTGTAGAGCACCTGCACGATGCGGGTGCCATCGGCAATAAAGGGCGGCAGGTCCGGTTCGAGCGTGACGACGAGATTGGGCGGCTCGCCGGAAACTTCGGGGAAAGTCGCGGTGATGCCGGCGCGGGCCTTGTCCACCAGCGTCGCAATATCCTGCGGCTCGGGATTGAGCTCGGCAATGCCGGCATCGACCGATGCCAGGTCGAGGATGTTGTCGATCAGGACGCCCAGCGTCACCGAGGAGGCGCGGATATAGTCGATATATTCGCTCTGCCGCTCGTTGAGGCTCCCGCTTTCGGTCTGGGCCAGAAGGTCGGCAAAGCCGATGATATTGGTCAGCGGCGAGCGTAGCTCATAGGAGACGTTTTCGACAAACGCGTCCTTGAGCCGGTCGGCGGCCACCAGCGCATCGTTGCGTTCCTTGAGCACCTTGGAATAGCTGGCGCTTTCGGTGACATCCAAGAAGGTCATCATCGTCTGCCCGTCGGGCAGGCGGGTGATGGCATAATCCACCAGCCGCCCATCGGAGCGGTTGATGCGCCCGGTCTGGTCGGTGCGGGTGGGATTGAGATCGATGATGCCGCGCTTCAAATCCCGCCAGATGGTCGAGCCATCCTCGGGGATCGCCCGGCCCGAGGCTTCGGCCAGCTGGTCGATATGCGGATTGGTCTCGAGGAAATTGGTGGGCACTTTCCAGAGCTTGGACAGCTGCGGATTGGAAAGCGTCAGCCGCCCGTTGGTGCCGAACACCGCGACGGCTTCGGAAAGCGCATTGATGGTTTCGCGCATGACATTGGTGAAGGCCTTATTGGCGCTTTCCAGTTCGAGCCGCTCGGTCATGTCCTCGAAGACATAGATGACCCCACCCTGCGCCCCTGACGGCGCCGAAATCACTTTGATGGTGCGCCCATCGGGCAGGTGCCACGGATCGGCTTCGAAAGGCGTCTTGCGGCTATAGCTTTCGAGGTGCTTGGCGCGCCAGGTGTGATAATCGACCTGGTTGGGCAACTGCCCCTCGGTGCGCAGCTTGTCGAGAATGGCGCGCTCGTCGAGGCCGAGCGTCAAAAAGCTCGGCTCCAGCCCCCAAAGTTCGGCATAGGCTTCATTGAACTGCACCAGCTCGCGGCGGGCGTTGAAGATGGCGATGGGCGTTGCCAGAGCATCGATGACGCCACCGATATGGCTGAGCCCCGGCTCGGCCCCGGACACGGCGCGCGGCGCGTCGCTCAGGGTGCGCAGATAACCGGCGCGGCCGCCAGGCACCGGAAATTCGACGATCTCGAACTTGCCCCTGGCACCAAGATCGACGGCGAGGGTGACTGGTTCCGTGCTGGTGCGGCACGCCTTGAGGTGAGCGGCAACCCGGGAGGGTTCGAGCAACTCGGCCGGACTGGTTTCGGAGACCGGTTTGCCCAGCGTCGTGCAGAGCGCGAGATAGGCCGGATTGGCATAGACCAGGCGGTCATTGTCATCGCGCAGGAAAGCCGGCTTGTTCAGTTCGCGCAACACGGCGCGCACGCCCTGTTCATTGCCCGGAGCCGCCACGGTCTCACCGGGCTGCTCGAAGGCGGGCCGGAGGCGTAGGGCGACAGCGCCGCCGGTCACCCAGCCGGTGGCACGCACCAGCCGTTTGTCCAGCGTCACCAAGCTCGTCGAAAAGGCACGCCCATGCATGCGCAGGTCTTCGACCAGAGCGGCCATGCGGTTGCTCTCGGCAGCACCGAGCCAGGAATGAAGGTTGAGGACGCTCTTGGGCTCGCGACCTTGCGGCAGCACCGAGGCGGCATGACCCAAAAAGCGCGGAGCATCCTGGCCGGTCCAGAGGACGGTCAGTTCATGGCTGCCGGCGACGAGGTTTTCATATTCGTCGACCATGGCGCGAAGGCCGGCGATCTGCTCGGCGGCGCGGCGGCGGGTGGCCTTGTTGTCGACCAGAAGGGTGCGCAGCACGGCCATGGAGAGGAGCGCGAAACCGCCCGCGCCCAGAGCGACGGCGATCGGCGCAACGCCACTGAAGCTGACGGGAAGAACGCCTTGTGCGCTGGCCGGGACTGCCGACATCAAGGTCAGGGGTGCTGCGGCAAGCGTCGCAAATCCCCAATGCTTCCGGAATAGATCCGGCGCCATACCAGCCCTCTTTCGCTCTGTTGCGCTGCCAATCCGGCAAGGTTGCCGGTACGCTCTGCACTCAAAAGAAGGCTGCCAACGCAGAACCGCACCCCGGCTCCGGCAACCTCCAGAGCCTGCGTGTCCCCCCGCATGCCCGAATCACAAAGACCATACCGGCCACCGATTCCAGGCAAAAGAGTCTTCGTGGCTGTGCGTTGCGGGCAAATCCGCATCTCGCCCCTTGACCCATGAACGAAACAGAAACCTTTACAAACGGTAAAAGCGCGTCGGGTTTTGATCAGGGTTTTTTATCGGTTCGCGATCGCCAAGCGCCCCCTCACCGGTCCTCGGGTTCACAGCCGATCCCGTCGCCATCCTTGTCGAGGTTAAAGATATCGGCCCCGGCCAGCGCGACTTCGCCCGCGAAACTATCGCAGTCTAGGTCCGCCGATGATGTCACCATGGGTCCGGGAAGCGGCGCCGAATAGATGACCTGGGTCGAGACCGGTGGCAGCGACGCGCCCGGCATGGCGAGGAAGGACGGCAGCCCTTCTACCGGCACAAAGGTCTGCGGCGAGGTTGGGAAGACGTAAACAACGGTGGTCGGGCCGCCGCTGGTGACGATGGTGGGCACTACCTCATCGGAAAATGCCGGGGAGGCGGCGGCAAGAGCGACGGCGGCGATCAGAGGCAAGGCTTTGGTCAAGGTCATGATGAACTCCATTGCTGCCCCACTGCCCGTGACAACGCAGGCTTCCGCTGTCCGGGTCCCCGGGCATTTGCATCAAATGCCGGCTAGTCCTCTTCCAGTCCATGGCCCGGGATGACAACAGCCTTACCGCTTCGGTAATCGAAAAGTAATAGCGATTTCAAATGCTTAGACGGAACACTGTGGGCCAAAGCGCGTTCTTCCGGCATCGCAAACCAAGGAGGCGGCCCGTGGAGGCCGTAAGGATATGCGCAACAAGCTTTCTACCGCTCTCGCAGTGATTATGGCCCTCAGCTCGTCTGCGGCCATGGCGCAAACGTCGACGTCGACCACTACAACCACCAATGGCGGCGCGGCTGCGCAGACCGGTTCGACCAGCACCGATGCCGGCGCCACGACCGGTACCGAAACCAGCACCACAACCGACGCCGGTGCGACGGACGCGAATGCAACGGCAACGACCGGCGCCGATGCAGACACGTCCACCGAGGCCGGTGCTGACGGTGCTGCCACGACCAACACCGACGGCGCTGCCACCGCTGGCCCCGCTGCGGGGGCAAGCACCGACGTAAACGTCGAGGTCACGACCGAGCAGCAGACCGAGATCCGCACGGCGATCACCGAAGTGCAGGTTGAGCCCGTTACCGTCTCGTCGATCGACTTCGACATTTCGATCGGCGTCGCCGTGCCGCAGCGCATCACCCTGCAGCCGCTGCCGGTTCGCATCGTCAAGCTCGTTCCGGCCTATGAAGGTTATCTCTTCTTCCTGCTCGATGACGGCCGCATCGTCATCGTCAACCCCGATAGCCTCAAGATCGTGTTGGTCATCAACGCTTAAGAACCCGAGGGGCCCGGCACTGCCGGGCCTCTTTCTTATTGGCTGTCGCTGTCGCCGGCTTTTGCCGGCAAGACCATCGGCACTGCGGCCAGAATGATCAGGATGATCACGGCCGAGAGCACCGCCGTGGCCTCCAGCCCGAGGCCGGCGATGACGCCGATGCCCGCCGTCGCCCAGATATTGGCCGCCGTCGTCAGCCCCTCGACCTGGTTCTTGGCGGTGCGCACGATGATCGCGCCGGCACCCAGAAAGCCAATGCCCTGCACAATGCCCTGCAGCACGCGCGACAGGTCGCCAATCTCCATCCCCGCCTGGCTTGGACCGATGACGAACAGCGCGGCCCCGACCGCCACCAGCATATGGGTGCGGACGCCAGCGCTGCGCCCCTTGCGCTCGCGTTCATAGCCCAGGATGCCGCCGAGCAAAGCTGCAAGTGCAAGACGCATGGTGATGCGCGTCAGTGTTCCGACATCGGGCACGTCGGAAAATTCGCTCACGGCCGTGGACCAGACTTCGTTCAGCATGCTGTTCTCCTCATCACTGCCCGTTCTGGCATGGCACTGCCCGAGCGTGCATGCAATCGGCTAGGCGGCTTGCTCCAGCAAAGCAGTGGATAGCGCGGGATCGACCCCGCCATCCATGCGGATCAATCCGTGGCTCCAGCGGTTGCGCGAATGCGGACGCTGCCAGGGCGGGCAATCGATGATCGGGTACCAGCAGATGCCCGCCATTTCGACGCCCTTGGCCTCGGCCTCGGCAACCTGGGCTTGCACATGATGGAGCCAGGCCGCCTTGTTGAAGCCGGGATGGCGCTGATGGTGAATGCGATGCCCATCGTGCCAGCTGGTTTCGGCCAGAAGGATCGGCTTTCCATAGCGGCGCCAGGTCTTGAGCAGGACTTTGAGCAGCGAGGTCCGTGCGGTATGCGGGTAATAATTGACCCCGACCACATCGACTAGGCCGGCCTGCACCAGCCGGTCGGTGGCCGCAAACTGCCGCTCGCCGATGCCGGTGATCGGATCGGTGGACAGCACGCGGACGTCGGGGTGATGATCCTTGGCGACGCGCGCCATAGTGATGGCGAGATCGATTGCGTGCTCCCGGGCCATCCCGGCCAGCATCGGATAGATCATCGGTTCGTTGACCGGGCAGATCCAGAAGGGCTGATCGTTCCTTGCCGCCTCGGCACAACGGCGCGCGTGCCCGACCGGGTCTGGTGGCGGATCGTAATGGTTGAGGTCCCAGATGATCTGAAGTCCGGCCGCCTCAGCGATCTGCAAGCGCGGCGCGGGGTCATGACGCCAGGGCAGCCCGTCGCGGCCGGCAAGGAGGCCATGGCGACGCGCAAGAGCGTAGTGATCTCCCATGCGCTCATGCGGCAGGTGCCTGGTGGTCACCAAAAGATCATGACCATTCCAGCCCAGGAACCCGCACTCAAAGCCCGCCAAAAGCTTCGAGGCGAAGCCCGAGCGTGGTGGCGGCGGCGCCTCCAGCGCGTCGAAATAGTCGAAGAGATCGGTTTGCAGGACAGAAAGAATCGCTGTTGCTCCTTGACCGGAACAAACAGCGAAACTATGCGTCTGCCAAGTGCTCTATTGCCGCTGCCACTTCACGATCGGCTTGCTCGACCCTGGGCCGCAGATACGCGTCGTGTATGCGCTGCGCCCGTGCCAGCTCGTCGGCAAGCGGCTGATAAACGCCCCGTCGACCGTTGGCCCATTGCTGTTCCAGCAGACCGTTCTGGCAGGGCCGGTCGTCGTCCCAGCCGAAATGGTTGAGCACGGGGTAAAGGCAGAGCCCTTCCATCGGCACACCCTTGGCGCGGGCCAGTTCCAGTTCGGCCGCGACATAGGCCAGCCAGGCTGGGCGCCGGTCGAACTCGATGCCGGTTTCAGCCAGAAGGATGGGCCTGCCGTAGCGGCCGTAGATTTCCATCAGCAGGCGATGGAGCGAGCGATAGAGCGGGTGGCCGATATCGATCGGCGGGCCGCCATGGATCCACTGGTTGTTGAAGTAGTAATTGACCCCGACGATATCGAGCAGGTCCGGCTGGCCGCCCAGTTGCGGCCAGGCATGGCCGGCGATCATGTCCCAGGATTGATACTGCGCCTGGCGGTGCCCTTCGGCCGCCCAGAATTCGTGACGTCGGCCGGGATCGGTGATGACGTTGATGGCGGGATCGGCATGAACGAAGCGGGCGCGCGGATCGACATCGCGGATGGCATGCATGGCCGCGATCGAGGCGCGGACCAGCTGCACCTTGAGTTCATAGCCACGGCCATTGGCGAAGGGATTGAGATAGCCCGCATCGCCGCCGCCCCAGGCCGAGAACGACACCTCGTTGACCGGGCAATAAAAGGGCACGTCGTCGCTCTGCTCACGCACCCGCTGTGCAGCGGCGCGGGCAAAACGGGCGAAACGGTCGACGAATTGGGGGCGCCAGATATCGATGTCATCAGGCCAACCATAATGGAACAGATCCCAGATGACCTGCGTGCCGGCCGCCTTAGCTGCGCTGAGCATGGGGTCGATGCTGGACCAATCATAGCTTCCCGGCGAGCTCTCGATCAGGTGCCAACGGAAGCCGTCGCGCACCGTGCGAATGCCGAGCTTGCCCAGTTGCCGGTAGTCAGCCTCGGCATAAAGGTCGTGCTTGCTGGAATCGATGATATCGAGACGCCGGCCATAACGCAGCCGGTGGGTCGAGCATTCGAAGCCGCCCTGCCAATAGGAGCGAAAGATCTTTGGGGCCGGTGCCGGCACCCGTTCGGCCATGACCGCGTCGAAGAGCTCGGCCCATTGCGGCAGGACAGCCTGGATACTGTACCGTGTTTCGACCGAGCGGCGCAGCGCGCTGCCAAGCTGGTGGCGCAGCTTGGAGCTGTCGATCAGCCTCAGCATAGACTTGGCCACGTCTGCCGGGCTTTCATGCGGCACGAAGAGGCCGGACACGCCTTCTTCGATTTGCTGCAGCGCGCCGTTGTCGGGCGTCGCGATCACGGGCAGGCTCGCCGCACCGGCTTCGGCAATCACATGCGGCATGCCTTCGCCGCGCGACAGCCAGACGAAAATGTCGAGCGCCATCAAAATGGCCGGGACATCGGAGCGGTCGCCCAAAAAGCGCAGATTGGCTTCGAGCTTACGCTCGTGCGTAAGTGTGTGGAGCTGATCGGCATAGTGCGGCATGAAGGCGTCTGGGCCGCCCACTATGAGGAACTGCGCTCCTGGACGCTGTTGATGAACGATCGCGGCAGCTTCGATGAAGTCTTCGACGCGCTTCTTGCTGTCCAGTCGACCGACCCAGCCGATCAGGGGGACATCGGCGGCGATGCCCAATTCGGCCCGTAAGCGGCTGCGGTCTTCGGCGTGAAAGGCACCGAGATCGACCATGGAGGGGATTTCGAGCGCATGGTGTTCGCGGCCGGCCATTTTGCCGGCAGCGGCATCGCGGATGGTCTTGCAGACGCCGACATAGCGATTGGTGAAATGCTTAGGGCCCGCCAGCGCTTCGGAAACGAGCCCGCCATGTTCGATCAGCGGCGGACGCAGATGCGCCCGCTCGAGTGCGGGATAGATATCTGCAACGTTCTGGCAGGAAACGACGATGTCGTAATCGGCCACCTTACGCGACAGGTAGTCGATCGTGTCTTCGAAGGAGAGCCCATAGGGCACCGTATCGACATTGACGCCCAGATGGCGAAGCTGATCGTGGCTTTGCTCCGGCATGCCGTCCTTGCGGAAGCAGGCGACCACATCGATGCGGTATTTTGTGCGATCGAGATGCTCGGCAAGGAGCCGCACTTCAGTCTCCTCGCCGCCAACGACGAGCCAGGCAAAAACGAAAAGGATGCGCGTCGGTTCGCTGCTCACTCGGCCACCTGGAAGACGATCTGCATGAATTCGGGGCGGCGCTGCACCAGTTCACCCAAGAATGCCGGCCCATCGTCGAAGCGCACGATATGGGTAATCACCTCGCGCAAGACGGTCGGCTGCTCTTTGCGCAGCATGGAAACGGTTTCCGCTCCGAGGCGGCGCCGGTCCCAGAGGTGACCGAGCCCGCGCGGCACGCGATTGATCTGCGCGCAGCGGATTGCCAGGCCGTTGTGGTGGAATTCTTCGCCGAGGCGGAGGTCGTCGGCGCCGCCCTGGTAGAAGGCCAGATCGATCACCGTGCCCTGTGGCCTCAGCGCACGCAGCGCGGAGTGAAGGCTGCCGGAATGGGCGCGGGTCTGAAACACGAAGTCCGCGCCGCGCTCGCCGCCGCTGTGCCAATGGGTGCGGGCATAGTGCCAGGCGTCGTCCTCGTGCATGGCAAGAAAACCCATGGCCTCGAGACGCTCGCGCCGCCAGGGCGAAGGATCGGCGACCAGCACTTCGGAGGCGCCGGCCTGGCGCGCGAACAGTGCCGTCATCAGCCCGACGGCACCGGCGCCGATCACCAGCACCGGCTTGTCGGTCAACGATTGGCCGAGGCGCGTCACCTGGGTGCCGAAATGCTCGGCATCGGCATGAAGAATGCCATTAGCGGCGATCGGGCCCATTTGCGCGACAAACACGCCGAGCACCGGGTCTAGGTCGTCGGGCATCGGGATCAGGACGTCGCGGCTGGGGTCGGCCGTGTGGCCTGTCTTGTGCCCGAAGGTGGTCGCCAGGATCTGGCCGCGATGGAAAGCCGGGTCGCGGCTATCGACGACGCGTGCGACTTCCATATAGCCCAGGAACGGGACCGGGAAGTGAAGGCTCGGCTCTCCCGGCACGAAGACCCCGCGATCGCCATCCCAGCGGGAATGGAAATAGGGGTTGGTGTGCTTCATGAAGGTCAGCTCGGTGCCGGCAGAAAAGCCGGTATAGAGCGTTTCGAGCCGTACATGGCCGTGCGCCGGATCTCCCTCATTATAGGAGATGATCGAGGCCTGGCCCTCGCGTTCGATGCCGAGGGAGCGAATTTGTCGTTCGGACATCTGGGCCTACTTACCGGCAGGAATGTCGATGGCACGGCCTTCGCGGGCGGACTGGTTGATGGCCAGTGCCACGCGATGGGTCTTGAGCGCCTCGCCGTAAGAACAGCGGATGCGATTGGGCTCGCCGCGCACCGCGTCGATGAAATCGCGATCTTCGCGCCAGACCGGATCGCCCTGCGCATGCTGCACCGGGCGACCGGCGCCGACATCGATCATGATGTCATGGTCGGTCAGTTCCAAAGCCAGGCCTTCGCCGAAGACATGGAGGCCGACGCGGTGGCCCCAGTTGAGGAGGCAGGTGGAGGCAAGATTGCCGATGGCACCATTGGCGAAGCGCAGGCTTGCCGTGCTGGCCGTCGCGACATCGAGGCCCGGAAACTGCTCGCGGTCCTTGTGCCCGGCAAGGCCAAAAACCTGGGTCACGTCGCCGGCAAGATAGCGTGCGAGATCGATGATATGGGTCGTTTGCTCGACCATCTGACCGCCGGACTGGTCCTGATGCCACCACCATTGCGGCGGCGGCGTTGAATCAAGCCAATAACCTGACAACAGCTGCGGCGGGCGGTCAGCGAGGCGCCGGCGGGCTTCCTCGACGGTGTCGATATAGCGCCAGTGATAGCCGACGGCGGTGACAAGATCGGCCGCTTCCACCTGAGAGGCAACGTCTTCGGCAATGTCGATATCGAGCGAGAGCGGCTTTTCGACAAAGAAGGGCAGGCCGCGCGCAATTGCCAGCCGTTCGGGTTCGCCATGCGCAAACGGCGGGATGCAGATGTAAACTGCGTCAAGATTGGGATCGTCGAGCAACTCTGCGAAGTTTCCATACGCACGTGCCCCAAAGCGGCCTGCGGACTGCACCGCGCGGTCGACATCGGGATCGGCAAAGCCCACGAGCTCGACATCGTCAAGTTGTTCGAGCACGCCGAGATGGCGCTGGGCGATGCCGCCCGCGCCGATAAAGCCGAGACGTGTCTTGTTCATAGTTGTGCGCCTCGTTGTCCGGGTCGTTTGATCAATGTCTGGTAGATGGCCGAGGTCTCGTCAGCCATGCGCTGCGCCGTGAACCGCTCGGCAAAGCGGGCCTTCGAGCCCTCCCCTGCCGTCTTGGCAAGCGTTGCATCCGTCAAGGCGTCGATGATGCCGGCGCTGAGAGCTTCCGCATCGCCGGGAGCGACGAGGAATGCATGCTCGCTACCCAGCGCCTCCACATTGCCGCCTGCCGTCGTCGCAACGATCGGCAAGCCGGCAGAAGCTGCTTCCAGCAGCGCCAGCGACAGGCCCTCGAAATGCGAGGGCAGAACGAAAACGTCGGCTGCGGCCAGGAGGTCTGCCACGTCGGTGCGGTGACCGAGAAGTTTCACCCTCTCGGCAAGCCCAGCCTCGGCGATCGCCGCTTCGATGGCGGCTGCCTCGGGTCCGGTCCCGACCAGAGCAAACCTGGTCCGTGGCTCTTGCTGCAACACCGTAGCCGCTGCCTCGACCAGGAGGTCATAGCCCTTTTGCGCCGTGAACCGGGCGATGGTCAGCACCAGCTTTTCACCGGCACCAACGCCAAGGCCGGCACGAACTTCGTCCCGCCCCTGCGTCGCAACCTTGGGCATGACCCCATTGCGCACGGTGCGAATAGCGCCCCTGCCTTTGCCGGCATGCGTTTGCGCCACGGCATTGGACACAGCGATACGGCTATCGACCGAGAGCAGCATGGCGCGATATTCGGCCTGCTGCACGACATCGGTCAAAAGATACGGCAGATGCTCGGTGCGCACCACCGGCGCCCCGGCGGCATGCGCTGCACGCACCAGGCCATGACCCTCCCAGCCGATGCCGGCATGGACATGGACGAGGTCGGGTTCATAACTCGCGAGCCAGTTCCGAAACGCGTCCATTCGACCCAGATCGAAGCGCTTGATGCGAAGGCCAAGCTCGGCCGCCTCGCTCAGCAGTTTGTTACCACCTTCCCCCTCGGGCGCGGCGATAAGGATGTCAAAATCGGCGGCAAGCGTGGCGCCAAGTGTTAGCATATGCGCGCCCATGCCGGACGGCTCGGTGCTGTCGGTCACCAGAACGATACGCTGCTTCACGCCGTCACCGCCGCCTGTTCGCGCGCTTCGGTCGCAGTGGTCATGCGACGATAGGTGGCGAGCGCCTGACCCACGACCTGATCCATGTTGTAGTAGCGATAGGTGCCAAGCCGGCCGACAAACGTGACGTTCCCCTGCTCCTTGGCCAGCGCCTCATATTGCTTGTAAAGCGCCGCATTTTCGGGCCGAGGAATGGGGTAATAGGGATCGCCGTCGGCTTGCGGAAACTCGTAAGTAATGCTGGTTTTCTGATGCACCTGGCCCGTCAGGTGCTTGTATTCGGTGATACGAGTATAGGGCACCGAAGGGTCCGGATAGTTGACCACTGCAACCGGCTGGAAGCGGCGCTGGTTCAGCGTCTCATGCTGGAAGCGCAGGCTGCGGTAAGGCAGCTTTCCGAAGCGATGGCCAAAATATTCGTCGATCGGACCGGTATAAATGATCTTGGGCGCAGTCTGGTCGGCAGCAAGGTCCTGGTAGTCGACGCCCAGCGCCAGCTCGATATTGTCGTGATCAAGCATGTTTTCGAACATGGCCGTATAGCCATGCAGCGGCATGGCTTGGAAGCTGTCGAGGAAGTAGCGGTCGTCGTCATTGAAGCGTGTTGGCACGCGGGCGGTTACCGCCTTGTCGAGTTCGCTCGGATCGATGCCCCACTGCTTGCGTGAATAGCCCTCGAAGAAGGTGCGATAAAGCTCCGTGCCGACCTGGTTGATCACCACGTCGCGCGAGGTGCGGATGGTCTCGATCGGCTCAGCGCGCGAGCGCAGGAAAGCTTCCGTGTCCGCATCATTGCGCAGATCAAGACCGTAGAGTGCGTTAAGCGTCGTGCGGTTGATCGGCATTGGCACAAGCTGCTGCCCCACTTGCGCCAGCACCCGGTGCTCGTAGGGGCGCCACGCTGTAAAGCGGGAGAGATAGGTGACGATGTCGTGGCTATTGGTGTGAAAGATGTGCGGCCCATATTTGTGCACCAGCACACCCGCGGCATCCTGGTGATCATAGGCATTGCCGCCGATATGGGGGCGCCGGTCGCAGAGCAAGACGCGCTTGCCAGAGCCTGCGGCCAGGCGTTCTGCCAAGACGCTGCCGGCAAGACCGGCGCCAACGATGAGATAATCATAAGGGCCCTTGCGCCCTGACCGGTGCACAGCCGGGGCAGCGGGCGGATTGTCCCGCCGATCCATGGCCTGACTCAACAGGTCGTTCATGCGGCGATGGGTTTCGTCCCAGCTCATGGAAGCGAGCTTGCGGTCCACAGCGGGCATCAAGGGCGTGATGTCGGTTGCGAGCGCGGCCTCGCAGGCTGCAACGAACGCCTCTGCCGTGTCGGCGATATGGACGGCTTCGACGTCGCCATAGGTCGCAATGACGTCGACGATAGGCGTCGAGACAACGGGCAGGCCGGCAGCGAGATATTCCGGCGTTTTGGTGGGGCTGATGAAGCGTGTCGCCTCGTTGATGGCAAAGGGCATCAGCGCCACGTCCCAGGCCGCCAGGCATCCTGGCAGGTCGGCATAGGCGCGCGGACCCATGAAATGAAGGTTCGGCACGCGCGGCAGATCATCCGGCCCGATCTTGGCCAGGGGTCCAACTATGACGATGGACCAATCCGGACGCGCACGGGCAAGCTTTTCGAGCAGCGGCAGATCGATGCGCTCGTCGATCACCCCATAGAAGCCAAGCTTCTTGCCTGGAAGCGCCGCCATTTCCGGCGCCGGCGCGATGCCGCCGCGCGCGGTTCGGAAATGGCCAAGTTCCACGCCCGAGGGGAAGAGATGGATATTATCGTGCTGGTTCTTGCGTGCCTGGTAAAGGCTCGAGCCGCCGGTCAGCACCAGATCGGCGCGCGCCATCAATTCGGCTTCCAGCTCCTTGAGACCCGCTGGGGCAAAGCGGAAATTGGCCAGCTCGTCCATGCAGTCGTAGACCACCGCTGCCGCATCAACGTGACGGGCAAAGGTGAACATTGGCGGGCTATAGAACCACAAGACGGGCTTGGTGACCTTGTTGAGCCGCATCAGCAAGTCGAGCAGATGGCGCAAGCCTTCGTTGCGGGCCGTTTCATCCCACCAATGGGGAATGCGCGGACGGACCGAGACAATCTCGGTGCCGGCATAGGGATGGTATTCGAGGTAAGGCGTGTGGTGATCGGTGGGGATGAATTCTTCGAAGAAGAAGATCTGCCGCGTGCGGCCGAAACGGTTCATCAGGTGCTGCGGACGCTGCAGCACGAAATCCCAGCGAAGATGCGAAAAACAGATCAGCGGCGTGCTGTCATTGCAGTTGAGCGACGAGGACAAGACTTGCTCGTTCATGGCGATCTCACACGAGCTCGAGTTGTGCATGCTGGGCCCGAAGCGCCGGTACGGGAGCGATCAGGTCAGCAAGCTTGGAAATGGAATGGGGCCAGGTCCAGCGATCAAGGACTGTCTGGCGGGGTGAGAAATCGCTGCGCCCAAGCGCTTCGATGATGCCCTGCTCGAACCGGTCGCCAGGCACGGCAATGCCGGTTTGCGGCAGGATATATTGGAGACCACAGCGCAATTCGGCATTCGCAACGACCGGCAGGCCCGCGAGCATATATTCGGTAAGGATCGCCGGGGCACCATCGTCGACGCCGCAGACCACGCCTACACGTGCCGCGTTCATCAGCCGGTTGACCTCGGCATGAGACACGCCGGGCGGGCCGACGAATTCGACATCGAGTCCACGCTCCGCCGCTTGGTGCCGCAAGCGGTCGCTGTCCTCGCCGTAGCCGATCACGCAGAGGGCCTTGAGCGGCCGCGGCGAACGCGCCAGCGCATTGAGCAGGACGTCGTGCCGCTTATAGGGCTGCGCCGCCGCCACATAGATGACGTCGAAGCGCTTCTCGATTTCAGCAAGGGGAAAAAAGGTCTCGGGCGACGCAAATTCAGGGCCGATCGGCATGATCGCCGTTTGCATCCCCGGATGGCGCGCCTCGACCTCATCACTCTGCCACTGCGCCCCGGTGATCACGAGATCAAAGTGCTGGCTGACCTCGGGCGGCACGCGCAAGGAAGGAGCATCGATCGAGTTGTAGATAATGAAGCTCTCGCCGCAAGCTTCCAGCAGCGCCTCGGATACGCCCAGGCCCCAAACCGCCAAAATGGCAGGGGCACCATGCTGGCGCACAAAGTCGATCATGGAATCGGAATGAAACGGAGCCTCCCCATGCATGGGAAAACTCCGCCGCGTCAGCATATCGCTCTCGCGCAGTGACGCCGGCGCGTTGCCGCGGTGGTGATGCCAGATTTCGGCAAAATCGGCCAGACCGTTGCGGACCGCAGCGAGGGGCAAGCGCTCGAGATAGCCACCAAGAACCGGCACGTTTCGCGCCGTGCTTGCCTCGGGCCTATGGGGGAGGTCTTGCGGCGTCACATAGGCCGGAGACGGCTGAGGTTCGACGAAATCACTGATGACCACGATGGCACGCGAAAGAGACGCCCCAGACTCCAAATCACCACGCTCCAAAGGGGCGACGGAGAATGCCTCGTCGCACAGAGTGTAGCCAATGGTCCAACTCGTTATTCGTTCCAGCGCCTTTCACCCATGTTTGACTATTCAAATCATCACCAATCGTCCGCCTCCGGGAACCAAAGCTGCTTCTCCTCATTCCGGTGTGTTGGTTGCTGAAGGATCGCGCGTTGATTTTAGTTGTCGAAGACGAAGCTATGGTCGCCATCTTGATCGAAGAGGCGCTCACCGACGCTGGTTACGAAGTGGCTCTTGCCTACAATGGCCCTGCGGCGATGCAGTCGATAGACACTCAGATCGATGACATGGACGCGCTGATCACCGATGTTCGGCTCGGCGGACCGATCACCGGCTGGGACGTTGCCAAGCATGCGCGGGAATTGTCCCCCGAAGTGCCGGTCATCTATGCCAGCGGCGACAGTTCAGGGGATTGGCGGCGGCACGGCGTTGAGGGCAGCATCATGCTGACAAAGCCCTATTCGATGGACCGCATCCTGGCGCTCGTCACGCAACTGGTTTCCAGCGTGCAAAAGCAAGTGCCATTGGCGGCCAGCTGAGGCTGGCGAAGCTGGTTGCCTGCCTGCTCACAGGGACAATATAAGGCTCGCAAAGGAGCCCGGCCGTGAACGACTTGACCCCGCTGCATCGTATTTTCCCTGGTGATAGCGAGATGGCGCGCTTGATGCGCGCCAAGGACTGGAGCAAGACCTCGCTGGGCAATCCGGAGGATTGGCCGCAGGCGCTCAAGGTTTCGATCGGCATCCTTCTGACTTCCAAGTTCGAGATGTGGCTGGGCTGGGGGCCGGAGGTCGCTTTTCTTTATAACGATGCCTATCGGCCGACCTTGGGCATCAAGCACCCCGACTCGCTCGCCAAACCGACCAAGGAGCTGTGGGCCGAGATCTGGGACGACATCGAAGGCCGCATCCGGACCGTCTACGAAGATGGGAAAGCCACCTGGGATCGGGCGCTGCTTCTGATCATCGAGCGCTCTGGCGTACCCGAGGAAACCTATCACACCTTTTCCTATAGCCCTGTTCTCGGAGAGGATGGGAAAACCGCCGGCTTGCTATGTGCCGTTTCGGAAGAAACACATCGCGTCATCGCCGAGCGGCGCATGGAAACGCTGCGCATGCTGTCGCAAAACCTTGCCGGCGCGACCGACAGAGCTTCGGTAATCCGCGCCGCTCGCGCCGCGCTTGGCAGCAACCTCCATGACCTGCCTTTCACCCTCACCTACCTCTTCGATGAGGATGAGGCGGACCTTGCTTTCTCGACCGGCGTTCCTGAGGGACATCCGCTGCTTGATCCGAAGCCGCTGATCGACCTTCAAAGCCGCGCCCCCCAGGATGTCAGCCGCATCTCCGTACCCATGGGCGCGTGGAACCGGCAACCGGACAATGCCATCGTCGTGCCGCTGGTTGGACAAGGCGGAGAATCGGCATTGGGGGCCATAGTGGTTGGGCTCAATGCCCTGCGGCCTTTCGACGACGACTATTACGGGTTCCTCAAACTCATGGCCGGGCAGATTTCGGCAGGCCTTTCGGGCGCTGAAGCGTTTGAATCGGAAAAACGCCGGGCGCTTGCTCTGAGCGACGCGCTGCAGATGCGTCAGGACGCTGCTGAACTGCTCGAGCAAACCAATGCCCGCCTCAGCTCGGAAGTCGATCAGCGCACCGCCGAACGCGACCGGCTTCGCTCGTTGTTCCAGCATGCGCCAAGCTTCATGTGCGTGCTCAGCGGTCCCGAGCATGTGTTCGAATTCATGAACGAGGCCTACCTGCAGCTGGTCGGGCATCGCGATCTTGTCGGCAAGACGATCCGCGAGGCCCTTCCCGATGTGCAGGGCCAGGGCTATTTCGAGATCCTCGACCAGGTCTATCGATCGGGCGAGCCCTATATCGGCCGCGACATGGCCGTCTCCGTGCAACGGCGGCCCGACGCCGCGCCCGAAGAGCGGTTCGTCAATCTCGTCTACCAGCCCATCGTCAACGACACCGGCGAGGTCACCGGCATCTTTGCCGAAGGCTATGACGTCACCCATCGCAAGCGCGCCGAAGAAGCGCTTCGACGCCTCAACGAAAGCCTTTCCTCCCAAGTGGAGGCGCGCACGCATGAGCGCGACATGACTTGGCGCATCAGCGAGGACCTGATCGTGATCTGCGGTCTGGACGGCATCTATCGCAGCGTCAATCCGGCGTGGACCACGGCTCTTGGCTATACCCAAGCCGAGCTCATCGGCATGCGTTCGGATACGCTTGTGCATCCTGACGACCTCTTGGGCCTGACGAACCAGGGCGAGCGACTCCTTGCGGGCGAAACGCTGCGCGACTTTGACCTCCGCATCCGTGCCAGGAACGGCGAATACCGCTCCTATTCCTGGACCTGCGTTCCCGAAGGCGACCAGTTTTATGGCGCTGGCCGCGACGTCACCAGCCGCAAGAACCTCGAAGAGCAGTTGCGCCGCTCCCAAAAGATGGAAGCGCTGGGGCAGCTTACGGGCGGCGTCGCGCACGACTTCAACAACCTCCTTCAGGTGATCAGCGGCAATCTTCAGCTCCTGGGCAAGGATATTGCGGGCAACCAGCGCGCCGAAACACGCGTGCAGAATGCGCTGATGGGGGTTACGCGCGGCTCCAAACTGGCCGCACAGCTGCTGGCCTTCGGACGCCGCCAGCCGCTCGAGCCCAAAGTCATCAATGTCGGCCGCTTCCTTCAGGGCATGGACGACATGCTGCGCCGCACCCTCGGTGAAGAGGTTGAGCTCGAAACCGTGGTCGCAGGTGGCCTCTGGAACACGTTGATCGACCCCAACCAGATAGAGAACGCCGTCCTCAACCTCGCCATCAACGCGCGTGACGCGATGGAAGGAACGGGCCGGCTGACTATTGAAGCCACTAATGCATCGCTGGACGATGTTTATGCCTGGAAGAACGATGCAGCGCCCGGCCAGTATGTGCTGATCGCCGTTACTGACACGGGCTCGGGCATTGCCCCCGAGGTGCTCGACAAGGTCTTCGAACCCTTCTTCAGCACCAAGCCGGAAGGCAAGGGTACAGGGCTCGGCCTTTCCATGGTTTATGGTCTCGTCAAGCAATCCAACGGTCACATCAAGATCTATAGCGAAGTCGGACACGGCACGACGGTCAAGATCTACCTGCCCCGCAGCCACGAAGCCGAAGACGTCCTCATGGACCTTCGTGCCGCACCGATCCAGGGCGGCACGGAAACGGTGCTCGTGGTCGAGGACGATGACGCGGTGCGCGAAACCACCGTTTCCCTTCTTACCGACCTTGGCTACCGGACCTTGCGGGCGCGGGATGCAGCCAGCGCCCTCACCATTATCGAAAGCGGTGCCGAGATCGACCTCGTGTTCACCGATGTGGTGATGCCAGGGCCCGTGCGCAGTCCCGAACTGGCGCGCAAGGCCAAGGAACGGCTGCCCGGCGTCGCCGTTCTCTTCACCTCCGGCTACACCGAAAACGCCATCGTCCATGGCGGGCGGCTCGATGCGGGCGTCGAGCTCCTGCCCAAGCCCTATACCCGCGAGACCCTGGCACGAAAAGTTCGTCATGTGCTCAGCAACCAGCAGCAGCGCAATGCAGCCGGTAGCGGGCATGTCCTTGCGCCGCAGAACACTTCTGGGTTTTCCGCAGCACCGGCAACGCCACGAGGTTTTCGTATCCTCCTCGTTGAAGACGATGCCCTGATCCGGTACAGCACCGCCGATATGCTGGAGAGCCTCGGTCACTCGGTGGTTGGGGTCGGCACCGGACGCCAGGCCATGGAAGCGCTGACCGGCGAAATCGATGTGCTCATGACCGATCTCGGCTTGCCGGATATGAACGGCCTCGAACTCGTAAAGGCCTGCCGCAAGCAGCAGCCGAACCTTCATGTCGTCCTTGCCACCGGCGACCATCGCGCCAACGAGGAGGCCGATGGGGCCATTGCCGTCATCAAGCCTTATACGACAGACGATCTCGACCGCGCCCTCAAAGCGCTGGTAAGGGTGTGAGGGGACACTCGTTAGGGCCGCGGTTTTGAAACGACTTGCAGAGCTGGTGCTCGAAAGCGCCACCGACTACGCCATCATCACCATGGACCTTAAAGGTCTCATCACCTCCTGGAGCCCAGGGGCGGAAAATATCCTCGGCTGGCCACGCGAGAAGATCATCGGCAAGCCGATCGATCATATCTTTACGCCCGAGGACCGCGCCAAGGACGTGCCGTCCAAGGAGCTCGGCAATGCCCTGACCCACGGGCGGAGCATTGACGAGCGCTGGCATTGCCGCCAGGACGGCAGCACCTTCTGGGCAAGCGGCGAGATGCTGCCGCTTCTGGAAGACGGACAACCGGAAGGCTTTCTCAAGATCCTGCGCGACCGCACGCCGCAAAAGCGCGCCGAGGAACTCCAGCACCTGCTGACGCAGGAACTCGGCCACCGGATCAAGAACATGATCGCGGTGACGCAAAGCATCGTCAACCAGTCCTTCCGCAATGCCGAAGACATCCCGACGGCCAAAAAGGCCATCACCGATCGGCTCGCCGTTCTCAGCAGCGCCCAGGATATTCTCCTTGCGGGCAATACCGACGGAACGCCCTTGGCAGATCTTCTGGCGAAGTCCGTGGCGGTCACCGAAGACGTGACCCGCGGCTCGCGCATTAAGATGAACGGGCCCGAGGTGCATGTGGGGCCGCGCGCTGCCATGTCGATCGCGCTGATCTTTCATGAGCTCTTGACCAACGCCCTCAAATACGGAGCCTTGTCGCAGGCGGAAGGCTGGGTCGACCTCAGCTGGCGTTTCGGCGATCTCAAGGGCGTGCCGGCGCTCGATATGGTCTGGACCGAGAATGGCGGCCCGGCTGTCGTAGCCCCGACACGCACCGGCTTTGGCTCGCGTCTCGTGCAAAGCGGCATTACCGGCACGCGCAGCGTGGTCGAACTCGAATTCGCGCCGCAGGGCCTGCAATGCCGCATCCACGCGGTGCTAAAGGATATTCAGGAAAATTAGGGGAGGCCCAGCGACGGGCCTCCACCTCTCCGATCAGTAGCGATATTCGGCCGACTTGAACGGGCCTTCGGTGGTCACGCCGATATAGTCGGCCTGGTCCTTGGTGAGCTTGGTGAGCTTGGCGCCCAGCTTGGCGAGGTGCAACTCGGCGACCTTTTCGTCGAGATGCTTAGGCAGGACATGCACCTTCTTTTCGAGCTTGTCGCCATTGGTCCAAAGCTCGATCTGCGCCAGCGTTTGGTTGGAGAAGCTGGCCGACATCACAAAGCTCGGATGGCCGGTGGCATTGCCCAGGTTCACGAGCCGCCCTTCCGACAGAAGGATCAGGCGCTTGCCATCGGGCTTTTCGATGAGGTCGACCTGTGGCTTGACATTGGTCCACTTGAAGTTGCGCAGGGCCGCAACCTGGATCTCATTGTCGAAGTGGCCGATATTGCAGACGATGGCCATGTCCTTGAGGTTGCGCATGTCGTCGAGCGTCAGCACATCCTTGTTGCCGGTCGCGGTGACGACGATGTCGGCGCGCGGCGCGGCGTCTTCCAGCGTCACGACCTCGAAACCTTCCATCGCTGCCTGAAGCGCGCAGATCGGGTCGACTTCGGTCACCAGCACGCGGGCACCGGCGCCGCGCAGCGACTCTGCCGAACCCTTGCCGACATCGCCATAGCCGCAGACCACGGCGACCTTGCCGGCCAGCATCACGTCGGTGCCGCGGCGGATCGCGTCCACCAGTGATTCACGGGTGCCATACTTGTTGTCGAATTTGGACTTGGTCACCGAGTCATTGACGTTGATGGCCGGGAACGGCAGTTCGCCCTTTGCGTGGAGCTGATAGAGGCGCATCACGCCCGTCGTGGTTTCTTCCGAAACGCCGCGGATGGCTTCCTTGATCTTGCTGAAAAAGCCGGGATTCTTTTCGAGACGGCGCTTGATGGTGGCAAAGAAGATTTCTTCTTCCTCGTTGCCTGGCTTGGCGAGCACCGAAATGTCCTTTTCGGCCTTGGCGCCGGTCAGGATATACATGGTGGCGTCGCCGCCATCGTCTAGGATCATGTTGGGCGTCGAGCCCGGCCAATCCATCATGCGATCGGTGAAATCCCAGTATTCTTCCAGGGTTTCACCCTTGTGGGCGAAAACCGGAATACCGGCGGCGGCGATCGCCGCGGCAGCGTGGTCCTGGGTCGAAAAGATGTTGCACGAGACCCAGCGCACTTCGGCGCCCAGCGCAACCAGCGTTTCGATCAGCACGGCGGTCTGGATGGTCATATGGAGCGAGCCGGCAATGCGCGCGCCCTTGAGCGGCTGCGCCGCCGCGTATTCGGCGCGGATCGCCATCAGGCCCGGCATTTCGATCTCGGCGATATCGAGTTCCTTGCGGCCGAAATCGGCGAGAGAAATGTCCTTGACCGCATAGTCGGTCGAATTGGTGGGCATGGCGTGCTCCGGAAATGATCAATTGCCCCTCCTATACGAGAGGAGAGGCCCAGGATCAATCAAGGATATAAAGCTTTGTTTATATCCTAGAGACGCGAATACGGTCGCGCCGCTTGAAGGGCAACGTCACGAGCCGCAGCAGCGCTGACAACACCAGGTAGCCGAGGATGAAGCCGGTTCCGGCATAAAGCACGCCTTCCACCGTTACCGGCATGGCGGGCCGGTAGCTTTCAAGCGTCCGCCGCCCGATATCGGTATCGAGGTAAGCCGGCAGGGATTGGAGGCGCTCCATGGGCCCGGCATTCTGGATCTGGGTCAGCGTTGTGCTCAGCCTGTCATAGCGCTGAAACGTTGCCGTCATCGAGGTGCCGCGTCCGGCGAGGAATTCGTCATTGGACGCGTTGTAGCGGTCGATCGCCTCGATCCGGCTCAGCCCACCGAGCTCCGCAGCCCGGTCGAAGTCGGTCGTGATCACCCGCAGCTCATCGACTGCCCCGCCCAGCCGCTGGGTATATTGCTGGGCATATTCGGGGAACTGGCTGAGCATGGCGGCAAGGACGACCCCACCGATACCGGCAATCAGCTTGCGCATGCAGATCTCCCCTGACCTCACTTAATGTGGAAAAAACCGGAGCGTTCCGCAAGCCGCTTACGCCTTGGCTTCAAGCGCGGCCTTCATGCCATCCACCAGATAATCCAGCCCTTGGTCGAACGCCGCTTCCGTGTTGATGCTGTGTCCGGTGACCAGCGACGCGAAAGCCTCTGCGAGGATCGGGAACGGCGCCAGTTCGCTTTCAATATCGCCCGTCGCGCCCGCATCTTCTTCCATTCGCACGCGTTCGCCCTGCTCTTCGAGCACAAAGCCGACCACATAGCGCGCCACCGCAATGGAAATGTGCAACGCCTCCTGAGGCGAAAACCCCGCATCGACATAAAGCTTGAGCTGGGACTCGGCGTCGGCGAAATCGGTATCCGATGGCCTTGTTCCCGCAGCCAGCCGCGCGCCGTCGCGGACAGCGAGCAAAGTTCGCCGCATGCTGCGCGCTGTGGCGTAGGTGAAGCCAATCCAGTTTTCGCCCGGTTCGGGCAGGCGATGATTGTGAAAGCGTCGCAGCATCTCGCTGTTGAGCGCATCCAGCAGCAGCGACTTGCTTTTGAAGTGCCAGTAAAGCGCCGGCTGCTGCACCCCGAGGCGCTCGGCCAGCTTGCGGGTCGAGAGCTTGTCGATCCCCACCTCGTTCAACACGGCCAATGCTTCTTGGAGAATGCGATCACGATCGATAGGCATGAAAACTCGCGCTTGACTTATCACTGATAAGCTCGCTTATCACCGATAAATTGATTATCACTGATAAGGTAGCCGAGGCACCCATGCTGAACAAGGCTCTGCTTGTTATTCTCGCCACTGTCGCACTCGACGCAATCGGGGCCGGGCTGATCATCCCCATCCTGCCTGACCTGCTGCAGGAAATTGCCGGCGCTGGGGACTTCGGCTGGCTCTACGGAGCCATGCTTGCCGTCTATGCCTTGATGCAGTTCATCTTCTCGCCGGTGCTGGGCGCTCTCAGCGATCGATACGGTCGCCGCCCGGTGCTGCTCCTGTCGCTCGCCGGGACTTTGCTGGACTACCTTGTGATGGCGCTCTCGCCATTTGGATGGATGCTGGTGGTCGGCCGTGCCATGGCCGGCATCACCAGCGCCAATATGGCCGTCGCTACCGCCTATATTACCGACATCACCCCGCTCGAGCAGCGAGCGCAGCGTTTCGGACAGATCGGGGCCGTGATGAGCGCCGGCTTTATCATAGGTCCGGTGCTTGGAGGCGTGCTTGGCGCGTGGTGGCTCCGTTCGCCCTTTCTTGCCGCAGCCCTGTTCAACGGTATCAATCTCTTGGTCGCGCTCCTTGTCTTGCCCGAAAGCCGCACACCGGGAACCCAGACTTTCGATCTCAAGGCCCTCAACCCGCTGGCGCCGCTGCTCTGGCTCTGGAACCTCAAGCCGCTCCTGCCCATGGTCATGGTTTCGGTTGTGTTTGGCCTTATCGCAGCAGTTCCGGGCACAATATGGGTTCTGTACGGCGCCGCGCGGTTTGGCTGGGATTCGGTCCACATGGGCCTGTCCTTTGCGCTCTTTGGCGTTTTCGGCACTTTGGCTCAGGCGTTTCTGGTTGGTCCGCTTTCCCGCCGTTTTGGTGATCTGGGCACGCTGATGATCGGCGTAGGGTTCGATGTCACCGCCTATGTTCTGATGGCCTTCGCCGACCAGAGCTGGATGGGCTATGCGGTGGCACCGCTTTTTGCCCTGGGCGGAGTAGCCATGCCGGCGCTCCAGTCACTGCTCACCAGCCGCGTCAGCGATGAGCAGCAGGGGCAATTGCAGGGGGTGCTCGCCAGCCTCATGAGCCTTGCGGGCATTGTCGGCCCGGTGCTGACTACTCTCATATTCTTCGCCACCAAGGACGCATGGATCGGAACGGTATGGATCGTCGGCGCAGCGCTGTATCTTGCCGCATCGCCAATGTTCATCACAGTGCGACAGCCAAAGGGGGCTGACGCATAGGTTCACCAGGCTGGCGGCATCCGCACATGGCTTGGCGCATCAACAAAGCAAGATCTGCCGAGCCTTGGCGCAGGCATTTGCGCCAAATAGCAGCGCCACGAGGAAACCGATGACGACTGCACTCGATAACTACCATGCCCGTCTCTTGAGGGTGCTCGACTACATCGATGCGCATCTCGATCAAGACCTTGATCTGGACGTGCTGAGCCGGGTCGCAGCCATTTCCAAGTTCCATTTCCATCGGCAGTTTGCCGCAACGTTCGAGGTCTCGGTCCACCGCTATGTTCAGCTGACTCGCATGAAGCGCGCCACGCATGCACTCGCCTGGAACGAGGCACAAAGCGTCACCGATATCGCAATGGACGCCGGCTATGAGGCTCCCGATGCCTTTGCCCGCGCCTTCCGGCAACGGCTGACGCAATCGCCCTCCTCGTTTCGGAAGTCTCCCGATTGGAGCTCGTGGCTTTCGGCCTTTGGCCCTTTGGACAGTGCGAGAAACAAGCTCATGAAAATCATCTTCGATTACGAAGACATCATCATCCGGGAGGTGCCATCCACGCCGGTGGCGCTTCTCCGACACCGGGGAGATCGCGCCAAGCTTCCTCAGACCTTTGAAACATTCCGCGCGTGGTGCAAGGCCGCGGGGCTCGCACCGGAAACCGGGCGCTCGAGTTTCATGGTCTTCCGGTCCGAACGCGAACCGGTCAATCCCGAGGACTACAGCATGGACATCTGCGTTGCGGCGGACCCGGAGATTTCCGTCACTGCGCCGATGCAGAGAGCCGTTATCGAGGGAGGCCGCTGCGCTGTCCTCCGTTATCCTGGACAAACCAACAACCTGGAACCGGCCGGGCTCTTCATGTACCGCGACTGGCTGCCGCAAAGCGGGGAAGAGGCGCGCGACTTCCCCGCTTATGTCGAGCGCAAGCTCGTCCCTGTTGCGGGAACGCAGGCGCATGAAGTCGTCGTTGAACTCCATCTGCCCCTGAAGTAGCCGGAGACAGGCTTGCGCAGGCTTACTTGGTCGGGCGAGACCGCGCCGACAGCTTGTTGCCATCAGGATCGCGCATATAAGCGACGAATGCTCCGTTCGGACGCTCATGGGGCGGCGTCTCGACGGATGTGCCGCCATTGGCGACACCGGCATCATGCCAGGCCTGAACATGTTCAGGGCTTGGGGCCAGGATACCGATCGTGCCCCCATTGGCGTGAGTGGCCGGCTTGCCATCGATGGGCTTGGTCACCATGAGGCGGCTGCCGTCATGGGCATAGACCAGCCGCCCACCGGCATCCACTTCGCCCGGCCTGCCCCCGAGCGCAACAAAGGTCGCGTCATAGAAGCGCTTGGCCTTGTCGAGGTCGTTGCTGCCGATCATCACATGAGTGAACATGGCGTGTCTCCAGTTGAGTTCGAAAAGTTGGTCACAGGAGCACATTGCTCCTATTCGGAGCCGTCCACGTCTTCGTCGAAGCCGTTATTGACCAGTTCTGCGATGGCTTCGAGCGCCTCTCGCGCCTGTTTTCCGGTCGCCTGCACGAGGATCGTCGAGCCCGGCCCTGCCCCCAGCATCATCAGCCCCATGATCGAATTGCCAGCCACCGAAGTGCCATCGCGGATTACCGAAATGGTGGCGTCGAAGCACTCCGCCGTGCGCACGAAACGGGCGGACGCGCGGGCGTGGAGGCCCTTGCGATTGACGATGGTCAGCTGTTGGGCCAGAGCCCGCCCGGCATTGGCGGCGCCGTCCATCGGCTAGCTCCCCAGAAGGGAGTTGGCCACGGTGATATATTTCTTGCCCGCTTCCTGGGCGATGTTGACCGCGTCGCCGATGGCCATGTCGCCGCGCACGCGGCCGAGCTTGACCAACATGGGCAGGTTCACTCCGGCGATCACTTCGACCGAGCGGTTCTGCATCACCGAGATCGCCAGGTTCGAGGGCGTACCGCCGAACATGTCGGTCAGGATGATGACCCCACCGCCGCTGTCGGCACGGTCGATCGCCGCCAGGATGTCGTCGCGGCGGCTTTCGGCATTGTCATCGGGACCAATGGCGATGGTCTCGATATATTCCTGCGGTCCGACCACATGTTCCATCGCCAGCTTGAATTCATCGGCTAGCGCGCCATGGGTTACGAGAACCAATCCGATCATGCACTTTCCCCAGACGACCGACGCGGCCAGAAGTCCGCCGCGGCAGCACTTGAGCCCCCTGCCTTCCCTGCCGCCGGGTGAAGGCAGGCAAGCGAGCGTAGTCTTGTCTCCATGGCGCCCTGTTGCAAGGGGTAATTTGTCACGGGAGGGTGCGATGCCCGCTTGCGCGCAGCGCTTCGGCCACGAGCAGTTCCTGGTGGCCCAGGCTCACGACGCCTGATTGCGGCACCGGCGCGCGCGGCAAGGCATGGCCGAGGAGCTCGGTTTGGAGCTCTTCGGGTTCGATCATGCGCATGAGATCGGGCACAAGATCGACCACCAGATGCACGATGGCCCGCTGCTGGTATGGGCGGCTGACGATACCGCGACCGCGCAGTTCGATCCGCCCAGCCAGCTGCTGCGGTGCCATCATGATGAGCCCATCGGCTTCCTCCAGCAGATCGACCCGGTCATCGGCGACGAGAGACGCTGGTAGCCCCCAGCTTTCCCAGCGATCCAGCAAAGCCAGACATAACAGTGACTTGCCCGCACCGGAGGGACCGCGCAGCAGTACGCCGGCTTCGCCGAGGACCAGTCCCGTCCCATGCACATTGACCGGCTTGCTCATGCGCAAACCCTATTTGCGGGCGCGCGGCAGAACAATGGTGAAGAGCGCACCGGAGCGATCGGTGCGATTTGCCGCCTTGATCGTGCCCTTATGCGCATCGACGATCTGCTTGGAAATCGAAAGCCCGAGCCCCGAATGGTTGCCAAAACTCTCGCCTTCGGGCCGATCGGTATAAAAGCGCTGGAAGATGCGGCCCGCGTCGCGAATGCCCGGACCCTCGTCGCTGACGGTCGCAACGATATTGTCGCCCTCGGTCGAAATGGCGACCGTCACCGTTCCGCCCGGTGGCGAGAACGATACGGCATTGTCGATAAGGTTGGCAAAGACCTGCGCCAGCCGCGACTCGTGACCGCTCACCAGCGTCGTGCCGCGACCGCTCCTCTTGCCCATGACAACCGACACGTCGCGTCCGGCCGCGATGTCTTTCTGGATCGCCACCATGGCCTGGGCCAAAGTTTCGACATCCACAGGCTCGGCCGTTTCGCGCGCCAATTCGGCGTCGAGACGGCTGGCGCTCGAAATATCGGTGATCAGGCGATCGAGCCGGCGGATATCGTGCTGAATGATTTCGTTGAGCCGCGCCTTGTCGGCCTCGCGCTTGGCAAGCGGCAGGGTTTCCACCGCAGACCGAAGCGAGGTCAGCGGATTTTTCAGCTCATGTGCCACGTCCGCCGCAAAGCGCTCGATGGCCTCAATGCGATTGTAAAGTGCGTCAGTCATGCGCCGCAGCGCGCCCGAAAGATGACCGATTTCGTCCGGACGGTCGCTCAAGTCGGGGATTTCAGCGCGGGCATCGCCTGCCGTCTGCACCCGTTCGGCCGCCGCCGACAAGCGCCGCATCGGTCCGGCAATGGTGCCCGCAAGGAGCAGCGACAGGACGATCTGCACCCCGGCCGCGATCATGGCGATGCGCAAAATGCTCCAGCGCTCCTGCGCCACGATGGAATCGATGTCGCCTGGCGCCGTGGAAAGAAGGATGGAGCCGACCACCGCCCGCAGGCGCTGCACCGGCACGGCGACAGACACTACGAGCCGGTTCTGTGCATCCACCCGTACGAAATCTGCCGGTGCACCCTGGAGCGCGGAGGCGACCTCGGGGTAACGCGTACCCTCATCCGCCTGGTATTCCTGATAGGTCGGGTAATTGTCGCCGGGCGCCCAGGAGATCAGCGCATTCCACCAGTCGGCAAGAAAGAAGGACGTGCCGGTGGACTTGTCGATGGTCTGCCGCAGCACCTCGCCACGCGCGTAGATGTTGTCGCTGTCAAGGATCAGCAGACCCTGTCCATCATAGATGCGCGCCCTGGTGCGGGTCGGAGTAATAAGGTTGCGCAGCAGCGGCGCTACCCGTTCCGGATTGATCGGAAATTCTAGTGTCGGGTCGAAATAGGAGAAGGGCGAGACGCCGCCTGATTGGGTATCGAGCAGCCGATCGGGATTGACCGAAATGATGTCGCTATCCACGGTCGCCGACGCGGCGATGGCCGCGGCGATGATTTCGCCCTGTACCCGCAGCGACTGCACGCGCGCGTCGATCAGACCCGCGCGCCACTGGTTGAGGTAAAGGATACCCACGACCAGCACCAGGAGCCCCGCCATGTTGAGCACGACGATGCGCCGGGTGAGGCTCGAGAAGATGGTAAAATCGACAAAGCGCCGGACGGCGTCGAAGACCTTGCCGAACGGCGTCAGTACCATGCGCCAGCCGCGGCGGGAGCGCGGCGCGGTCTCGCCCGGCGCCCTCTTTTCAGACGCAGGCTGGCTGAACTGATCGTCGAGCGTGGCCACGCTGTTTACTGTTCCTTGAAGCGGTAACCCACGCCGTAAAGCGTTTCGATCATTTCGAAATCGTCGTCGGTCTGCTTGAACTTCTTGCGCAGACGCTTGATGTGGCTGTCGATGGTGCGGTCGTCGACATAGACCTGATCGTCATAGGCCGCGTCCATCAAGGCATTGCGCGATTTGACGACGCCGGGCCGCAACGCCAGGGCCTGGAGGATCAAGAACTCGGTCACCGTCAGCGTCACGCGCTGACCCTTCCAGGTGCAGGTGTGGCGCTCTTCGTCCATGACCAGCGACCCGCGTTCGATCAACGCCTTGCTTGGGGTCGGCTCGGTGCTGCCGGGCACGCCGGGCTCGCGCGGGGCGGAGCGGCGGAGGATTGCCTTGACGCGCTCGACCAGCAGGCGCTGGCTGAACGGCTTGGTGATGAAATCGTCGGCGCCCATCTTGAGCCCGAACAATTCGTCGATCTCTTCGTCCTTGGAGGTCAGAAAGATCACCGGCACATCGGACTTCTGCCGCAGGCGGCGCAGCAGCTCCATGCCGTCCATGCGCGGCATCTTGATGTCGAGGATCGCAAGGTCGGGCTTGTCGGAGGTTAGACCCTCGAGACCCGAAGCGCCATCTGTATAGGTCGCGACCTGGTAACCTTCGGCTTCGAGGGTCAGCGACACCGAGGTGAGAATATTGCGGTCATCGTCCACCAGGGCGATCTTTGGCATGAGGTGCCTTTCTTTTTGACGCTATTTTTTCAGGCGACGTTGCAGGCGACAAATACGCACTAAATAAGGCGGGGCCAAGTCCTGCGGGGGTTTGCGCCTCTCGGGCCTTGCCATTCAACTTCCGTCTTAAGACCGATTACCGGATGGCTCGGAGCCATACCGGCCTCTTAATTTGCGCACCAAAGCCGCCCTGTTCGGTGGCAAAGGAGCCAATGCCTATGTCGCAGTTCAACCATCAGACCCTTCGGGAAGAGATCGTCGGCGCCGCGGTGTCCACGAGCTATAACGCCGCCGTTCCGGCGCTGGTTGCTGCTTCCCTCGCCCAGGGCGGGCCGGTACTGACCGCACATGGCGCCCTTTCGGTCGAAACTGGCGCCTTTACCGGCCGCTCGCCCAAGGACAAGTTCATCGTCCGCGACGGGCTGACCGATGGAAGCGTCTGGTGGGACAATGCCGGCGCCATCAGCACGGCCCAGTTCGATCTCTTGCTCGCCGACGCGCAGGCGCACCTGGCAACGCAGCCAATTTACCGCCAAGACCTCCTGGCCGGCGCCGATCCGCGCCACCAGTACGAGGTGACGGTGCTGACACCCAGCGCTTGGCACGCTCTGTTTATCCGCAATCTGCTGATCCGCCGCGGCGAAGACATTGCCGCCTCCGACAGCGCCATGCCGGTCACCATCGTTCACGCTCCACACTTCAAGGCCGACCCCGCCCGCCACGGCTCGCGCACCGAGACCGTTATTGCGCTCGACATGAGCCGCAACCTCGTGGTCATCGCGGGCACGCTTTATGCCGGCGAAATCAAGAAGTCGGTGTTTTCGCTCTTCAACTTCCACGCCCCCCGCCACGATGTCTTGCCGATGCACTGCTCGGCCAATCTTGGGCCGGACGGTGAGGCAGCGCTGTTCTTCGGTCTCTCCGGCACTGGCAAGACGACGCTCTCCACCGACCCCAACCGCCCGCTGATCGGCGACGACGAACATGGCTGGAGCCGCGATGGCGTGTTCAACCTCGAAGGCGGTTGCTATGCCAAGACGGTCAACCTTGGCCGCGCGGCAGAACCGGAGATCTTTGCCGCGACCGAGCGCTTTGGCACGGTGCTCGAAAATGTCGTGCTCGATGCTAACAGCATGCCGACCTTTTCCGACATATCCCGCACTGAAAACACGCGCGCGGCCTATCCGCTAACCGTGCTGCCATCGGTTGCCAAGGGTGGTACGGGCAAGACGCCGAAAACCGTGGTGTTCCTCACTGCCGACGCTTTCGGCGTCTTGCCGCCGCTGGCAAAGCTCACGCCCGAGCAGGCGGTCTACCACTTCCTTTCCGGTTACACCGCAAAGGTGGCTGGCACGGAGCGCGGCGTCACCGAACCGCAAGCGACCTTCTCGGCCTGTTTCGGTGCGCCCTTCATGCCGCTCCATCCCAGCGTTTATGGCGCCATGCTCGCCGAACGGCTGCGCGACAGCGGCGCCCAGGCCTGGCTCCTCAATACCGGGTGGACCGGCGGCGGCTATGGCGTGGGCAAGCGCATCGACATCGCCTCAACCCGCCGCCTGCTCACGGCAGCGCTGGATGGCTCGCTCGACGATGCGGAATTCCGCACCGACGCGCTGTTCGGCTTTGCCGTTCCGGTCGCCGTGCCCGGCATCGAGCCGCGCCTCCTCGACCCGCGCCAGACTTGGAGCGATGCAGAAGCCTATGATGCGCAGGCCTCTAACCTTGTGGAGCTGTTCCGCAAGAATTTCGCCAAGTTCGGTCCCGAGGCCGATGCAGGCGCCGGGCCACAGATGATGATGGCAGCGGAATAGGCGCTCGCCGGCTTGGCCGGCGCAAGCGGCCTCGCCACACACTCATTCCAGCCATTCGAGCGTAGCTCTCATGGCCTTCTTCATTCAAATCGCGCCTCCGGCGCGATTTTGCCCTCCGGACATTGCGAAGCCCCTTAAGGGGACGCAATGAACATCAGTGTTCGCATCAGGACGGCTGTCGGCCCAAGCAGCTCACTCCCCTTGATGGGAAGGGTAGCGGAGCTTGGCCGACTTGCCTGCGAAGCCGGGTGGGGTGGGGCAGCACACTGCCGGGTCAGCAACAAAAAAAGGCGCCCTAAGGCGCCGTTTTCCTAGCGATCAATACCGCCTCAGTTCGGCGCATAGAAGATGTGGCTATCCACCGCCGCCACGCGGCTGAAGGTGTTGGCCCAGGAAGGGTGCACGGAGCGGGTGTGATAATAAAGCGCGGAGCTGGGCAGCACGCCAACGTCTTCGCCGGTTGCATACTCGGCATAGACTTCCTGTGCCAGGCTTTGCGAGCGCGCCCAGGCGCGACGTTCGCCGGGCGTGTCGTCGCGGCCGTCGCAGGCAAAGGTGAACTGGCAGCGATAGCGGCCCTTATTGGCGTTCTGGTAGATCACGCCGCAGAGCGAACCGGGAAATTTGCCGGAGCGGGCGCGGTTGACGATGATGTTGGCGACGGCCATCTGGCCGGCCGAAGTTTCGCCGCGGGCTTCATGATAGATGGCCTGAGCAAGGCACTCGCGCTCGGTATTGGCGTGCTGAACACGTACCTGGGTGGGCTCGTAGCCTTCCTGGACATAAGCCGCGACGACGTCTGAGGTCACGCTCTTTTCTTCTGCCGGGCGATACATTGGCTGGGTAACGGTCGCGATGGCGGAAAGCGCGTTGTTGGTGCTGCCCAGCGTGCCGCGGGCAATATAGCCCATCAAAAGGTCGGGTGTCAGTTCCGGCTGCGGGCCGGCAAGCGTCACGTCCACCGAACGCAGTTGCTGCTGGCGCTTGACGTAGTTTTCGAGCAGCGCCGCGGTCAGCGGCTGATGGCCGGGAGCCACGGGCTCGGCCTTGACGCCAAGTGCCGGCTGCTGGCGCAACTGGGCGACGGCTTCGGGCATCGCGACTGGCATTGCAAGACTGGTGTCGGCATGAGCCGGCGACAGGGTGACGAAAAGCACGAATGCGGCGGCGCACAGCGCCAGCACGGGTGAGGCCACACGCGCGGTTATCTGCTGCCAGCCTAGCTTCATGCCCCGTCCTTGCCCCTGAGCCAGACCGGTTCTCTCCCGGCGGCCTTCAATCGGAGCCCTGCAAACGAGGCTCCGTTCTTCCCTGCGCGGCACACTAGCTAAGCTGATGCCGGGTGGGAAGCTCAAATTTACGTCGCGTTAACCATAGGCGTTAGCGACTTAAATTACCGTTAACGGAGCGGGAGATAGGTGGAAACCCTTGAAATCGCTGCGGTTCAGACGTGCTGAACAGGGCCTTACCCAAACAGGTAAGACTTTAAACATTAGCGCCGATGGTTAACTGACTTTTTCGCGAGGGCGATCAGGCAGGGTCGAAGGCGGCCAGATGCACATGCACCAGGCTCTCCATGACAAAGATGCCAAGCTCTTCGATCTCGGCACTCGGCACTACAAGATCAGGCACCATGATCGTCTGCATCCCGGCGGCATGGGCCGCACGTACGCCAGCGAAACTGTCTTCCAGCGCAAGGCACCGCGTTGGCTCGACACCAAGTCTTCTGGCCGCAGTGAGGTACGGCTCCGGATGCGGCTTGGGATTGACCACATCGTCCCGAGTGACCACCGTGTCGAAGAGATCGAGCAGGCCGGCAGCGCTCAGGTGATGCTGGGCATGCGGGTTGCGCGAGGAGGTGGCGACGGCCGTGGGGATGCCGCGCGCCCTGAGCTCGGTGACGAACTCCAATGCTCCGGCCTTGACCGGCACGCCGCCATGGCTGCGTTCGCGCATGGTGATGCGGCAGCGCTCGTCAAACAGCGTATAGGGGAAGGCGACGCCATAGGACTCCACCAGCAATTGCTGGGTGCGCTCGTGGCTCGATCCAACCATGTTGCGGTGCACGTCGTCCGTCATCTCGAAGCCAAGTTCGGTGCAAACATCGAAAACGATGGTACGGAACACGGACTCGGTGTCGAGCAGCGTGCCGTCCATGTCGAATATTGCGGCTTCAAAGGGCTGGAGGCGGATGATCTCGGTTGTGCGCGTCATGTTCCGGCTATAGGCCTGTTCGGCCTTGATCGCCAGACCGTGCTGCGCATCGCCGACTTGCACCGAACCCAAAGCGCCGTGCGGCGTTGCCCTGCCATGACCAGCTTCCTTCCAGCAAGCCGCCACCTTGAACTCGGCACCCAGTTCTTTGATGCGGTGCGGCCCGCCGAGTTTCCGGAGACGGTGCTGCGGCATCGGGATCGGCGCTGGTCGGAACGTCTCGGGCTCGATGACCTGGGTGACGAACAATGGCTGCGCCACTTCGGACGCTTCGAGCCGCTGCCCGGCTCGCTACAGGAGCCTCTCGCTCTTCGCTATCACGGGCACCAGTTCCGCTCGTATAACCCGGACCTGGGTGATGGCCGCGGCTTCCTTTTCGCCCAGTGCATGGATCCGGCCGATGGGCGGCTGCTTGATTTCGGCACCAAGGGCTCCGGCACGACACCCTGGTCACGGGGTGGCGACGGCCGGCTGACGCTCAAGGGCGGTGTACGCGAAGTACTGGCCACCGAAATGCTGGAAGCGCTGGGCGTCTATACCTCCAAGAGCTTTTCCCTCGTTGAAACCGGTGAGGAATTGTACCGCGGCGACGAGCCTTCCCCGACAAGGTCGAGTGTGCTGACGAGGCTCAGTCATAGCCATATCCGCATCGGCACCTTCCAGCGTCTGGCCTATCTCGAGGACACCGAGAGCCTTATACGGCTGGTCGATTATTGCATCGCCAACTATTATCCGGACCTGGCAAGCGCCAGCAGTAAGCCCGCCGCCTTGCTGGAGGCCGTGGTGGCCAATGTCGCCCGCCTCGGCGCGCAGTGGATCGCCGCCGGCTTCGTGCATGGCGTGCTCAACACCGACAATATCAACATCACCGGCGAAAGCTTCGATTACGGTCCCTGGCGTTTCGTGCCGACCTACGATCCCCAATTCACAGCCGCTTATTTCGACGAGACGGGGCTTTATAGTTTCGGCCGCCAGCCCGATACCTTGGCCTGGAACCTGACACGGCTCGCCGAATGTCTCGTGCCGCTTTCCAGCGTCGAGGCGCTTGAGCCCGTGCTCAACACCGTGTGGCCCGTATTCCGGGCCGAACTGCCCCGGCAGATCCTCCGCCGCCTCGGTCTTGTGCCGACCGATGTCGAGCAGGATGGCGCCTTTGTCACGGCCCTCTTCGGTCTGCTCACAAGCCAGGCACAATACGAGCAGTTCTTTTTCGATTGGCGCGGTGGGCTGCATAGCGCCGAACGCGCTGCCCGCAGCCCCAGCGCCGAGCATTACATGGGCGAAGCCTTCCGCCCGATCGCGGATCTCCTGGAGGCTTATGCCCCGGCTGCAGACCTCAACCTCGATCATCCCTACTTCGCGCGGCGCACCCCGCGCACAATGCTGATCGAGGAGGTCGAAGCAATCTGGTCTCCCATTGCTGCAAGCGACGACTGGAGCCTGTTTGAAAGCACTCTTTCCGAAATTGCTCAGATGCGCGATGCCTATGGGATCATACCCTAGGAGGCGCTCATGCCCGTTTATTCGCTAGATGGCATCGCGCCGCATATCCAGACTTCCGCCTGGATCGCCCCCACTGCCGTCATCATCGGCGATGTGGTGATCGGTGCCGATGCCGGCATCTGGTTTGGCGCCGTCGCTCGCGGCGACATCGAGCGCATCACCATCGGCGCGCGGTCGAACTGCCAGGAAAGCGTGGTGCTTCACACCGACCGCGGCTTTCCCCTCACCATTGGCCAAGGCGTCACCATCGGGCATGGCGCCATCGTCCACGGCTGCACCATCGGCGACAATACGCTGATCGGCATGGGTGCCACCGTGCTCAACGGTGCCCGGATCGGCCGAAATTGTTTGATCGGCGCCAATACGTTGATTACCGAAGGCAAGGTAATTCCCGACAACTGCCTGGTCATGGGGGCGCCTGGCAAAGTGGTCCGCGAACTCGATGCAACAGCGATCGAGGCGCTGAGGACATCAGCCGACCGCTACGTTCAAAATGCTCGCCGCTTCGCCGGCGGTCTGCGTTCTGCATCCACGGATGATCCCGACTTCGAGCCCGCCTAATTTGCGCTCTATTTACCAAGCGATCACTTAGGCGAGACCGTTTAGGTCTGGGTCATTCTCGCTGACCTAAACTGCTGCCAAGACATAGAACATGTCTCTTGGAACGCGCAGCAGGATGACTGAGCCCTTAAGCGAAACGAAGCGTACCGATTGGCGCCGCACCATGATCGTGCCGGTTGCCGTGGCTCTCGTCATTGTCGTTATTGCCGGTCTTCTGATCGATCGACAGAACCAGCAGATTGCAGAGAGCCGGCTTCGTGCCCAAGCCTTCGCTGACCTTTCGGTCATCCGCGCCAAGCTCGAAGGAAATATTTCGGGCAATATCCAGCTGGTAAAGGGGCTCGTCTCGGTGATCGCCACCGAGCCTGACATGGACCAGGCCCGTTATGGCGAGCTGGCGCAAAACCTTATTGTCGATGGCAGTCAGCTCCGCTCGATCGCCGCGGCACCCAACCTCGTCATCACCATGACCTATCCGCTTGAGGCAAACCGCGCAGCCATCGGCGTTGATTACCGCGATGTGCCAGCGCAGTGGGATGCCGTGCGCCGCGTGGTCGAAACGGGCGAACTGACGATTGCGGGTCCCGTCGACCTCGTTCAGGGTGGCCGGGGTTTTGTCGGACGTTTTCCGGTCTACACCCTGGAGAACGGCGAGCGGTTATTCTGGGGCGTGATTTCCGCCGTCATCGATCTTGAGCGACTCTATGCCGACAGCGGGCTCTACGGCACCGCCCTAGACATCGCTATTTCGGGACAGGATGGCACCGGCAGCGCAGGTACGCGCTTTTATGGCCCTGACCTAAGCGCAGAAAATCCCGTCACGGCGCGTGTCATCCTGCCTTCCGGCAGCTGGCAATTGTCAGCCATTCCCAAGGGCGGCTGGGCTCCCGACCCCCTTGCAACCTGGGCGCTGCGGGCTCTGCTGCTCGCCGCCGGCGCGCTGATCCTTCTTCCCATAGTCATTACGGCCCGCATGATCGGCGAGCGTCACAGCCATATCCGGGAGCTCGATTTGCGTGAGGCGCAACTCTCCCGTCTGACGCGACGGCTCAACCTTGCATTAACGGCATCACGCGTCGGCGTCTGGGAAATGGAGCTCGAAAGCGGTGCGGAAACCTGGGATAATCGCACCAACGAAATCTATGGTCTGCCACAAGATGGCGGCCCGCGCGATCACGCCCAGTGGCAAGCTGTGGTACACAAGGATGACGTCGATGGCGTTCAGGCCATTTTTGAGCGCGATATCCGCAAAGGGAGCTACCAGGCCGATTACCGCGTCGTCCTCGGTGACGGGCAAATCCGCCACGTCCGCTCCATCGGCGCCCTGTTCAGCGAGCCTGGCCAGCCCGAAAAGGTGATCGGCGCCAATTGGGACATGACCGCCGATGTCGCGATGACGGAAAATCTGCGGCAGGCACATCAGGTCGCCGAAGCGAGAAACGCGGAACTCGAAGCTGCCCGAACCCGCATCGAGCATAACGCCCTCCACGATAGCCTCACCGGCCTGCCCAACCGCCGCTATCTCGACGAGATTCTCAAAAAGCACGCCGCAGACGGCTTTCATGGCAGCGGTTCGATCGCCCTGCTCCATATCGATCTCGACCGCTTCAAGCAGATCAACGACACGCTGGGTCATGCGGCGGGCGATGCCATGCTGGTGCATGCCAGCAAGGTCTTGCGCGCCAATTGCCGTGAAACGGACTTCGTTGCCCGCATCGGCGGCGATGAGTTTATCATCGTCTCCAGTGCCGGCTCCAGTGACGAGCGCCTCATTGCCCTCGCCGAGCGCATCGTCAAGGAGATGCGCAAGCCTGCCGTCTATGAAGGTCATGAATGCCGCTTTGGCGTGTCGATCGGGGTTGCCGTGCGCCGCTCGGCGGATATCGACGTCAAGCAGCTGCTGATCAACGCCGATATTGCGCTTTACCGGGCCAAGGCACGCGGGCGCAATCGGCACGAATTCTTCTCGGAAGCACTGCAGGCCGAGGTGATCACCACCAAGCGCGTTGCTGACGACATCCTCACCGCCCTTGATACAGACGCCTTCGTCCCCTTCTATCAGCCGCAGTTTTGCGCCCGATCGCTGGAGCTTGTCGGCGTCGAGGCGCTGGCCCGGTGGCACCATCCGACCGAAGGTCTGAAGACTCCGGACCGCTTCCTCGACATTGCCGAAGAACTCAACGTCATGGCACAGATCGACGCGCTGATCCTGGACAAGGCTCTGTCCGACCTTGCGCGCTGGGACCAAGCCGGGCTTAACGTGCCGCGCGTCTCGGTCAACGTGTCGCTCCGACGCCTCACCGATGACAGCCTGATCTCAAGCCTCAAGACCTTGCCGCTGGCCCCGGGACGCGTGGCGTTCGAGCTGGTGGAATCCATCTATCTCGACGAGAGCGAGGGCCTCGTTGCCTGGAACATCGACCAGATCAAGGAGCTGGGGATTGATGTCGAGATCGATGATTTCGGCACCGGCTATGCTTCAATCGTGTCGCTGCAAAAGCTTCATCCGCGGCGCCTCAAGATTGACAGGCAATTGGTCATGCCGATCCTTGCCGAAACAGCGCAGCGCCAACTGGTGGCTTCGATTGTCGATATCGGCAAGTCGATGGATATCGAGATCGTCGCCGAAGGCGTCGAAACCATGGAACATGCAAGAATCTTGCGCGACCTGGGCTGTGATATTCTTCAGGGCTATGCCTTCGCCAAGCCCATGAGCCGCGAGGCATTCGAGCACTTCTTAAGTGAAAAGTCCTGGCGCCAGGCCAGCTGACACACAGCGAACGGCTTTCGAAAAAAGCGTCCATTTCTGTGGATAGAAGTTGGGAGTGTCATACGATTGACCAAATGGTCAACGTTTGCAGTTGCGCCGCCTCTTTTTCTGGGCTTTGTTGTGGCCAAGCCTCTGGTCGGGAACGCCGGAGAGCAAGACTTGTTTGGGAGACAACAACAATGAAACTGATGACGACCCTGTTGGCAGCGTCCGCCCTGGTGGCCCTGACCGCCGGCGCCGCACAGGCCAAGCAGCTGGTTTACTGCTCGGAAGCTTCGCCAGCCCATTTCGACCCCGGTCCGCTGACCGGCGGCAACGACTTCGACGCTTCGTCGCACACCATCTATAACCGTCTCGTCGACTTCAAGCCCGGGACCACGGAAGTCATTCCGTCGCTCGCCGAGAGCTGGGAAATCTCTGAAGACGGTCTTGAATACACGTTCAAGCTGCGCCCGGGCGTCAAGTTCCACACCCAGTCCTACTTCACCCCCACCCGCGACCTGACCGCTGAAGACGTCGTCTTCTCGTTCGAGCGCCAGATGGATGAAGAGAGCCCCTGGTTCAATTATCTCGAAGGCATGACCTGGGACTATTTCCAGGGCATGGACATGCCCAAGTACATCGCCTCGATGGAAGCGGTCGATGACCTCACCTTCAAGCTGACGCTGACCGAGCCGAACGCCCCGATGCTGGCAAACCTTGCCATGGACTTCGCGGCCATCGTCTCCAAGGAATATGCCGACCAGCTCGAAGCTTCGGGCGATCTCGCAGCCTTCTCGACCCAGCCCGTGGGTACCGGCCCGTTCCAGCTGGTCGATTACCAGCTCGACACCGTCATTCGCTACCAGGCCTTTGCCGACTACTGGGAAGGCAAGCAGCCGATCGACGACCTGATCTTCGCCATCACCACCGACGCTTCGGTGCGCGCCCAGCGCCTGATCGCCGGCGAATGCGATATCATGCCCTACCCGGCTCCGGCTGACCTTGAAGCCCTCCAAGCCGACGAGGATCTGACCGTTGTCGAAGGCGAAGGCCTCAACATCGGCTACATTTCCTACAACACCACCGAAGCGCCGTTCGACAATCCAGAGGTCCGCAAGGCCCTCACGATGGCGATCGACAAGTCCGCCATCATCGAAGCGGTCTACCAGGGTGCTGGCCAGGACGCCAAAAATCTGATCCCGCCCACCATGTGGTCCTATGACGATGCGACCGCCGCCGACGAATACAACCCCGAAGAAGCCAAGCGCATCCTCGAGGAAGCTGGCGTCACCGACCTGACGACCGATCTCTGGGCCATCCCGGTCTCGCGTCCCTACAACCCGAACGGCCAGCGCGTTGCTGAACTGATCCAGGCTGACTGGGCTGCTGTCGGCGTCACCGCCAACATCGTCACCTACGAATGGACCGAATATCGCGAGCGCGGCAAGCAGGCCGACCGCAAGGGCCCGTTCATGATCGGCTGGACCGGCGACAATGGCGATCCGGACAACTTCTTTGCGACCCTGTTCTCCTGCTCTGCGATCGGCGTTTCCAACTATTCCAGCTGGTGCAATGACGAGTTCGAAGCAGCGATCCAGGCCGCCAAGACCACTTCGGACCAGGAAGAGCGCATCGAGCTCTACACCACCGCCCAGGAAATCTTCAAAGCTGAAGAGCCTGCGATCACCCTGGCACACTCCAAGGTGTTCATGCCCATGAAGAAGACAGTGCTTAACTACACGCTGAGCCCGCTCGGCACGCACAGCTTCCGCTACGTGGACGTCCAGGAATAATCCTGGTCTAAAACCAACGATCAGGAGCCCCGATCCGCAAGGAACGGGGCTCCCCTTTTTATAGAACGAGCCTCTACCGCATGGCGCACAAGCGTCCGGAACAAGGGGCCGCAACAGGAAACGGCATGTCGAACCGCCTTACGCGGCGCGGCATCCATGGGTGAAAGACCCGGCACATGCTGAACTTCGTCTTGCGCAGGATTGCGCTCCTGATACCGACCATTATCGGCATCTCCATCTGCGCCTTCGCTTTCGTACGCGTCCTGCCGGGCGATCCGATCCTGGCCATGGCCGGCCAGCATGGCGTGACGCCCGAGCGCTACGAGGTGCTGCGCGAGCAGTTCGGCTACAACCTGCCGATCTGGCAGCAGTACTTCAATTATCTGGGCTCGGTGCTGCAGGGCAATTTCGGCAATTCGCTCGCCACCAAGCGCCCGGTCATCACCGAATTCATGACGCTTTTCCCGGCCACGGTCGAGCTCGCCTTCTGCGCGCTATTCTTTGCCGTGATCATCGGCATTCCCGCCGGTATCTTTGCCGCCATCAAGCGCGGATCCTGGTTCGACCAGGCGGCGATGGGCGTGGCGCTGACCGGCTATTCCATGCCCATCTTCTGGTGGGGCCTGCTGCTGATCATCTTCTTTTCCGGCTATCTCGGCTGGACCCCGGTTTCGGGCCGCATCGCGCTGAGCTTCTTCCTCCGCCCGATCACCGGATTCATGCTGATCGACACCCTGCTTTACGGCAATTGGCCCGCCTTCGTATCGGCGCTGCGCCACCTGATCCTGCCGGCAATCGTGCTCGGGACCATCCCGCTTGCCGTCATCGCGCGCCAGACCCGCTCGGCCATGCTCGAAGTTCTGGGTGAAGACTATGTGCGCACAGCCAAGGCCAAGGGCATGTCGCCGCGCCGTGTCGTCAACGTGCACGCCCTGCGCAATGCGCTGATCCCGGTCATCACCACGATCGGGCTTCAAATCGGTTTGCTGCTCGGCGGCGCCATCCTCACCGAAACGATCTTCACCTGGCCGGGCATCGGCAAGTGGATGATCGATTCCATTTTCAAGCGCGACTATGTCGTCGTGCAGTCCGGCCTGTTGATCATCGCGCTCATCGTCATGGCGGTGAATCTGATCGTTGACCTGCTCTACGCTTTGATCAATCCGCGCATTCGGGTGAAGTAACATGACCATCCCCGTCGAACCCGTCGCCACCAGCACCAAGCCCATCTCTGGCCTGCGTGAATTCTGGTATTATTTCTCCGTCAATCGCGGCGCGCTGATCGGTCTCACCGTCTTTGCCATCCTGGTGCTGATGGCGATCTTTGCGCCGCTGATCGCTCCCTATTCACCCGATATCCAGTATCGCGATGCGCTGCTGAAGCCGCCGAGCTGGGACATTAACGGCGATCCGCGCTTCTTTCTCGGCACCGATCCGGTCGGTCGTGACATTCTTTCGCGCCTGATCCACGGCGCCCGCTATTCGCTGTTCATCGGCTTTTTCGTCGTGGTGGGCGCGCTCTTTGTCGGCGTGATCCTTGGCGCCCTGGCCGGCTATTTCGGTGGCTGGGTGGATGTCGTGATCATGCGCATCATGGACATCATTCTCGCCTTCCCCTCGCTGCTTCTCGCCCTAGTGCTCGTGGCAATCTTGGGGCCCGGGCTCTTCAACGCCATGATTGCCATCGCCATCGTGCTCCAGCCGCATTTCGCGCGATTGGTGCGAGCGGCGGTGATGGCGGAGAAAAATCGGGAATATGTCACCGCGGCCAAGCTTTCGGGCGCTGGCCACCTGCGCCTGATGCTGGTCACCATTCTCCCGAACTGCCTCGGGCCGATCATCGTCCAGGCGACGCTGAGCTTCTCCAACGCCATCCTCGACGCTGCCGCACTCGGCTTCCTCGGCATGGGCGCGCAGCCGCCGACGCCCGAATGGGGCACGATGCTCGCCACTGCGCGCGAGTTCATCCTCAAAGCGCCATGGGTCGTGACCTTTCCGGGCCTTGCCATCCTCATTACCGTTCTTGCCATCAATCTCATCGGCGACGGCCTGCGCGACGCGCTCGATCCCAAACTGAAGCGGAGCTGAGCCATGCCCCTTCTCGACATCAAGAACCTCACCGTCGGCTTCGATACTTCGGCGGGCCTCTTCAAGGCCGTCGATGGCATCGACATTTCGGTCGATCCCCGCGAAGTGCTGGCCATCGTTGGCGAAAGCGGCTCGGGCAAATCCGTCGCCATGCTCGCGACGATGGGTCTCCTCCCCTCAACCGCCACCGTCACCGCCGATCGCATAACCTTTGAAGGCCGTGATCTCCTCGGCATGTCGGCTGCGGAAAAACGCAAGATCATCGGCAAGGACATTGCCATGATCTTTCAGGAACCCGTAGCAAGCCTTAATCCGTGCTTTACCGTCGGCTTCCAGCTCAGCGAAGTGCTGGGCAAGCATCTTGGCCTCACCGGCCGGGTAGCGCGCGACCGCTCGATCGAGCTTTTGCAACTGGTTGGCATTCGCGATGCGGCCGACAAGCTCGGCGCCTATCCGCACCAGATGTCCGGCGGCCAATGCCAGCGTGTCATGATCGCCATGGCCATTTCCTGCAATCCGAAACTACTTATTGCCGACGAGCCGACCACGGCGCTCGACGTCACCATCCAGAAGCAGATCCTCGATCTCCTGGTCCGCCTCCAGGTCGAGACCGGCATGGCGCTGATCATGATCACCCACGACATGGGCGTGGTCGCCGAGACGGCCGATCGCGTCATCGTCCAGTACAAGGGTCACAAGATGGAGGAGGCAGACGTTCTTTCCTTGTTCGAGAACCCCAAATCCAATTACACGCGCGCCCTGCTTTCTGCCCTGCCGGAAAACGCGGTTGGCGATCGTCTTCCGACCGTCTCCGACATGCTGTTCGAAGCAGCGCCGGGAGTTCGCTGATGAGCACGCCCGTTCTAGAAGTCCGCAATCTCAAGCGCGATTACGTATCGTCCGGTGGCTTCCTGCGCCCGGCAAAGGTCGTCCATGCCGTCAAGGGCGTGAGCTTCACCCTTGAAAAGGGACGCACGCTCGCCGTCGTCGGGGAGTCCGGCTGCGGCAAGTCCACGCTGGCGCGCATGATCACCCTGATCGACGAGCCGACCGCGGGCGAAATCCTGATCGATGGCATTCCCGCAAGCGCTGCACACGTCACCAAGGAACTGCGCCAGAAGGTGCAGATCGTTTTCCAGAACCCTTATGGCTCGCTCAATCCGCGCCAGAAGATCGGTGACGTCCTGGCCGAGCCCTTGGCTCTCAACACCGACCTTTCCGCTGCCGACCGGCGCGACAAGGCCATGGCCATGTTGACCAAGGTCGGCCTCCAGCCCGAGCATTTCAATCGCTATCCGCATATGTTCTCGGGCGGCCAACGCCAGCGCATCGCCATTGCCCGTGCACTGATGCTCAACCCCAGCTTCCTTGTGCTGGACGAGCCGGTTTCCGCCCTCGACCTTTCGGTGCAGGCGCAGATCCTCAATCTCCTGAAGGACCTGCAGGACGAGTTCGGCCTGACCTATGTCTTTATCAGCCACGACCTTTCCGTCGTGCGCTACATCGCCGATGAAGTTATGGTCATGTACTTTGGCGACGTGGTCGAGCATCGCAGCCGCGAGGCCGTGTTCGCTGCGCCCGAGCACGAATATACCCGCACCCTTTTCGCTGCGACGCCGCAGGCCGATGTCGAGCACATCCGCGCCCGCATCGCGCGGAAGAAGGCTATGGCGGCGGGCTAGACGTCGACCCGCCGACCCTCGCGGGCGGACCGGATCAGCGCATCGATCAGCCGGTGAACCTCGAGCGCTGTCCGTCCGGTAGACACCGGCTCCCGCCCAGCCGTCACGGCTTCGGCAAAGTCGGCGATCTGCGCCATGTGCCAGTTGAAGGGGAATGCCATCGGGTCGGCACCGCCGCCGGAGCTGCTTTTTTCGCCGACGGTTTCGGTGCGGCCGTCGTGCCAGTGCAGCGTCAGATTGCCGCCAGTCAGCACGGCGCCAGCCTTGGCGAAGTTAAGCGTCAGACTTTCCGGGCTACCCGGAAAGTTCGCCGTGGTGGCCATCAGCCCACCCACCGCGCCATTGGCAAAGTCCAGCCCGCCGGCGATGAAGTCTTCGGTTTCCATCTGGTGCAGGCCCGTCGTGGCCGCGAGCGCCGTCACGGCCTGGACCGGACCGGTGAGGCTCAGCATCAGGTCGAGCGAATGGATGGCCTGGGTGAGCAGCACCCCGCCGCCATCCTGGGCAAAGGTGCCGCGGCCAGGCTGGTCGTAATAGCTTTGCGGCCGCCACCAGGGCACGACCAGATGCGCGGTCTGCAGAGCGCCAAGGGCGCCGTTCGCCACCTTTTCGGTCAGTGCTATCGAGGCCGCACGAAAGCGATGCTGGAAGATGATGCCCAGCGTCACCCCGGCCCGCTCGCAGGTCTCAACGATGCGGATAGCGGCGTCCATGGTGCGCTCCACCGGCTTTTCCATAAGCACATGCTTGCCGGCTTCTGCCGCCTTTGCCACTAGGTCTTCGCGGGCATTGGGTGTCGTCAGGATCAGCACCGCATCAAGGGCTGGATCGGCCAGCAGCGCTTCGTAACTTTCGGCGGCTGGAAAATCATACTCCGAACAAAAGGCACGCAGAGCCTCCTGGTTCCGCCTCCAGACGCCGCGCACGTCGATGCTGTCCCGCAGCGCATTCAACGCCAGCGCATGGGGCTTTGCCGCCATGCCGGCACCGACCACGCCGATCCCGAACCGTCGCTGTTCATTCGCCATTCAGCCGCATGCTCCTATGCCATGGTGGCGCCCTAATCACGGCGCGGAGTGCCCTTGGGGCTCATTGGGGGTTTATCATGAAATTTGTCGGCGTTGTTGCAGCGCTTTGCGTCGCCGTGGGCATTGCCCTGGCCGGTTGGTTCGTCGGCACGTCGCTGGTGGAGTCGCGCCAGCCGCTGCGGACCGTCACCGTCAAAGGCCTGTCCGAGCGTTCGGTCCAAGCCGATCTCGGCTTCTGGCCCATCCGCTTCGTCGCCACCGGCGCAACGCTGGAAGCGGCGCGTGCTGCACTCGAAGCGTCCGAACGCTCGGTTCGCTCGTTCCTTACCGAGCGCAACTTCGCCGAAGACGAAATCCAGGTCCAGAACGTCTTGGTGGAAGATCGCGCCGCTGGCTACAATGCCGGCTCGACGCCGGACGAGTACCGGTTCGTCCTGACCGAAGACATGCTGGTCACCACCGATCGCGTCACTGATCTGGCAGATGCCAGCCGTTCCGTCGCCGATCTGTTACGGCAGGGCGTAGTATTCTCCTCCGACGCCTATAGCGCTGGCGCCAGCTTCGTCTTCACCGGCATCAACGATCTCAAGAGCGAAATGCTGACCGAAGCGACGCAGCGCGCCAAGGAAACGGCAGAGCAGTTCGCCAGCGAATCCGGCGCTGCCGTGGGCGACATTCAGACCGCCAACCAGGGCGTCTTCGAAGTGCTGCCCGCCGTTGAAATCCCTAATGACCGGCCCGAAAAGCAGATCGACAAGAAAGTGCGCGTGGTCTCGACCATCACCTATTTCCTGGTGGATTGACGTTTCGCTCGCGGCACGCTCAGCATGTGCCCATGAAGCGCGCGCTTGCCCCACTCATCCTTTGCCTTCTCGCCAGCCCGGCGCTCGCCATCGAGCCGGGCTGGCACGTTTCGCCCCTCCCCGGCGAGGGCGACCGCGCGAGCCTTGGCTGTGCCCGCGACTCCTCTGATACCGACTTTGCGTGCCTCGCGGTGCGCTGTGAGGACGATTACTCTGTGGGCGTCCATGTCTATACGACGCGCCTAGGTGGCGACACAGGCCGCTGGACCATGACGCTGGATCGCGAAGACAAGGTTTTTAAAACCTCCACCGACGCCTCGCCCTATGGCGCCCGCCTCGCGGATCCCGAAGGCGTGCTGCTTGATCGCATCCGCCACGGCACCTTCATCTACCTCCAGCATGCCGACGACACGCATGCGCCGTTCCGCTATATCGATCTCGGCGGCTCGTTCCAGTCCGTGGCCGAGGCACTTTATTGGTGTGCGCCGCGCGTGCCGCCGAGCGAACAAAACACCGCGCCAGACGTTGATCCAGACAATGAAATGGAGAAACGCCATGAACCGTCGCCCGCTGGGACGCAGTGAACTCGTCATCGAACCGCTTGTTCTGGGCGGCAACGTCTTCGGCTGGACCGTCGACGAAAAGAAAGGCTTCGACATCCTCGATGCCTATGTCGCCGAAGGTTTTACCGCCATCGACACGGCCGAGGGCTATCCCAACTGGGTGCCGGGCAATCCGCCGGGCATGAGCGAGACGATCATCGGCAAGTGGCTCAAGGAACGCGGCAACCGCGACAAGGTCCATATCTTTACCAAGGTCAATTCGGCCAAGCACCCGGGCGGGCTCAAGGCCGACGCAATCAAGGAAAGCGTCGAAGCATCTTTGAAGCGCCTCCAGACCGACTACATTGATCTTTATTTCAGCCACTGGCCCGACGCCGAAGCCAGCCACGAGGAAACGCTCGAGGCCTATGACGTGCTGATGCGGGCAGGCAAGGTGCGCACTATCGGCGCCTCCAACTACACAACCGAAATGCTGAAAGAAGCGCAGCAGACCGCAATCATCAAGTCACTGCAGCGCTATGAAGTGGTCCAGCCGCGCTACAATCTTTATGATCGCGCCGAGTTCGAGGCCTTGCGCAACTACCTCGTCACCAACGAAGTTGGCGCCATCGTTTACTACAGCCTCGCTTCCGGCTTCCTCACCGGCAAGTATCGAAGTGAGGCCGATTTCGGCCAGTCGCCACGCGGCGGAGGGGCCAAGCAGTATCTGGACGAAAAGGGCCACAAGATTCTTGTTGCCCTCGACCAGGTCGCCGGCGAACTTGATGCGAGCCCGGCCGAAGTGGCCCTTGCCTGGCTTGTGGCGCAAGAGGGCGTCAGCGCCCCGATCGCTTCCGCTACCTCGGTCGATCAGGTCAAGAGCCTCGGCCGCGGCGTCCGACTTGAGCTTAGCGACGAGGCAAATCGCCTCCTGACCGACGCCGGAGCATAGTTTAGCTTACGGCAGCCTTACGCGCAGGCTTGGCGAGACTTCGGAGTCTTGCCAAGATGGCGCCAGCGTCCGTCCGAATCAGAAAAGCCAATCCCGTGTTCAACCCTGTCCTGACTGCGTCGGCAGCCCGGAAGAGCGTCTTGGTTGCCCTCCCATGACGGCATCCAACGAACCAACACGCGATATCTTCGACACGGGCGGTCGCGGGGTACGGCATCAAGGCTTGCGGCGAGCCAACGAAAAGGCCGTGCTCACGGTGATTGGCTTCAATACAGGTGTCTCGAACGCCGAGATTTCACGCCTTTCGGGCCTCGCGCCGCAGACCGTCTCGGCCATCCTTGTCGATCTCGAGCAGTCCGGCCTGATCGAACGTGGTGAAGTGTTGCGTGGCCGTCGCGGCCAGCCGGCGACGCCGATCCAGCTCAGGGCAAGCGGTGCCTTCGGTATCGGCGTCGAGTTGAGCTGGACCCATCTTGATGCGGTGCTGATCGACATGCACGCAAACGTCCTGCGCCACCAGCGGATCGAATACCTATTCCCCGACGCAAGCACGATTTTTACCCGTATCGCCGAGATCGTGTCCGAACTCACAAGCGTGCTTTCCCCCGCCGAACGGGAGCGCCTGCTGGATCTTGGCTTGGCGATGCCGGGGCGTTTGGCGGAAAACCTTGAACTTGTTGGAGCGCCCCCCGAGCAGGAGGTACTGTGGCGCGGTGCCGATCCGGTGGCGCTGCTGCACGATGCGACCGGACTTGAGGTCACGATCCTCAACGACGGCAATGCAGCTTGCTGGGCAGAACTGATCGCCCTGGAACGCCCGCGTCCGGCCAATGTGCTCTATTTCCTGGTCTCCCGCTACGTCGCTGCCGGCATTGTCGGTGATGGCGCCCTCTGGGAAGGCCCCACCGGCAATGGCGCAAATCTGGGATCCATGCTGGTGCAGTTCGATGGCTCTGGCCCGCGCGAAGCCCATTTCATGGCTTCGGCCTGGGCGCTGGAGCAAAAGCGGACAGAAGCTCATGCAGAGGAAGATGGTGACCTCGTCACGGCGTGGATCGATCAAAGCGCCCGGACCCTCGCCCGTGTCGCCTTCAACGCCATGACCGTCGTCGAGTCCCCGCTCCTGGTCATCGATACAGTTCTGGGAGCTGAGATCACGAAACGGTTGGCCGAACGGCTCGTGGCGGAGCTCGCGGCGCTTCCAGTCCGCGGGTTTAATCCGCCACGCGTTGTGTGTGGCGTTCATGGAAAGCTCGCGCCGGCAATCGGCGCGGCCGAACTGCCGATGTTCCGGCGCTACTTCTAGGCGTTCTTGATCGCGGCGAGATTTTCGAGGCCCTTGCGCAGCTTGGCGCTCGGGATCAGCACAACGGTGCGATGCGGGATGATGCGGTGCTCTTCGCCGGTGCGGGGATTGCGGCCGACCCGCTCGGCACGCTCGCGCACCTGCAAGGAACCAAAGCCGGTGAGTTTGACGCTTTCGCCTTCCATCAGCGCTTCGCCGACCAGATCGAACATGCGTTGGCAGATTTCAGCTGCGTCGGAGCGGGCAATGCCGGCCTTTGCAGCGGCCTGCTCGCCAAGCGCGGCGCGGGTAACAGTCTTGTCCAAGGCACCACCTCCTTTTAAGTTCGTAATCCGAAACTAAATACCTGTCCAGAGCGAGAAAACCTGATCGCGCTCTTCATGATTGTTGACTTATTTTAGAATGGTTATAAGTTACGGCAATCATATGAGGTGACTCGGATCTTGCCATCCGCTGTTCCGCGCATAAGGAAATCCTGCTCTTGCGACTGACCCGCCAATCCAATTACGCCATTCGCACCCTGGTTTATTGCGCGGTCAACGAGCCGGGCCTGAGCCGCGTCGCCGAGGTTGCCCGGGCTTATGGCATTTCCGAACTTTTCCTGTTCAAGCTGATCAAGCCACTGGTCGAAACCGGACTGCTGCAGACCGTACGCGGGCGTCATGGCGGCATTAAGCTCGGCAAGCCTGCAGACCAGATCACGCTACTCGACACCATCCGCCTCACCGAAGAAAACTTCGCCCTGGCGGAGTGTTTCGAAGAAGGTGCCGATTGTCCGCTGATCGGGGAATGCGATCTCAATGGCGCGCTGCGCGAGGCGCTGGGGGCGTTCTTTGAAGTCTTGAGCCGGCACACGATCGCCGACCTCGCAAGCAAGAAACGCTCGATCCGCGAACGGCTCGGTCTCAGCACCACCGAGGCGGTCAACGCCAATGAGGCGGGCGATATCGTCAACCTGATCCCCGCCGAATAAAGCTTCGTTGCAAATATGATTTTGACAATCATCTTTAAAGATGATTGATGGTTGCCATGGCGCTGCGACCCCTTGGGGCCTGTGGGTCCGAGTGCCAAATGTGACGGAGGCTTGCTGCTACCGTCTCCCCGGGCCGGTTAGGATCCTCAACGTCCTGACCGGCCTTTGCTTTCCCCCGCATTGATATCACGTCGCCCCTATGCTCTATCCGGGCCGACTTTTTCCGGATCACCAATGGCCGCGCCACCGCTTCTTTCGCTTCAGGATATTCAGCTAACATTCGGCGGCACGCAGTTGCTGGAATCCGCCGAGCTTATTGTGTCCCCCGGCCAGCGTATCGCTTTGGTCGGCCGCAATGGTTCGGGCAAGTCCACCCTTCTCAAGATCGCTGCCGGCATGGTGCAGCACGACAAGGGCCTGCGCTTTGCCGAACCGAGCGCCACCATCCGTTACCTGCCGCAGGAGCCCGATCTTAGCGGCTACGCCACGACGCTGGCCTATGTCGAGGAAGGTCTTCACTCCGGCGACGATCCTTATCGCGGTCAATACCTGCTCAACGCCCTGGGCCTCACCGGCGAGGAAGATCCCAAGACGCTCTCCGGTGGTGAAGGCCGCCGCGCCGCGCTGGCCCGCGTTCTCGCGCCGCAGCCGGACGTTCTGCTGCTCGACGAGCCGACCAACCACCTCGACCTGCCCGTCATCGAGTGGCTGCAGGACGAACTCAATTCCATGCGCTCGGCCATGGTGATCATCAGCCACGACCGGCGTTTTCTCGCCGATCTTTCCCGCTCCACCGTCTGGCTCGACCGCGGCCTGACCCGCCGCATCGAGAAGGGCTTCTCGTCGTTCGAAGAATGGCGCGACGAGGTGCTGGAGCAGGAAGAAAAGGACCGCCACAAGCTCGACCGCCAGATCGTGCGCGAAGAGCATTGGCTGCGCTATGGCGTCACCGCCCGCCGCAAGCGCAATGTCGGACGCCTCGAGCGTCTCGCCGGCCTTCGCCAGGACCGGCGCGAGCAGCGGCGCGTCACCGGCTCGGTCACCATGGCCGTGAGCGAAGGCCGCACTTCCGGCGCGCTGGTTGCGGAAGCGGAGAACATTTCCAAGAGCTTCGGCGCCCGCACCGTGGTCCGCGATTTCTCCACCCGCGTCCTTCGCGGCGATCGCGTCGGCATTGTCGGGCCAAATGGCGCCGGCAAGACCACGCTGATCAAGATGCTGACGGGCCTGCTCGAACCCGATAGCGGCACCATCAAGCGCGGTGCTGCGCTCGAGCTCGCCATGCTCGACCAGGGCCGTGCCCGCCTCGATCCCGAGACGCGCCTTCGCGATGCCCTGACCGGCGGTGGCAGCGACACGCTCAAGATCAATGGCGAGCCCAGGCATGTCGTGGGCTATATGAAGGACTTTTTATTCACCCCGGAACAGGCCAATACGCCCATCGGCAAGCTTTCCGGCGGCGAACGCGCGCGTGTTGCGCTGGCGCGTGCCCTCGCCCTCCCCTCGAACTTCCTCGTGCTGGACGAGCCCACCAACGACCTTGACCTTGAAACCCTCGACCTGCTTGAGGAAATGGTTTCCGATTATTCCGGCACCGTGGTGGTCGTCAGCCACGACCGTGACTTCCTTGATCGCGTTGCGACCTCGGTGATCATGGCGGAAGGCGATGGGCGCTGGACCGAATATGCCGGCGGCTATTCCGACATGGTCAGCCAGCGCGGTTCCGGCGTTCTGGCGCGCACGGTTGATAAGGGTGCCAAGCCGGCCAAGGCTCAGCCGCAAGCCGCGGCAGCGCCGGTGTCCAAGCGCAAGATGAACTTTAAGGACAAGCACGCCCTCGATACCCTGCCCAAGGACATTGCCAAGCTCGACGCCGAGATCGCTTCACTGAACGCAGCGCTTTCAGCACCCGGCTTCTACAGCAAGGACCCGAACGGCTTTGCCACCAAGTCCAAAGCGCTGGAGGCAGCCGAAGCCAAAAAGGCTGCGGCCGAAGAACGCTGGCTTGAGCTCGAAATGTTGCGCGAGGAGATCGAGGGCTAGTCCGCCCACTCGAACTTGGGCGTTGAAATATACTGCAGGTCCTCGGTTTCACCGTTGATCCGCCGCAGCAAGGTGCGACCCAGGTTCCGTCCCGCCTCGGCAAAGTCCTCGTGCACCGTCTCGGCCGCTGGCTGGAACTGCTTGAACATCGAGGTCGACTGCTTGGTCACGACATGGGTCTTTTCGCCCACGGAGAGCCCGGCATCGTTGAGCGCGCCGATTACTGCCAGCGCCGACACTTCCGAAGCACAAACATAGCCGTCGGGCGGATTGGGCCGCCGCGCCCGCTTGGTCACATAGTTTCGGATCGCGTCGGTGGCGCTGCCAAGGTTGATGTCGGTGGCAAACTCATAGGCGATGCCGGCTTCAGCCGCCGCGCGTGCCATGCCCGACTTCAGGTGCTCGGTATAGGTCAGCGCGCTGTCCGGCAGAACGATCGAGACCTTGTTGCAGCCTTTTTCCGCCAGCCTCTTGGTCGCTCCATAGGCATAGGCGTCGTTGTCGAAGTCGACAAAAGCGTGCAGTTCCGGCCATTGGCTGCGACCGTGGCTGACAAAGGGAAAATCGTTGTCGAGCAGGAAGCGGATGCGCTCGTCAAAGGTTTCGGCCTTGGAGAAGATCACCCCATCCGCCATGCGGTTGCGCACGATATGCTGGATCGGCTCCATGGGCGAGACATTGCGGAACAGCGGCGTGATCACAAGGTGGTAGGCGGTGTCGCGCAGCGCTTCGGTGATGCCATGGACCAGATAGCTGCCAAAGCCATAGATTTGCTCGTCCGGCTCCAGAATCAACGACACGACATTGGTGCGCCCGGTCTTGAGACGCAAAGCCGCGCGATCCGGCAGGTAGCCGATCTCGGCGGCGATCTTTTGCACCCGGTCGCGCGTGTCCTGCGCCAGTTCAGGCGCGTTGTTGAGCGCGCGCGAGATGGTGGTCACCGCAAGCCCGGTCATCTGCGCAATGGTTTTGAGCGTAGGCTTGCCGGACGGCTTGACCCCCCGCTTGCCGCGCGTGGCGGGCGGATCCTCTTGCTGCGACAACTTCTAATCCCCTCGAACCCGCCTTCGCGGGATGGTTTGGCCTACAACTTCACCAGATCAGCGGGCCCTGCGCAAGCCAGGTACGTCCCAAGTTAAGATGACTAATCTGGTCAGAATATCATTCTCATCCCAAAGTCGAGCAGGACTTTTCGCTTTTTATCGCCATTTCGCGATGAAGTGCACTGGCGGAGCAGGAACGGCTTCGCTATCTTGTCATTGCTGCTGGGTGACCGTAGCGACAAACGCTCAACACTCGCAAGGAGAGGAATGCCGATGCCGACATCGAACACCTTCACGATCCATGCTGCGTGTATGACCGTAGTACGCTCCAAACATTGCGCCAAACGTTGGCACGGGACCTGTCGATCGAAACGAATGTGACCTCCGTCACACCACCGTCTCACTAATCGAATAGACCCTGCGTCGCTGGCCACGAGGCGAGTATCCCTTCTGGGACTGCGCCTCTGACACCGACGCGCAAGTGGAGAATCCACCCATGTTGGAAAACAATTTGAACAGGGCCGAAAGGCTCAAGCCCATCGTCATCGAAGTCGGCGGCGAGCCGCAGGGCGTCGTCGTGCCGGATGCCGAAGGCTATCGCTTCCTCGCCGTCAAGCTTCCTGCCTTCGCCATCGATGGGCAACGCTTTGCCAATGTCGAGCTTGCGCATGTGGCCGTCCGCGATGCGGTGCGGGCCTCCGAAGCCTGAATAAGCCGGTGGGACGACCACCGGCAGCTTTTTAGTCGTCGTTGGTGGAATTCAGCTCAGATGGGCGTTTGCCTTCCGCCAGAGGAGGGCTGGGGGCGATCACATCTTCCACTGCTTGAGCCAGGGCATCGACATCGATGCGGCTCGCGCCGGCCTGGGCCTGGCGGTCGATCTCTGCGGTCAAAGCGGTGGCGATTGCGTCATGGCGCTGGTCGCTTGGTGCATCCATGGAACGAGTTCCCTCTTCGTTGATGCGCCTGGGACGGCGCCTGCCGAAAGGATGCAACGCGCCGATGCCTCTTCGGTTCACTCTTCCGCGATGCGGCGCAAGGTCATTACAAAGGCCGTGACGCCGATGCTAACAGAGCTGGAATTATCGATGACGATCGGCTCGATATCGGCAGGCAACGCTGCCCCTTCTCGCGCCAGCCGTGCAACAATCTGATCGTGGTTTTCCCGTCCGCGCTTGGCGAGGCGTGCTGCACGCAGGGAGATTTCAGCCGAAACCTGCATCACGCGACAAAGTGGATATTTGCCGATCGCCGTCGGGACAGCGTGACGCGAGATATTGGCAACGACTACCCGGCCCAGCGCCAGGTCGGTGTCCACCCCGATCGGCAGGGCATAGTCCAGCCCATGCGCCTGCCAGGATAGGGCAAAGCGCCCCGCTGCCGCCGCCTTAGCAAACTCGTCGGCTTCCATGCTGACATGGTCTTCAAGGTCGATATCGGCCGGACGGGTGACTAGGCGGCGCACGAAGCTGAAGCGCTTGTCGCCATCGAGTGCCACCCGGGCGCCACTGATCAGCGTGTCCTTGCCGACCCCGGAGGGGCCGACGACCAGAACCAGCGTTCCCGGCGGCCTGTCGCTCAACTGACCCGTTTTCCTTCCCGCCATACGCCACGCACTACCGGCAGCGGCGCATCGGCTGCCACCCGCACCAGATCGGCCCGCTTCTCCACCGCGATCTCGCCGCGATCGTCGAGCCCGGCGGCACGCGCCGGATTGCTTGTCACGGTAGCGAGCGCGCGGGGAAGGTCAAGGCCTGCTACCCGGCTGGGCAGCAGGAACACGGCCTGCAACAGGGCAAACGGCACGTAATCCGACGACAGTATATTAAGGAGACCTGCGGTCATCAGGTCTGTGGCCGAGACATTGCCGGAATGGGATCGGCCGCGCACGACATTGGGCGCACCCATCAGGATAGCCAATCCGGCGTCATGCGCTGCGGCGGCCGCCTCGAGCGTCGTCGGAAATTCGGCAATGGCGACACCGTCGTGCTCGGCTTGCTCCACATGCTCGATGGTCGCATCATCATGGCTGGCAATCGCGATGCCCATTGCCCGTGCACGCTCCACCAGTGCCTGCCGGTTGGCGGCAGAATATTGAGCCTGCTCGGCCAGCCGCGCATCGACATAGGCATTCATGTCCGCCTCGGTCTTGCCCATCTTGGGGGCATAGAAGCGCAGGTAATCGGCCATCTTGCGGAACTGGCGCTGCCCCGGCGTGTGGTCCATGACCGAGGCCAGCCTGGTTGAGGAATGATCGGCCAAGGCATCAAAATGGGCGACCACGTCGTGGCTGGGCAATTCGCAGCGCAGGTGGATAAAGTGCTCCGAGCGCAGCCAGCCCGCTTCGCTGCCGGACCGCACCGCGTGGACCAGTTCCTGCGCATGGACCAGCATATCGGGCAGATCCACATCGGAGCCGATTCGCACCGCGTCGAATACCGTGGTGATGCCCGAGCCTGCGATCTGCGCATCATGGGCATGGAGCGCGGCCAAGGGGTCCCAGAACACGCCCGGCCGCGGGCGATAGTGGTTTTCGAGATGATCGGTGTGCAGTTCGACAAGTCCGGGGATCAAGTAATCGCCACCGAAATCCTCGCCCTCGCGGCTTTGGCCCGCGTCGATAGAGGTGATGCGGCCATTTTCGACGCGGACGCTGCCGGTGATCACTTCATCCGCAAGGACGATCTTGGCATTGCGGAAGACACTCATTGGCCAAGCCTGTACTCGCCGAGCCGCACGAAAAGATTGCCGCTTTCCCCTTCCGAAAACAGCACGAGACGATCAAGCGTCACGGGCTCTTCGAGGGCCGGACCAAACCAGGTTTGCGCCGCGCTCTTGAGGTCCTCCCGATCATCCTCGCCCAGCCGGTCCGTCAGCGTCATATGGAAGCGGAATTCGTCAAAAACGTATGGGTAGCCATAGGCCTCCAGCAGCTCTTCCTGCCGCGGCGTCAATCCCTTGGCCAGCCGCGCCGCAAAGTCGCGCGGGCTTAAAGGCGCGCGCAAAGGCTCGAAGCTTTCCACCACATGAGCGGCAAAGTCCTGCAGCGCCGGATTGTTCTCTTCGGTCGGAACCAGGGCCAGGAAGCCATCGAGGTCGGCCAGGCGCAGGTGTCCAAGCTCGACCGGCTGCGCATTCTTGGCAAACTCGGTCAAAGCCCCTTGCAGATCTTCAAGTGTGGCCCCCGCGGCGAGCGCCATAGGCGGCTTGATCGTGGCGTGAAAACCATAGCGGCTGGCTGACTGCGTCAGGTTCAGGAGCCGGGTGCGTTCGATGCCGGCAACGGTGCCCTCGAACAACTCGCCGGTCGCCGGATCGCGGCCAAGCCAGACGGAGGAGCGGTCCCAAAGCGGGTCGGACATAGACGGGGCGTAATAGATAGCGAATCTTTGCGGCATGGGACCTCTCGAGGGTTGGCTAGAGAAGCCATGTGTCCACCGTTTGACAAGTCGCTTATGCTGGACAAGTTGCAGCTCTCTGCCCACAACTATCCGCAATCCAGACTCCCAGAACTGAACCGCATGGACAGAACCCTGCTCGAAGCCTTGTTCCGCCATGCCGTCGCCGCAGCGCAGCCTTCACTTGCGGTCGCCCGGCACCTGCCCCCGCCACCGCGGGGGCGCACTGTCGTGGTCGGCGCGGGCAAGGCCTCGGCCCAGATGGCACGGGCGTTCGAGCTGGCCTGGCCCGGTGAGCTCAGTGGTCTTGTTGTCACCAGCTATGGCCATGCCGAACACTGCGACAGGATCGAGATCATCGAAGCCGCGCATCCCGTGCCGGACGCGGCAGGCCTCGATGCCGCTCAGCGGCTCAAGGCCTTGGTCGGCGGCCTGACCGAGGACGATCTCGTCGTCGCGTTGATATCAGGAGGCGGCTCATCGCTGCTGCCGTCGCCCGCCGAAGGGCTGACGCTGGCGGACGAGCAGGCCATCAATCGAGCCCTCCTCGCATCCGGCGCGCCGATCGGGGTCATGAATCTCATCCGCAACCAGTTCTCCACCATCAAAGGCGGTCGCCTGGCCGCCCTTGCCGCCCCCGCGCGGGTCGCGACGCTTGTCGTCTCCGATGTGCCGGGAGACGATCCGGCCCTGGTCGCATCCGGGCCGACCATCCCGATCAGGGGTGACCGCGCCGAAGCCCGGCGCCTAGCCGAACTTTACCGCCTCGACTTGCCCCAAGCCGCCCGCACCCTGCTGGCAGGTGATCAAAATCTGCCGCCCGGGCCCGCCGATCCGCTGTTTGCGCTTAACAGCGTTGAAGCCATTGCCTCGGCGGCCCTGTCGCTCGACGCGGCTGCCGATTTCGCGCGCCAGCACGGCGTTGAGGCTGCCATTCTCTCCGACGCCATCGAGGGCGAAGCCCGCGACGTTGCCCAGGTGCACGCCGCCATCGCTCGCGAAGTTCTCTTGCGCAATCGGCCGTTCAAAAAGCCCGTCGTCCTGTTTTCGGGCGGTGAAACCACGGTCACGCTGCGTGGCAAAGGCCGCGGCGGCCGCAATGGGGAGTTCCTGCTGGCGCTCGCGCTCGCCATCGACGGCACTCAAGGCATTTCCGCTCTTGCTGCGGATACCGACGGTATCGATGGCTCGGAGAACAATGCCGGCGCCCTTTGCGACGGCAGTTCTGCGCGGCGCATGCGTGAAGCAGGCATCGACCCCAGGGCAGCGCTTGCGAACAACGATGCCTATACAGCCTTCGCTGCCATCGGCGACCTGATCGAGACCGGACCGACCGGGACCAATGTCAACGACTTCCGCGCCATTCTCATCCGCTAGACTTCATGCCATGCTGCCGCAACCCTGACGGAGGAATGGCATGGCAAAGGCGATCGGCATTGGCGGCGTGTTCTTCCGCTCAAAGGATAACAGCCTGTTAGCAAACTGGTATTCTACGCACCTTGGCGTCGAAGAATTTTGGACACAACAGGCTGGTTTCACGGTCTTTTCGCCATTCAAGGAGACGTCCGACTACTTTCCGGCCGAAAAGCAGTGGATGATCGATTTCAGGGTCGATGACCTCGATGGCTTGTTGGATCAACTGCGGAGCGCCGGCATCGAGATCGAGACACGGGCAGAGTGGGACACGCCGGAATCCGGGCGTTTCGCCCGTATCCACGACCCCGAAGGCAACCCGATCGAGCTCTGGGAACCGCCGCCGCCTGCTCCCACTGCCTAAAATCATACTTTTCCCTTGGCAGCGGGGGCTCCGGTCTGCTCTATACCCGGCGCATTCAGGGAGTTCGGGAATGGCCAAGCGCAAAATCGCTGTGATCGGTGTGGGCAAGATCGCGCAGGACCAGCATCTGCCGGTGATTGATGCCTCGGACGATTTCGAGCTGGCCGCGACGGTCTCCAGCCGTGGCGTCGGGCATAACGACGTGCCGGTTTTCCGAACCGCCGCCGAGCTTTACGCCGAGATGCCGGAGGTGGGCCTTGTTTCCATCTGCACCCCGCCCGGCGTTCGCCACACCCTCGTTCGCGAGGCTCTGGACGCAGGCAAGGACGTGATGATGGAAAAGCCCCCTACCACCACGATCTCCGAGCTCGACGACATTGTCGCCCATGCCGCGCGGCTCGACCGCGTGCTGTTCCAGACCTGGCACAGCCAGTACAATGCGGCTGTCGACCGAACGCAGAAGATCGTGGCAGATCAGAACGTCAAGTCCGTCCGGATCGACTGGCGCGAAAGCGTGCGCAAATGGCATCCTGGGCAGGACTGGGTCTGGGAGCCCGGCGGTTTCGGCGTCTGCGACCCTGGTATCAATGCCTTTTCGATCTTCACCAAGATCATGCCCTTCCCGGTTTTCGTCGAAAGCGCCAAGCTGACATTCCCGGCCAACCGGCAGACCCCGGTCGACGTGGAGGCTCGCTTCAAATCCGGCCAGCCGCACCAGCCTGACCTATCTGCGGGCTTCAACTGGCTCGAAGAAAACGGAGAAGTCTGGACCATCACCATGGTGACCGGCACCGGCGACGAGCTCAAGCTCGAACGCGGCGGCCGGACCCTGCGCATCAATGGCGAGGTTGTCCTAGAACATGGCGACCGCGAATATGCCGGCATCTATGACCGCTTCGCCGACCTCCTCGACACGCGCCAGAGCGATGTCGATGCCGCCCCGCTGCGGCTGATGAGCGATGTGTTCTTCCTGGGCGCCCGCGAGAACGGACCTGATTTCCACTGGTAGATCAGGCTCTTCTCGCCCGATCGGTGTAGCGGCGGATCTTGATGCCCTTGAGCAGCAGCCGCACCGCTTCCCAGTGAATGGCGGTGGTGACTTTGAGCGTCATCAGCGGGTGCGTAAAGAAGAGCTTGATAAGGGTCCGGTCGGTGAAGGGCTGGGCCTTGCCTGAAAAGGCCGCATAAAGCAGCGGCTCCCCGTCCTGTGTCTCGTTGATTGCCACCAGAATGCGCTCGCCCGGTTGGCTCAGGCGGAACTCATAGCGGCAATCGGGGCCGATAAAGGGCGAGACATAAAAGCTCTTCTCCGCAGCCTGTTCCCCCTCGGCGGGCAGCACATAGGTATGACGCTCGCCGAAGGTATTGTGGACCTCATAGATCGTTGCGAGCGGCCTTCCCGCCGCATCGTCGCAGAACCAGACGGTCAGCGGATTGAAGACGTAGCCCAGGATGCGCGGGTAGCAGAGCAGCCGGATGCGGCCGGGCCCCGGCAGGCCGTGATCGCGCAACTGCCGGGCGACCCATTGGCGAGGATCACCGCCATCAGCCTGGTCCCGATCGACAATGGAGAACAGCGCCGGACGGTTGTAACCGAAGAGGCGCAAGCCGTTCAAACGCGGCAGGTCAGCCAGATCGATCAGGACCGAGAAAACCCGGTAGCGCAGGTGATGCTTTTTGGGCCGATGCCGCTGGTGCACGACATGGCCGACATAAATGGCAGAGCCCCCGCTCATGCTGCCTGCGCAGCCGGCGGCGCGAGGGTGATGCGGCTCGACGGATTGGCAAGGCTCCAGGGCCGCGGCAGCGATCCCATGGCTTCGGCGGCAGCAAGGCCCGACTGCAAACCATCCTCATGGAAGCCGCGGCCGAAATGGGCGCCGGCAAACCAGGTGCGGTTCTGGCCCTGGATGCGCCAGAGGTCCTGCTGCGCGGCAATCGCCGTCGCGTCAAAGAGGGGGTGCGTGTACTCGAATCGCGCCAGTTCCTGCTCCGGATCCCGTGGCGGGTTCAGCGTGACGAAAAGATTTCGTCCCGAAAGCCCATGCAAATGGTTCATCCAGTAGCTCACGCAAAGGGGGTGGGTGCCTCGCTCATGATCGACAGCGATATAATTCCAGCTGCTCCAGACGCGGCGGCGCCGCGGCATGAACCCGGCGTCGGCATGGAGCACCGCCGTGTTGCGCGTGTAAGCAAAGGCGCCGAGCAGCTCCCGTTCGTCCTTGCTGGGTTGGTCGAGCATGCGGAGCGCCTGGTCGGCATGAGTGGCAATCAAGACCTGGTCGAAACGGCCGGCGCCGCCTTTGGCATCGACCAGCGTAACGCCATGTGTGTCGCGCTGGACGCTGACAACCGGCGTCGATAATCGCACTGTTCCGGCGAAACGCGACAGCAGCGCGCTGACATAGGCGCGACTGCCGCCTTTGACCGTGCGCCATTGTGGACGATCCCAAAGCTGCAACAGGTTGTGGCTTTGAAAAAACCGGACAAAGGCGAGAAGCGGATAGGCTCGGATATCCCTGGCCGTCGAGGACCAGATCGCCGCAGCAAGCGGCAGCAGATGGTCGTCGACAAAGGACTGCGAATAGCGCTGGGTGACGAGGTATTCGTCAAGCGTCAGCTGCTGCAGATCGGGACGGTCGAGGACTTCTGGCGCTTCCTTGTAGAAGCGCAGCACGTCCCGCAGCAGAGCCCAGAATCGCGGACGAAAGGCGTTGCGCTTCTGCGCCAGCAAGCCGCCAAGTCCCTCCCCGGAATATTCGAAGCCGCCTTGATCGAGCGAAGCGGAAAACGACATCCGCGACTTGCGGCTCTCTACCCCGAAATGGGCCATCATGGCCGTAAAGTTGGGGTAGTTCTGTTCGTTATAAACGATGAAGCCGGTATCGACCGGCCCGGTACCCGGGACATCAACGGTATTGGCGTGGCCGCCGACGCGGTCATCGGCTTCATAGAGAACGACATCGTTCGTCTGAGCCAGGAGCCATGCTGCCGAAAGGCCGGAAATACCGCTGCCGACCACTGCAATGCGCTGGCGCACAGGCTCCGAACTCGAGAAGCTGCCGGCTCCATGAAACATGGTTTGATCCATCTGCTTTGGCTCACATACGACTGCGCCGCTAACATGGATCAAGCGCAAGCATGAAACGCTTTCTCCTGAGGCGCGATGTTATTCGCTTCCCTGTTGATCTACCGCAAAGCAGCCTCCGTAGTCTCTGCCATGACCCTGGCAATTTACCCTGTCGACAGACCATGCGAAGATGCGGCACGAACACCGCGCCGCCGCCTAGCCGTGCCTGCGCCGACCAGGGGCAAGCCCGTGACCACAGAGCACAGTTCCGCTTCGCCGGGTGACGACCTGGGCGCCCGGATTGTGGCCATCGCCGCCTCCTCCGACATGGACGCGTTTGAAGCGCTGTTCCGCGACTTTTCGCCCCGGGTGCGCGCTTACCTTTTGAAGATGACTCGCGATGCGCAGGTGTCCGAAGACTTGATGCAGGAGACGATGCTGGCGATATGGCGCAAGGCCGGGCAGTACGATCCCGCGCGCGGTCCGGCTTCGGCCTGGATCTATACGATAGCCCGCAATATCTGGATCGACGCCTGGCGGCGGCAGCGCCGGCCAGCCTTGGACCCCGACGATCCGGCGCTTAGCGCCGAGCCGGAACCCGATGCGCCGCGGCAGATCGAGACGCGGCAAAGCCAGGAAGCAGTGCGCCGCGCCATGGAACGCCTGCCCGCTGAACAGGTCGACATCATCCGCCTCTCGTTTTTCGAGGAAGCTTCACACAGCACGATCGCGGCCCGGCTGGGTCTGCCGATCGGCACGGTCAAGTCGCGTATCAGGCTCGCCTTCGGACGGCTGCGGGCTGCACTGGACGAGCAACAATGACCATACGTCATCACCTGAACGACGATCTTCTGATCGGCTATGCATCGGGCAATCTGTCGGAAGGCTGGTCGCTTGCCGTGGCGACGCACCTGGCCATGTGCAGCGCATGCCGCAAGAACCTCGCGGTGGCGGAAGCTGCTGGCGGCGTGTTGCTGGAAGCCATCGAGCCGGTTGGCGGGGATGAGCGATCCTGGGAAGCACTTAAGTCGCGCCTTTTGAGCGAACCCACACCTCCAATCAAGCCCAAGGTGCAGCCTCCAAGCGCGTTGATCCCCGAGCCGCTGCGCTCCTATCTTGGCGCCGATCTGGCGGACCTCAAATGGCGCAGGGTCGGCACGGCGCACCAGATCCTGATCAAGACGGAGGATCGCGAGACCCAGGTTCGCCTCCTGCGCATTCCGGCCGGCAAGCCCGTGCCCGAGCACAGCCATGGCGGACGCGAGCTGACCGTGGTGCTGACCGGCGCTTTCCATGACGAGATCGATCAGTTCGGCCCCGGTGATATCGAAGATGCCGACGGCTCGCTGACCCATCAGCCGGTGGCCAATGCCGAAGCCGATTGCATCTGCCTTGCCGTGACCGACGCGCCGCTCAAGTTCACCAGCCGTCTCGTGCGGCTCGTGCAGCCGTTCCTGGGTATCTAGGAGACCGCAATGCCGGGACCCGGCCTGCTGACGCTCCTTGCGGCCTATGCCGGCACAGGCGCCGTGTTCCTTGCGCTGGACTTCCTGTGGCTGGCGCTTGTCGCCGTAGGCTTTTATCGCGCCGAAATCGGGCCGCTGCTGCTTGGCAAATTCAACATGGCGCCGGCCGGAATTTTCTACCTGTTCTATGTCGCCGGTATTGTGGGCTTTGCCATCGTTCCGGCACTTGCCACGCAGTCCTGGCTCTGGGCTTTAGCGGCTGGTGTGGCCCTGGGGTTTATCGCTTATGGCACCTATAACATGAGCAACCTGGCGACGCTTAAAGGCTGGTCGGCCAAGTTGTCCCTTGTGGACATGCTCTGGGGCGCTGCGCTCAGCGGTGTTGCGGCGCTTGCCGGCTACTGGATGGCGCAGCTTACCGCTTGATCCTAGCTCAGGACGAGGAAGCGGGCCGTGTCGGGGTCGATCGGAATGCCTTGCGCATCGCGCCGATCAGCCTCCGCCCATTCGCGGTCGCCGGGCGCCATGACGCTGCCACCGCCCGGGCGCACCGCGGCACCGCGCAAACTGGCAAGATATCCCATGATCGCCTGGCCGAACATGGCTCCGCCGACGAACTTTTCGGGATCGATGACCAGCACGAAGTGCCCCATATTTCGGGGCTCATGAATGTTTTCAGTGCCATACATGGGGATGAAATCGGGGTCGAGCGTCGTTCCGGTCAGCAGAGCTGAAAACAGGGTGGCGACCCCAGCCAGGCCCGCGCCTTTGTAGCCATAGTTTTCACCGCCAAGCGGCAGCAGCATCTCGGCGGCGCCGGGGTCAATGGTCGCGGCGCCCTGCGCATCCGCAGCGACGCCCTCCGGCAGCGGTGCGTTCAGCGAGCGGTGCAAGAGCACCCGGTTCATGGGAATGGAGGAGGTCGCCATGTCGAGAAGCCAAGGCCGGCTGCCGGGCACAGGCGCAGCGAAGGCCAGCGGATTGGTGCCATGGAACCGCTCGGCGCCGTCGAAGAGCGCCACCATGGCGTCGGTATTGGTGGTGGCAAAGGTAATAAAGCCTTGCTCGGCGCCTGCTGCGGCATAAGCGCCGGCTGCGCCGAGGTGCGACGAGTGCTCGATCCCGATTGCCGCGACACCGGCTTCGCGGGCAATTTCCATGCCCAGCTCCACGGCATGGTAGGCCGCATAATGTCCGAGCCCATCGTCGCCGTTGACCATTGCGCTGGCGACAGCAGTTCTGCGCACCGTGAGTTCGGGCACCTTGTTGAGCCGCCCACCGCCAAGCATGCGGCAATAGTGTTCGACCAGCCGCACGCCATGGCTGTCCACCCCGACGCGGGACGCATGCATCAGCGCCCGCACGGCAGCCTCCGCAGAGGGTGCGCTGGCCCCAACGTCGAGCAGCGCCCGAAGCACACGCCGTTCGAGCTCAGCGCCCGGGACGAGAATTTGATTGTCGCTGCGCATATGGTCCTTCCCGGGAATACTTGTTGCCCTTACCACATGCTGCGCATCTTGGCCGCCATGTCCACCACGGCAGGCTGGCCGGGCATCAATCCGGCCCGGATGGGCGTTACAGGCGGCCAGAGGATGTCCTCGAACAGTGCCGTCATCGCCCGTGGAATAAAGCGCGTGCGCTGCGCGTAAAGGTGTCGGTCGCCGTTCCGCGCCTGCTGGGTGACATAAAAGCGCTGCGGCACCAGCAGATGGAGTTCATCCTTGGCGCGGGTCATCGCCACATACAGAAGCCGCCGCTCTTCTTCGAGTTCATGGGCCGAACCGGTGCCGAGATCGGAGGGGATACAGCCGTCGACAACATTGAGGACATGCACTGCCTTCCACTCCTGCCCCTTGGCCGAGTGGATGGTTGAAAGGATCAGGTAATCATCGTCCTTGAGCGGCACGCCGGCCTGGTCGCTGGTGGCGTCAGGCGGATCAAGGGTCAATTCGGTCAGGAAGCGCTCGCGGCCTGGATACCCGGCGGCGATCTGTTCGAGCTGCACGATGTCGGCCACGCGGCTTGGCGCATCCTCGTAAGCCGCTTCCAGCAGTGGCTCATACCATTGACGGACATAGCCCAGTTCGAGCGGCCAACTCAGTTCGCGGCTCGCAAGGCGCCCGACCATGGCGACGAGGTCGGGCCAATGCTGACCCGCCTTTGCAGGCGGCGGCACTTCCCCCAGGGCCCAGGCTGGATCGGCACTGGCGCCGAGCGCATCGAGGATCCGCCCCGCAGTGCCCGGACCGATGCCGGGCATCAGCTGCAAGACCCGAAACCCGGCCACGCGATCGCGCGGGTTCTCGGCCCAGCGCAGCACCGCCAGCATGTCCTTGATGTGCGCGGCATCGAGAAACTTGAGCCCCCCGAACTTGACGAAGGGGATGTTGCGCCGCGTCAGCTCGATTTCGAGCGGGCCCGAATGGGAAGAGGAGCGGAACAGCACCGCCTGTTGCTTAAGCGGCGTTCCGGTTTCGCGGGCTTCCAGCACCGACCTGGCGATATAGCCGACCTGATCGGCTTCGTCCTTGACGGTGACCAGCATGGGCTTTTGCGCGGACAGACGCTCGGTCCAAAGGTTCTTGGTGAAGCGCTCGGACGCTTGATCAATCACAGCATTGGCGGCTGCAAGGATCGGCTGGGTCGAGCGGTAGTTGCGGTCCAATGTGACGATCTGCGCCGCCGGCGAAAAGCTCGACGGGAAATCGAGGATGTTGCGCACGGTGGCGGCGCGGAAGGAATAGATCGACTGCGCGTCATCCCCAACCACCGTCAGCCCGCGCCCGTCGGGGCGCAGGGCCAGCAACACGGAGGCCTGCAGCCGGTTTGTGTCCTGGTACTCATCAACGAGGATGTGGTCGAAGAGGCCGGATACCTGCGCGGCAATGGCGGGCTCCGCCATCATGCCGGCCCAGTAGAGCAGGAGGTCATCGTAATCGAGAACGTTCTGCGCCTGCTTGGCCGCCACATAGGCACCAAACAACGTTCGCAGCTCGGCCGTCCACATTGCGCACCAGGGAAAGACGGTTTTCAGCACCTCATCAAGATCGGCCTGCGCATTGACGACACGCGAATAGATCGCAAGGCACGTGCCCTTGGCGGGAAAGCGCGTCTTGGTTTCGCTGAAGCGCAGTTCGTGCCGCACCAGGTTCATGAGGTCGGCAGAGTCTTCGCGGTCATGGATGGTAAACGCCGGATCGAGACCGATCTGCTGGGCATGTTCGCGCAATAGCCGCGCCCCGACGCCATGGAACGTGCCGGCCCAGGTGAGTGCGTCGGTGATCGCGCCGGAACCAAGGCCCAGAACAGAGCCGGCAATACGCTCCACCCGCCGGCTCATCTCCGATGCCGCGCGACGGGAAAAGGTCAGCAGCAGAATACGCCGGGGATCAGCACCATGACGGATCAGATGCGCCACGCGATGGGCCAAAGTATTGGTCTTGCCTGACCCAGCCCCCGCAATCACCAGCAACGGTCCGGGCGCGGCATGGCCCGCACCATGTTCGACCGCGAGACGCTGGTTCGGATTAAGAGCTTCGAGATAGGCAGTGTCAGAAGGCACGAATCGATCCTCGCCGGGGTAGCCTTATCGGACCGTATTCTCGATTTGTTCACAAGCCGTACCGGCCGATGCAACGGGATCAAGCAGCGGGCGGTGCCAAAGGGGAACATCGAAGATGAGAATGGCGGAGAGAAAGGGATTCGAACCCTTGAGACGGTTCCCCGCCTACACACTTTCCAGGCGTGCGCCTTCGACCACTCGGCCATCTCTCCGCGTCGCCCTGCCCAGCCTGGAAACCGGTGCGGACCCGAAAGCCCGCGAGAGCGTGGCGCAATATACTCAGGATCGTTGCGGGCGCAAGGGATCATCAGGGTGCGCTAACGGATTGTTTTGTCCAGCAACCTTATCTTGTGAGAAGCTCGTCCGGCATGGCACAAGGTGGGCGCGCCAAGTGGAACGAAGACGGGCCGGCGGACTTTCCGCCGTCATGGGGCACAGGGACATCGCATGCGGCTGGTCTTGAGAATTTTGGGCACCTGGCTGATCGGCCTGGCGCTGATCCTGCTTGTGATCGACGGCACCAAGTCCCTCGCCGCCAACGAGCTGGTCTTTACCGTCTTCGGCGAAGCCTGGGCGAAGATACATCGTCCAAGCCAGCAGGCGGTTTCGAGTTTCTTTGAAAGCCGCTTCTTTGCCGACCTCTTGCGCGTCGTGTTCCAGAACATTCTGACCTATCCAGCTTTTGCGGTGCTGGGCGTCCCCGGGATCGTCCTTGCGCTGATGGGCAGGCGGCCGCGGCGGGAGCGGTTCTTGCGTCAGGAACAGATCTAGCGGCGTAACTTTTTCCCCTGCCGCAGCGTATAGTTGGCTGAAAGGAGCATCCTATGTTCTTCCGTCAAAAACCGATGACCATTCCTTCTGCCGCCGAGGCGCTGCCGGGCCGGGACCAGGAACTGGCCATCGCACCCAATCATTTCGTCAATAACGCAGCCCTCAAGGGTCCCTACCCTCAGGGCGCCGAGACCATTTACCTGGCGCTTGGCTGTTTCTGGGGCGCCGAGCGGCTGTTCTGGCAATTGCCAGGCGTCCTCGTGACCGCCGTCGGTTACCAGGGTGGCCACACGCCCAACGCCTCCTATGAAGAAGTGTGTTCCGGCCGGACCGGGCATACGGAGATCGTGAAGGTCGTCTACGATCCCAAGGTGATCAGCCTCGAACAGCTGCTCAAGACGTTCTGGGAAGAGCACGACCCGACCCAGGGCATGCGCCAGGGCAATGACATGGGCACCCAGTATCGGTCGGCGATCTATACAACGACGCCCGAGCAGGCCGAAATCGTTGAAAAAAGCCGCGCTGCTTACGAGGCCGCTCTCCGTCAGCGCGGCCTTGGACCGATCACGACCGAAATCGGCGAGGCGGGTCCCTTCTACTATGCCGAGACCTATCACCAGCAGTATCTGGCCAAAAACCCCAATGGCTATTGTGGGCTGGCAGGGACCGGCGTCAGCTGCCCCATCGGGGTTGGCGTTGCCGCCGAGTAACTGATTGGGGCGCCGGGAGATCCTTCCGGCGCCCTTTCTGTTCGCGGCGTGTTCTAGCGCGCGATGGCGTAGATCTTGAGCGGTCCGCCGAGGGAGACATCCTCGAGCCAATCGGGCGGCGTGCCGGCGGCAAGTAGGCTCAGCACCGTATTGGGCTGCTTGAGCCCGGCGCTGTGCATTTCTGGCATTGCCTCGCAGGTGACGAAGAGGCTGAGCCCCCGCTTGCGTGCAATGTCATGGGCTTCGCCGGCCGGGCGGCTCAAGAAGCGAAAAGCATCGAGCACGCCATCTTCGTTGCGGTGATAGGGCGCGGCGACCACTTCGTGCTGTGTTTCGAGCAGGATGTGGGCGCCAAGATCGATGGGCGACATGATACGGCTTGGTGGCAGGCCACGCAGGTCGGCAAAGCTGCCCGAAGCAAGGCAGGGTAGCTTGCTGGCTCGGGCGGTGGTGACCTCCTGTGCGCGTCCATCTGGAAGAAGGCCGAGCAGGCCGGTGACTGCAAGAGCAATGACGATGCCCGCAAAACTCAGCCATGAGGCCACAAGACCCAGGGCCGGCAAGATGCGCGGTCGCTCGATATAGGCCTCACGCGCCCGAAGGATCAGCCAGGCGGCAGCGGGCGTGACGGTCAAGACCACAAGGCGAGCACCGCGGATCTGGGCCAGCATGACCACGGCAGTGGCCAAGATAAAGGTCAGAAGTATCAACCAGCCCAGCCGCTTTTCGGGCTCTTGCCGTAGAGCAAGGATCGCTGCACAGGCGCCGAGCAGAATGGGAATGCCGACCGCCAGCGTATAGGCGGGCAGGTCGAGCAAAGACTGGTGCCAGGGCTTGGCTTCGACGATGCCGGCGATCCAGTTACGCTGCAGCCAGGGGTCAAGCGCCGCATAGGGTCCGCCCAGGCATTGGGGATAGACGGCAATGACCAGGCCGGTGCTGACGATGGCGGCCAGAGCAAGCAGCAGGAGGCGCTGCCAGGCTTGGGGGGGCGCTCGGACAATCGAGATGAACAGATAGGCCGAGCCGACGGCCAGCCCGGCCAGAACATAGACCGGCGAAATCATGTCGCAGGCCGCTTCCAGCCAGCGCCCGGGCGGCCGCGCCAGCATTAGGTGCAGGACCATGGCACCAGCAAAGCCGAGGCCGAAGCGGCGCAGGGCCGGCCGGCGGTCGCCATCGGCGGCATAGGCAAAGCCAAAGGCCAGGATCGCGGCGATGGCAACCGGAAGGGCCTCAATCGCGACCGCGAGCGCGGTGGCGGCAAACATCCCTGCGAGCCACGCCCCGAGCGGGCGCCGCAGGGCCACGAGGCTGGCGAAAAGCACGGCCAGGGTCAGCACGATGATGACATTGTGATGGTCGACGCGGCCCGGATTGAATTCGGCCAGAATGGCTGGGCTGAGCACCGGCAAGACCAGCGCCGGCAAAAGGCCCTGCCGGCCGACGAGTTCGATTGTGATGCGCGCCGAAAGCCAGAGCAGCAGCGCCAGCAAGAGAAGCGGCCAGATCGTACCGGCAAGAACCAGCGCCTGGGAAGGCGTGGCGATCAGTTGCGCAAGCGCCAGCAGCAGGGCAAGCGGCAGATCGACAAGGCGCGACCAGTGGATCTCGGCGCCATAGGGGGTGTTGAGCCGGTGCTGCACCAGATCGTACCAGCCCTGCCCGGCGAGGAAATCACGCACCACGACCATGCGCATGGCGTCATCTGTGTCGCCAAAAAACGGTCCCCCGGCCCGGTTCATATTGGCGCGCAGGAGGATGGTCAAAGCCGCGAGGGCAAAGATGGCGCAGAGCCAAAGCCAGTCCCGCCCCGTAAGGCGAGCGGCGGCTAACGGCGCGCCGGAGAACGTTTTTTCGCGCGATCTCACGAGGTTATACCGGACAAAACTAACACCCTTAACATTGGGCAACCATGCCAAACATGAGCCGTTCGCCGCCTGACAAAACCATCAGGAGAATGTCATGTTCTATACAGACGGAAAGCTTCAATATCCGGTTCGCGTCGAAAAGCCGAACCCGCTATTTGCGCGCGCCCTGCAGCAGGCGATTGGCGGCGTCGAAGGCGAGATCCGCGTTGCCATGCAGTATTTCTTCCAGGCCATGGGTGCCCGCGGCAATCCGAAATTCAAGGACATGCTGCTCAATACCGCGACCGAGGAACTCGGCCATATTGAAATGCTCGCCACGGCCGTGGCGTTGAACCTCGAAGGCGCTCCCGTTGGCGTCAAGGACGAGGTCGCCAAGGACCCGGTCGCCAGCGCCGTGCTGGGTGGCGTCAACCTCAAGAACATCCTGTCTGCTGGCATGTCTGCCATGCCCGTCGACAGCGACGGCGTGCCGTTCGACATGAGCCACATCTACGCTTCGGGCAATATCGCGGCCGACATGACCGCCAATGTCATGGCCGAATCCACAGGCCGCGTCCTGGCGGTCCGCCTCTATCACCTGACCGACGATCCCGGCATGCGCGACATGCTGCAGTTCCTGATCGCCCGCGACACCATGCACCAGAACCAGTGGAAGGCCGCACTTGAAGAACTCGGCGGCGACGCCAACGTGTTCCCGATCCCCAATAGCCACCCGCAGGCCGAGGAAAAGACCGAGTTCTCCTACGCCTATTTCAGCCACATGCTGAATGCCGAAACTCCGGAAGGCCGCTGGACCCAGGGTCCGTCCATCGATGGCAAGGGCGAGTTCAGCGTCGTTAACTCCGAACCGCTTGGTGAAAAGGCGGTGCTCGGGCCAGCAAAGCCGCTGAGCGGCGCGCAGGCCGAGCAGATCAAGCCGGTCTAACAAAGAGTCGGTTCTATCGTACCCTTCCCCTCGAGGGGAAGGGTAGCGCGCCGGCGCAGTGCGCCTTAGCAAAGCCAGAGTGGGGGTGCCGGATGCGTGAGGCAGACAAATCCTCAGCGTTTCCGACACCCCACCCCAACCCCTCCCCTCAAAGGGGGGACTGTTCATTCCGATCGCGTGCCTGCTCGGAAATCTCGGCTCCTGCCTTCCCTCCCCCTTGAGGGGAGGGTAGCGGCGCTTGGCCCATAGGGCCTAGCAAAGCTGGGGTGGGGGTCCCTCAGTGACTTGCCGCACCACCCCCACCCTCAGTCCCTCCCCTCAAGGGGGAGGGAGGCGCAAAATCCAGCCCTGCGCGTCCAAACAAAACATTCCCCTTCAAGGGGGAGGGGCTTTGGTCCGGTATCAACCCTACTTTCTGAATACCGACATAGCGAACTAGGGTCTATCTGGTACGGGAGCAGATAGGAGTATTCAGGTGGACAAAGACTTTATCGCAATCCCGGCTGATCCCAATGATCCCGAAGATCGGGCAGTGTCTGCCGAGGGTCGTGAGCAAGGACAACGCGCTCGCCTGATCCGCGTCACCGGGACCAATCTGGGCTTGTCACAAGCCGAGTTCGCTAGTCGCTTCCGCGTTCCGGTGGGCACATTGCGGGATTGGGAACAGGCACGAGTGATGCCTCCGGATTTCGCCGTTGCCTATGTACGCGTCATCGCCCAGCACCCCGATCTTGTCGCCAAGGCCGTCGCCTAAGCCTTTCCTGCGCTTCGCGCCTTCGGCGTCAGTCCGTGCATGAAGAGCTGTTCGAGATATCGCGCAGCGTCTTCGAAGCGGCCTTCGCCGTTGCGGTCCTTGCCGAGCACGGCGCGCACTTGCACGTCGAAATCGGCATAGTGCTGCGTCGTCGCCCAGATCGAGAAGATCAGGTGATAGGGGTCGGTGCGGGCGAGGCGCCCCTGTTCCATCCAGGTCAGCAGCACCTTTGCCTTTTCGTCGACGAGGTTCTTGAGATCGACCTCGATCATCTCGCTGACGCGCGGCGCGCCCTGCAGCATTTCGTTGGCGAAAAGCCGCGACTCGCGTGGAAAATCGCGCGCCATTTCGAGCTTGCGGCGGATGTAGGAACGGATTTCGGTAAACGGGTCGCCGTCCTCGTCGAACTCGGCGAGGGGCGCCAGCCAGGTCACCAGCAGTTCGGAAATCAGCCGGCGGTGGATCTCGTCTTTCTTGGGAAAATAATAGAGCAGGTTGGGCTTGCTCATGCCCGCCTGCGCCGCGATCTGGTCGATGGTTGCGCCGCGAAAACCGTGCAGTGAAAACACCTCGAGCGCCGCTTCGAGGATGATGTCCTGCTTTTCCTTCTGGATGCGCGTCAGCGGCCGCGGCTTGGCGTCGACGGTGTCAGCTGCGGCGGTTTTCTTGCTCACCATTTTCGCCTTGCGGGAATGGATAGGGATGCTAACATTTTTCCAACTGGTCAAAATTTCTTGGGTTCAGGCGCCAACGTCAAGGCCCAAAACAAAAAGCCGGTCCAAACATCGGGAGCGAGATCGCAGTGCCCACATCATCCAACGTTGCGCCGAACGACCTCAGCGCTTTCTGGATGCCCTTCACGGCAAACCGGCAGTTCAAGAAGAGCCCGCGCATGTTCGTCGCGGCCAAGGACATGCATTATACGACCTCGGACGGCCGCAGCGTGCTCGATGGCACGGCAGGCCTCTGGTGCGTCAATGCCGGCCACGCTCGCCCAAAAATCGTTGAGGCCATCGCCAAGCAGGCCGCCGAGCTCGATTACGCGCCCGCCTTCCAGATGGGCCACCCCAAGGCATTCGAACTCGCCAACCGCATCGTCGACATCGCGCCCGAAGGGCTCGATCATGTGCTCTTCACCAATTCGGGCTCCGAGTCGGTCGAAACGGCGCTCAAGGTCGCTCTCGCCTACCACCGCGTGAAGGGGAACGGCTCGAAGACGCGCCTGATCGGGCGCGAGCGCGGTTATCATGGCGTCAATTTCGGCGGCATCTCGGTTGGCGGCATCGTCACCAACCGCAAGATGTTCGGCACGCTGTTGAGCGGCGTCGACCACCTGCCGCATACGCACAACCTTTCCAAGAACGCCTTTTCGCGCGGCCTGCCCGAACATGGCGTCGATCTTGCCGACGAACTCGAGCGTATCGTCACGCTTCATGATGCCTCGACCATTGCCGCGGTCATCGTCGAGCCGGTAGCCGGTTCGACCGGCGTCCTGATCCCCCCGGCAGGCTATCTGCAGCGCTTGCGCGACATCACCAAAAAGCACGGCATCCTTCTTATTTTCGACGAAGTCATCACCGGTTACGGACGTTTGGGAACGCCATTCGGCGCCGACTACTTCGGCGTCACTCCGGACATCATGGTCACCGCAAAGGGCCTCACCAATGGCGTGATCCCGATGGGCGCGGTGCTGGTCTCGGCCGAAATCCACGATGCCTTCATGGATGGACCCGAACACGTCATCGAGTTCTTCCATGGCTACACCTATTCGGGCAATCCGGTGGCCTCGGCGGCGGGGCTCGCAACGCTCGAAACCTACAAGGAAGAGGGTCTCCTCACCCGCGGCGCCGAACTGGCCAAGGTCTGGGAAGATGCGCTTCATTCGCTCAAGGGCGAACCGCATGTCATCGACGTGCGCAATATCGGTCTCGTCGGCGCGGTCGAACTCGAACCCATCGCCGGCTCGCCGACCAAGCGCGCCTTCTCGGCTTTCCTCAAATGCTTCGAGGATGGCTACCTGATCCGTACCACCGGCGACATCATCGCCATGTCCCCGCCGCTGATCATTTCCGAAGCGCAGATCGGCGAACTGATCGACGGCGTCCGCAGCGCCTTGCGGAGCATTGAATAATGAACGTCATCGAGAACGCCGTCGCCGGCAAGCGCTACGTTTCCGCCTCCACGCGCCGCGTGCCGGTGTTCAATCCGGCGACGGGCGAGCAATCGGCGGAGCTGCCGCTGTCGACACTGGACGAACTGAACGCCGCGGTCGCCTCCGCCGTCAAGGCGCAGGTCGCCTGGGGCGCGACGCCGCCGATGAAGCGGGCTCGCGTCATGTTCAAGTTCAAGGCGCTGCTCGACCAGTATGCCGACGACCTGGCACGCGAGATCTCCAAGGAGCATGGCAAGGTGCATGACGATGCGCTGGGGGAAGTCGCTCGCGGCATCGACTGCGTCGACTTTGCCTGCGGCATTCCGCACCTGCTCAAGGGCGAATTTTCGCGCAATGTTGGCCCCTCGATCGACAGCTATTCCGATCGCCAGCCGCTCGGCGTCGTCGCCGGGATCACGCCGTTCAACTTCCCGGCCATGGTACCGATGTGGATGTATCCGGCGGCCATTGCCTGCGGCAATGCCTTCATCCTCAAGCCTTCCGAGCGCGATCCGTCGGCGCCGATGCTGGCCTGGAACCTTTTCATGGAAGCGGGACTGCCCGAGGGCATCCTCAACGTCGTCCATGGCGACAAGGAAATGGTCGATGGTATTTTGGACCATCCCGACATCAAGGCCGTGAGCTTTGTCGGGTCAACGCCGATTGCAGAATATGTCTACCAGCGCGGCACCCAGGCGGGTAAGCGCGTCCAGGCTTTGGGCGGCGCCAAGAACCACATGATCATCATGCCCGATGCCGATCTCGACCAGGCCGCGGACGCTCTGATGGGCGCAGGCTACGGTTCGGCCGGCGAGCGCTGCATGGCGATTTCGGTGGCCGTCCCGGTGGGCAAGGCAACGGCGGATGCGCTGGTCGAAAAACTGAGGCCGCGCGTCGAATCGCTCAAGATCGGGCCGGCCACCGACAAGGACGCCGAAATGGGTCCTGTCGTCACCAAGATGCACCGCGATAAGATCCTGGGCTACATCGATAGCGGCGTCGAAGAGGGCGCCAAGCTCGTCGTCGACGGCCGCGGCTTCAAGCTCCAGGGTTACGAAAACGGCTATTATGTCGGCGGCACGCTGTTCGACGACGTCGAGCCGAACATGAAGATCTACAAGGAAGAAATCTTTGGGCCGGTGCTCTCGGTCGTCCGCCGCGAAAGCTTCCAGGACGCGGTCGACCTGATCCATGGCCATGAATATGCCAATGGCACGGCGATCTTCACCCGCGACGGTGATGCCGCCCGCGAATTCGCCGACAAGATCGAAGTGGGCATGGTGGGCATCAATGTGCCGATCCCCGTACCCGTCGCCTATCACAGTTTTGGCGGCTGGAAGCGGTCGCTGTTCGGCGATCACTCGATCTACGGGCCCGAAGGCATCCACTTCTATACGCGCCTCAAAACCGTCACCACCCGCTGGCCAGCCGGCATCAAGGGTGGCGCGGAATTCTCATTCCCGACCAACAAGTAGGACCTTTGCCCATATGTCTGCCCCAGGAGAAAACCTTCGCATCAATGGTGATCGACTCTGGGACAGCCTCATGGACATGGCCAAGATTGGGCCTGGCATTGCTGGGGGGAACAACCGCCAGACCCTGACCGACGCCGACAAGGAAGGGCGCGAACTCTTCCAGCGCTGGTGCGAAGAGGCCGGCCTCAGCATGGGCGTCGACAAGATGGGCACCATGTTCATGACCCGGCCAGGCACCGACCCTGATGCCCTGCCGGTCTATGTCGGATCGCATCTCGATACGCAGCCGACGGGCGGTAAATATGACGGCGTGCTCGGCGTCCTGGCCGGGCTCGAAGTCGTGCGCTCGATGAACGACCTCGGCATCAAGACGCGCCATCCCATCGTCGTCACCAACTGGACCAATGAAGAAGGCGCCCGCTTTGCCCCCGCCATGGTGGCCTCGGGCGTTTTTGCCGGTGTCATCCCGTTCGAGCATGCCTACGGAAGGCAGGACCAGGACGGCAAAAAGTTCGGCGACGAACTCGAGCGCATCGGCTGGGTCGGCGACGAGGACGTCGGCGCCCGCAAGATGCACGCCTATTTCGAATATCATATCGAACAAGGACCGATCCTTGAGGCTGAAGACAAGCAGATCGGCGTCGTCACCCATTGCCAGGGCCTCTGGTGGCTCGAATTCACGCTGACCGGCAAGGAAGCCCATACCGGCTCCACCCCGATGACCATGCGCGTCAATGCCGGCCTTGCCATGGCCCGCATGATCGAGATGGTGCAAGAAGTCGCCATGGCCGCCCAGCCCGGCGCTGTCGGCGGCGTCGGCCAGGTCAAGTTTTCCCCCAACTCCCGCAACGTGCTCCCGGGCACGGTCGTCTTCACCGTCGACATCCGCTCGCCCGACCAGGCCAAGCTCGACGGCATGCGCGCCACGATCGAGGCGCGGGCCGCCGAGATCGCTGCCGAGCTCGGCGTCGGCTGCGCGGTCGAAGCCGTCGGACATTTCGACCCGGTCACCTTCGACCCCACCCTCGTCAGCCGCGTCCGCTCCGCCGCCGAAAAGCTCGGCTACAGCCACATGAACATAATTTCCGGCGCCGGCCACGACGCCTGCTGGGCCGCCAAGGTCGCCCCCGCCACCATGATCATGTGCCCCTGCGTCGGTGGACTGAGCCACAACGAGGCGGAAGAAATTTCAAAGAACTGGGCAGCGGCGGGGGCCGATGTGCTGTTCCATGCCGTTGTGGAGACTGCGGAGATCGTGGAGTGACTGATCAGGGCGACGCCGTTCTTACCTCGCCCCTCCGGGGAGAGGTCGGCCCGCAGGGCCGGGTGAGGGGCTCAAAGCCTTCCAAGAGCGCTGTCGGTCGCGCAAGGACCCTTCGCCGCAACGAAACAGACGCGGAGCACGTGCTTTGGCAGATGCTGCGCAATCGCCAAATCGATGGCAGGAAGTTTGTCCGCCAGTATCCGATCGAGCCATATTTCGCCGATTTTGCTTGTCGCGAGGCAATGCTCGTTATTGAACTGGATGGTGGTCAGCACGAAAGCGCGGCTGACATAATCCGCACGGCGCACCTAAACGCATGTGGTTATTCTGTCCTGCGCTTCTGGAACAATGAAGTTCTGGGCAATCGCGAGGGGTGCTGGCACGCCATCCACTCGACGCTTCAGGGCAACCCCTCACCCGACCTCCGCTTCGCTCCGGCCACCCTCTCCCCGGAGGGGCGAGGGAAGCTGCCCGACATCTTGGGAGAAAAATAATGACTAAAGTCATCAAGAACGGCACCGTCGTCACGGCCGATCTCAGCTACAAGGCCGATGTGCTCATCGACGGCGAGACCATTGTCGAGATCGGGCGAAACCTTTCAGGCGATGAGACCCTCGACGCTACCGGCTGCTATGTCATGCCGGGCGGCATCGATCCGCATACCCATCTCGAAATGCCCTTCATGGGCACCTATTCCGCCGATGACTTCGAAAGCGGCACCCGCGCGGGCCTCGCTGGCGGCACCACGATGGTTGTGGACTTCTGCCTGCCCAATCCTGATCAGTCGCTGCTCGAAGCCCTCCAGATGTGGGACAACAAGACCGGCAAGGCGAGCGCCGATTATTCTTTCCACATGGCCGTCACCTGGTGGGGCGAGCAGGTATTCGAGGAAATGGCCGAGGTCGTCGATCGCGGCGTCACGAGCTTCAAGCACTTCATGGCCTATAAGGGCTCGCTGATGGTCAACGACGACGAAATGTTCGCCTCGTTCCAGCGCTGCGCCGACCTGGGCGCCTTGCCGCTCGTTCATGCCGAAAACGGCGACATCGTCGCCGCCATGACGCAAAAGCTGCTCGCCGAAGGCAATAACGGTCCCGAAGGCCATGCCTATTCGCGGCCGCCGGAAGTCGAGGGCGAAGCCACCAATCGCGCCATCATGCTGGCCGATATGGCCGGCGTCCCCCTTTATGTCGTCCATGTCTCCTGCGAGCAGGCGCATGAAGCCATCCGCCGCGCCCGCCAGAAGGGCATTCGCGTCTATGGCGAGCCGCTGGTCCAGCACCTGACGCTCGACGAAAGCGAATATTTCAACCCCGATTGGGACCATGCGGCCCGCCGCGTCATGTCTCCGCCCTTCCGCAACAAGCAGCATCAGGACTCGCTCTGGGCCGGCCTGCAGTCGGGTTCGCTCTCCTGCGTCGCCACCGACCACTGCGCCTTCACCACCGAACAGAAGCGCAATGGCATCGGCAATTTTGCGAAGATTCCGAACGGCACGGGCGGCCTCGAAGATCGCCTGCCGGTGCTGTGGACGGCAGGCGTCAATACCGGTCGCCTCACGCCCAACGAATTCGTTGCCGTGACCTCGACCAACATCGCCAAGATCCTCAACATGTATCCCAAAAAGGGTGCGGTCATGGTGGGCGCCGACGCCGACCTCGTGGTCTGGGACCCGGCGCGAAGCAAGACCATCTCGGCCAAGGCGCAGCAGTCGGTGATCGACTACAATGTGTTCGAAGGTTTCGAGGTCACCGGCCTTCCCCGCTACGTTCTTTCGCGCGGCAAGGTGTCGATCATTGAAAACGAGATCCGCACCGAGCCCGGCCATGGCAAGTTCGTCGCCCGTGAAGCGAAGAACCCTGTGAACAGGGCGCTATCGCAGTGGAAAGAAATCGTCGCACCGCGCAAGGTTGAGCGGGCCGGCATTCCGGCGACGGGGGTCTAGGGTTTGGACGGCAAGACGACCGCAGTTGTGGAGGCGCGCAATCTGGGCCTCACCTTTCCCGCCGGCGACGGCGACATCGTGGCGCTGAGCGACGTCAATCTCACCATCGACAAGGGCGAGTTCGTTTCCTTTATCGGTCCCTCCGGATGCGGCAAGACCACGTTCCTCCGCGCCATTGCCGACCTCGAAAAGCCAACCTCGGGCACCTTGACCGTCAATGGCCAGACACCGGAAAACGCGCGCAAGGACCGCGCCTACGGCTATGTGTTCCAGGCCGCCGCGCTTTATCCCTGGCGCACGATCGAAGACAATGTGGCGCTGCCGCTCGAAATCATGGGCTATGGCAGCGCCGATCGCGCCGAGCGCGTCCGGCGCACGTTGGCGCTGGTCAACCTGTCTGGTTTTGAGAAGAAGTACCCTTGGCAGCTTTCGGGCGGCATGCAGCAGCGCGCCTCCATTGCCCGCGCCTTGAGCTTTGACGCCGATCTCCTCCTCATGGACGAGCCATTCGGTGCGCTTGACGAAATCGTTCGCGACCACCTCAATTCCGAGCTCCTGAAGCTCTGGGCGCGCACCGAAAAGACCATTTGCTTCGTCACCCACTCGATCCCCGAGGCGGTCTATTTGTCCACCAAGATCGTCGTCATGTCGCCGCGGCCAGGGCGGGTGACCGATGTCATCGTCTCGACCCTGCCGCGCGAACGACCGCTCGATATCCGCGAAACACCGGAATTCTTGGAGATCGCGGCCCGCGTGCGCGATGGCTTGCGGGCCGGGCACTCTTATGAGGAAGTGGTTTGATGCTTCGAGTTTGCCGAGGCAGCGCCCACCCCTCCTCCCCCGTCAGACGGGGGAGGAGTTCCATCGCGAGCGTGGCACAGTCGTTAAACAAGCAAGGAGCGACTCCTCCCCCGTCTGACGGGGGAGGTTGGGTGGGGGGCCCTCCCTTATGAACCGCATCCTCCCCGTCCTCACCATCCTTCTTGCCATCGTCGTCATCTGGTACGCCGCATCGGTCTGGATGAATGCGCCCTGGCAGACCCGCCTCAACGAGCGGGCCGACCTCGCCAACGTCCCTTTCACCGAATTCGTCGCCCAGACCTGGGCCCAGGACAAGCCGGTGCTGCCCTCGCCGCATCAGGTGGCGGGCGAAATCTGGAACGCCACGATCGCCCTCGAGCCTACGTCGAAACGCTCGCTCGCCTATCATGGCTGGATCACACTTTCCGCCACCCTGCTCGGCTTTGCCTTCGGAACGAGCCTCGGCGTGCTTCTCGCCGTCGCCATCATCCACAATGACGCGTCCGACCGCTCGCTGATGCCCTGGATTATCGCCAGCCAGACTGTGCCTATCGTTGCGGTCGCGCCCATGCTGGTGGTGGGGCTCAACGCCGTGGGGCTGACCGGGCTTGTGCCCAAGGCGCTGATCTCTATGTATCTGTCGTTCTTCCCGGTAGTCGTCGGCATGGTCAAAGGCCTCCGGTCTCCCGAGGGCATCCAGCTCGATCTGTTACGCACCTATGACGCAACGCCCTGGCAAGCGTTCTGGAAGCTGCGCTGGCCCGCTGCCATGCCGTTTCTCTTCGCCTCGATGAAGGTCGGCATCGCCATTTCGCTGGTCGGCGCCATCGTCGCCGAACTCTCCAACACTGCCGGTGGTGGTCTCGGCGTGCGGCTCCTGACCGGGTCGGTCAATGGACAAACAGTTCAGATCTGGGCAGCGCTTTTTATCGCAGCGGGCCTCGCCGCCGTCCTAGTTGCCGTGGTCGGCCGTGCCGAGCACATGGTCAATCGCCGCACGGGGGTTCGGGCATGATCCGGACGCTTTCCATGCTGCAGCTTTACCTGGCGCTGATCGCCGGCGGCTGCGGACTTCTTGGTCTTGCCGCCAGCCTGCCGACGCTTGGCGCAGCGCCGCTGATGCAAATCTTCTTTGCCGTTAGCACCCTTTCGCTCCTACGCCTTGTTCTGCCATGGCCATTCTGGCTCGACGGTGTGCTGGCCGCCCTCGGCGCCTGGGCACTGATCGCGTCGCTTCCGGCCGAGGGCCTCATGCCTTTGCATCACTGGTTGGCCTTGATCGCCTCCTGGGCCTTCGCCTGGCTCTTCGTCGAGCGCCTCGCCGCAGCCATCCGCGCTGGAAAACTGCCCGAAACCGGCACCGGCCTCGTCATTCCGCTGATTTTCGGCCTCGCCCTCATCGTCATCTGGGAAGTCGTCACCCGCGGCGCCAGCGTTTCGCCGGTGCTTCTGCCGGCTCCCTCCGCCATTGCCACGCGCTTTGCCGCCTCGACTGGCATCCTCTGGGCCGATTTCGTCCAGACCTTCATCAAGTCGGTGATCCCGGGCTACATCATCGGCTGCATCGCCGGGCTCCTCGTCGCCATTGCTGTGGATCGCTCGCCATTCCTCAAGGCCGGCATCATGCCGATCGGCAATTTCATGTCGGCTCTACCCATCATCGGCATCGCTCCGATCATGGTCATGTGGTTCGGCTTCGACTGGCAGAGCAAGGCCGCCGTCGTCGTCGCCATGACTTTCTTCCCCATGCTGGTCAACACCGTCGCCGGGCTCAATGCCGCTTCGGCCATCGAGCGTGACCTCATGTCCACCTATGCCGCCTCCTATCGGCAGACTCTTATGAAGCTTCGGCTCCCCGCTGCGGGCCCCTTCATATTCAACGCCCTCAAGATCAACTCGACTCTTGCCTTGATCGGCGCAATCGTAGCGGAATTCTTCGGAACGCCTGTTGTGGGAATGGGCTTCCGGATTTCGACCGGGGTGGGGCGTTTAGCCATCGACCTGGTCTGGGCGGAGATCGCTGTTGCTGCGATCGCGGGGTCCGCCTTCTATGGGGTGATCGCTTTGATCGAGCGGGGCGTCACCTTCTGGCATCCGTCGGTCCGTGGTGGACGGGCGTAACAAGACAAGGGAACGGGAATGAAAAAGCTTATTGGCGGACTTCTGGCGGGCGCTCTGGCGCTTTCGGCCAGCTCTGCTTTCGCGCAGGACGCGCTGACGCTGCAACTTAAATGGGTCACGCAGGCGCAGTTCGCCGGCTACCTCGTGGCAGAGTCCAAAGGGTTCTACGACGAGGAAAACCTCGACATCACCATTCTGCCAGGCGGTCCGAACGTCGCGCCCGAACAGGTGATCGCCGGCGGTGGCGCCGATATCATCGTTGCCTGGATGGCGGCGGCCATGTCGGCGCGCGAAGCCGGCGTGCCACTGGTCAATATCGCCCAGCCCTTCAAGCGTTCTGGCCTGATGATGATCTGCCCGACCGAGTCGGAAGTCACCGAAGTGGCCGATTTCCCGGGCAAGACCTTGGGCGTCTGGTTCTTCGGCAACGAATATCCGTTCTTTGCCTGGATGAACAAGGAAGGCATTCCGACCGACGGTTCGGAAGGCGGCGTCACGGTTCTCCAGCAGAGCTTCGATATTCAGCCGATGATCCAGGGTCAGGCCGATTGCATTTCGGTCATGACCTATAATGAATATGGCCAGGCGCTCGACGCCGGCTATGGCCCGGATAACCTCACCATCTTCAACTATACCGAGATGGGCAACGACCTTCTCGAAGACGGCCTCTATGTCATGGAGGACACGCTTTCCGACCCGGCCAAGGTCGACGCCTATACCCGCTTCGTCCGCGCTTCGATGAAGGGTTGGCAGTATGCGCTCGACAATCCCGATGAAGCCGCGCAGATCGTCGTCGACATGGACGATACCGGCGCCGCCGAACTGGCGCACCAGCGCTACATGGTCGAGGAAGTCTCCAAGCTCGTCGATCCGTCCGATCCGGCTCTCGACGAGGCCACCTATGATCGTACCGTCAAGGCGCTAATGGACCAGGCCATTATCAAGGCAGAGCCGGAAGGCGCCTTCACCACTGCCGTGACGGACGCCCTGAACTAAGCTAAAGCTTACAAGAGGTTAACAGCAGGCCGGGAGCGATCCCGGCCTGCTGCTTTTTTGCGCATCGACGGTTGCAACCCCGGAACGATTCGCGCTCCCGCATAGTTGATCGGTCTCTGCGTCAACCTTGAGAGGGCTTCTCCAATGAACAGCATCATCTATATCGTCGGTCTCATCGTCATCGTCATGGCAATCCTCTCCTTCATCGGCCTCGCTTGAGCCATCAAGTCCAGGAGGACACCGACATGACTATTGAAGCACCCGGCGGCATTGCTGTCGTCGAAACCGCAACCGGCTCCCAGCGCGACACATCAAGCTATGTCGATTGGGCGTCGATCATCGCCGGCATCGTTTTTGCCTCGGCGGTCTCTCTCGTTCTGATCACCTTTGGCTCCGCCATCGGCCTCAACCTCGTTGATTTCGATGCCCGCGAAGGCGCATCGCCGATCCTGGTTGCCATCGCCGCTGCCAGCTGGTTCCTCTGGGTCCAGATTTCGAGCTTCATGGCTGGCGGCTATCTTGCCGGCCGTCTGCGCCGCCGACACTTCGACGCTTCGGAAGACGAAAGCGATGTGCGCGATGGCGCTCATGGCCTTCTCGTCTGGGGCGGCTCGATGATCGTCGGTGCCGTGCTTGCCCTTTCGGGCATTGGCGCTGCCGCAACCACCGTTGGCAATGTTGCTTCGACGGCCACGAACGCCGCCTCCAATGCTGCTGAAGGCTCGCTCGACGCCATCGATCCCAACGCCTACTTCATCGACACCCTGTTCCGTGGCAACACGGCGCCAGATGCTGAAGGTTCGCGCGCTGAAGCCGGCCGCATCTTTGCCCAGGCTGCACTTGGCGATGGCACCGTTGCCGAAGCCGACCGCACCTACCTGGCCCAGGTCGTTGCCGCCAATACCGGCCTTTCGCCGGAAGAAGCGCAGGCCCGCGTCGATCAGGTCAGCACCAGCATCGAAGAGGCCCGTCAGGACGCGATCGAAGCGGCTCGCATTGCCCGCAACACGGCAATCATCGCTGCCTTCCTCCTTGCCGCCTCGTCGCTTGCAGCTGCAATCGGCGCTTATTGGGCCGCTCAGAAGGGTGGCAACCACCGTGACAAGGAAACCGTCTTCTCCGACGTGTTCCGCCGCTTCTAAGCACAGAGAAAGGAAAAACCTATGCTTAAAGGTCTTGGTCTCTGGCTCCTGGGCGTGCCGATCTGGCTGATCATCATCCTGGCCATCGTGTTCTAAATACTCAAAGCGGGGCGAAAGCCCCGCTTTTCATTTGCGCAGGCCGCGGATCACCCGCTCCATGGATTGCCTATAGGCATCGAGCTCACCAGAAGGCGCCAACGCTGCCCGGTCGAAGAGCGCGCCGAGCAGTTGCGCCGTCGGCTCCACGGCAACATCTCCGATCACGCCCGCATCCACGGCGCATTGCACCCCCTCCACCAGCGTGCGCTGACCGTAGCGCTGATTGATGCGGTCGAGTGCCTCCCGGCTGATCACAGCCGGCGCATCGATCAACATGATGCGGCGGCGGCCCTCATCCTGCATTGCGGCAAGAAACCCTTCCCCACCCGCAACGAGCGCGTCGATCATATCCGGCGGCGCCGCCGCACCATCGCAGACGGCAGTAATCGCTTCCGCAACGGCACGATGTTCCTCTTCGACCACGGCCTCGAATAGCGCCAGCTTGTCCGCGAAGTGGTGATAAAGCGCACCGCGGGTTACCCCTGCCTCTGCCACGATCTCCGGCGTCGCCGTCGCTGCGTAGCCTTTGTCCGCGAACAGTTTTCGCGCTGCCGACAGCAACGCCGCTTTGGTCGCCTCGCGGCGCTCTTCCTGAGTGCGCTTTTCCTCTTGCATACATGCAGCCTGTATGTTTATGTTAGATACATGCAGTATGTATCTTCACCTTCAACCATGCAAGGAGACGACCAATGAAATTTTCTAGCTTGTTCCCGCTGCTCCAGGTGCTCGACGTTGCGGCGACCGCGCAATATTACTGCGACATGTTCGGCTTCACCCCGGTGTTCGAAAGCGACTGGTATGTGCACCTGCGCGGCCAGGGTGATGGCCTCTTCGAATTGGCCGTTATGGACTTCAATCACGACAGCATTCCTGCCGTGGGCCGCACACCCTCGAGCGGCGTGATCCTGAGCTTTTATGTCGATGACGCCGCCGCCGAAGCCCAGCGCCTCGAAGCCGCCGGTGCAACCATCGCGCAGCCTCTTCGCGATGAAGTCTTCGGACAGCGCCACGTTATCGTCTCGGATCCCAATGGCATTCTGGTCGATGTCATCACCGCCATCGAGCCCGATCCGGAATGGCTCAAGGCTCAAGCGCAGTAACGAAAACCCCTTCCCGACTCCCTGCGCTTGCCGCTAGTTTGACGCACGTACCTCTAGGAGGAGTGTTTCATGAGCGGCAAGCGCCTGGGTGTTGGGTTCATCGGCACCGGCAATATTTCTTCGGCTTATCTCAAGGCCATTCTGGGCAAGGATGGGATGCCGGGCTTTCCGGTGCTCGACATCAAGGCCCTCTCGGACATGCGCGACGAAGCCGCTTCGGCCCGCGCGGCCGAGTTCGGACTGCGTGCGCTGACGGTCGAGCAGATGCTGGCCGATCCCGAGATCGACCTTGTGGTCAACCTCACCATCCCGCGCGCCCATGTCGAGGTCGGCCTTCGTGCCCTACAAGCCGGCAAGCATGTTTATTCGGAAAAGCCGCTCGGCATCACCTTCGCCGAAGGCCGCAAGCTGCTTGATGCCGCCAATGCTGCCGGGCTGCGCATCGGCTCGGCACCAGACACCTTTCTGGGCGGCTCGCACCAAGAGGCACGCGCTGTGGTCGATAGCGGCGTGCTCGGCCAGATCGTCGGCGGCACTGCCTTCTTTCAATGCCCCGGTCACGAAAGCTGGCATCCCGATCCGGCCTTTTATTACGATCTCGGCGGCGGCCCCATGCTCGACATGGGCCCTTATTACATCACCGACCTCGTCAATCTCCTCGGCCCGGTCGCCCGCGTCTCGGCCATGGCATCGCGCCTCAGGAGCGAACGCACCATCACCTCCGAGCCCAAGCGCGGCCAGACCATGCCGGTCAAGGTCGACACGCATGTCACCGGCTCGCTCGGCTTTAGCAATGGCGCAATCGTCCAGATCGGCATGAGCTTTGACGTCGCTGCCCACAAGCATGTGCCACTCGAACTTTATGGCACAGAGCAGACGCTGATCGTGCCCGACCCCAATTTCTTCGGCGGCGTGGTGGAAACCCGCAAGCGCGGCCGCGAGGAACAATGGACACCGGTCAAGGTCACGCGGCCCTATGCCGATGGCAATTACCGCTCGCTCGGCGTTGCCGACATGGCCAGCGCCATCATCGAGAACCGTCCGCATCGTGCCAATGGCGACCTGGCGCTCCACGTTCTTGAAGTCATGGAAGCCTTCGAACACGCCGCCCGCGAAGGCCAGACGGTCGAGATCAAGACCCCGGTCGAACGCCCGGCACCACTGGAAGCGTAACTACCAGTACCAGCCTAGATCGGCTGCCGTCGCCTGGTCGAAATGGAGGGTGACGGTGGCGTCGTTGGCCGGGTCGGTCTCGCCATCCTCATATTGGCGCTGCAGCAGCGTCACCGTCTGCGCTTCATCGTCGGCGGCTTCGAACACATAGTCGAAGCAGTCGAATTCCTGCTGCACCGTCGTGAACTGCTCGACCTCGAGCTTGAGCGCCGCCAGTGTACGGCCGCCGATGACATAGCCGGTGCCCCGCTCATAGGCGCGCACCGAGGGGATCCAGTCATAGCCGCTGCCGCAAATGAAGCGATTATCCTTGAGCGCTCCACGATTGATATAGCTGATGTCGATAAGATCATTCCAGGGATGGGACATCTCGAACTCGACATCGTTGCCGCTGATCGAGAGGTAAATGTCGGACCAGGCACACTCGTTTTCGCGCTGGTTGTAGCACCACATCTGGGCGCCCTTCATCAGTTCGGTCACCGCCGTGATCGGCACCGCCTTGCCGCGCTTCATACCATCAATCGCCGCTTGGCTAGCCTCGTCGAACGCCAATCCAGGCACAACTCCAAGAAGGCTCAAGACAAAAACGGCAGCAAAGCGGATCATTCGGACCTCCACGGGACGGCTCATCCTACCCCAGCGGAGAACTTTCGCGAAACGCACTCTTGACGAGAGGGCTAATGTGTAACAAATAAAGTTACATGAAACGCTCGAGCCGCCTTTCCATAGCCCTCCATGCGCTGGTGCACCTCCAGGCCCAGCCGGGCAAGTCGCTCACCTCGGCGGCTCTGGCCACCTGCCTCATGACCAATCCGGTCGTGGTGCGGCGGGTGCTGGGCGAACTCCGCGACGCCGACATCGTCGGTGCCAGCAAGGGTCCCAATGGCGGCTGGACCCTCAGCCGTCAGGCAGAGGAGATCACCCTGCGCCAGGTCTATGAAGCCATGGGCGAGCGCCTCCTTGTCCGAACTGAAAGCGATCCGGGCGACAAGGCGTGTTCCATCGTCCGCCAGGTCGATCGGGTCATGACCGACTTCTTGGACGATGCCGAAGCCCTGCTCGCGGCGCGCCTCGCGCGAACCCGGCTCAGCGACATTGCCGGCGAAGCCCTCAGCCATGGCTTTCCCCGCCTCGGCTGAACCATTCACACCGGAGCGCATTACGGGTGCCCGGCGCCCGACCGCTTGCGCTCGCCCATAGGAGAATAAAATGGACGACGTCCTTATCATCGGCGGCAGCTTTGCCGGCCTCACCGCCGCCATGCAGCTTGGCCGCGCGCGACGCCAGGTGACCGTGCTCGACACCGGTCACAACCGCAATCGCTACGCCCAATTGGCGCACAATATCTTCGGTCACGACGGCACGCGGCCCAGCGATCTTCTCGCCACCGCGCGCCAGCAGCTCGCCAATTACCCGACCATCAAGCTGGTCAACGGCCGAGCCGAAACCGTCTCCGGCGAGCCCGACGACTTCGCTGTCCAGACCGCCGAGGGCCAAAGCTTTTCCGCCAAGCGACTGATCCTCGCCTATGGCATCGTCGACGAGTTTCCCCCCATCCCCGGCTTTGCCGAAAGCTGGGGCAAGACTGTGATCCATTGCCCCTTCTGCCACGGCTATGAAGTGGCCGGGAAACCCTGGGGCCTCCTCTACTCCTCACCCATGTCGCTCCATGGCCCCGTGCTCTACAGCAACTGGACCGACGACATCACGCTGATCCTCGACGGCCATGAGATCATCGAAGCCGAGCGCCACAAGCTCGAACAGCGCAACGTCCGCATCCTCGACGGCAAGCTCCGATCGATCGAGCAGGACAATGGCCAGCTCCGCAGCGTCACCATGGAAGACGGCACGCAGGTCGCGCTCGCCGCGCTCTATGCCCATCCGCAAAACCACCCGTCAGCGAGCCTTCACGAGCAACTCGGACTCGAAACCAAGGCGACGCCCACCGGCAGCATGATCGTGGTCGGCGACATGCAGGCGACATCCAAACCCGGCATCTTCGCCGCCGGCGACGTCTCCATGCCCATGCATTCGGTCACCTTCGCCACCAATTCCGGCTCCCTGGCCGCCATGGGCGCCCTGCAGTCGATGATGGTTTGAGGCAACTGGCGTTCGGCTCCCCTCCCCCTTGAGGGGAGGGGCTGGGGGTGGGGGTCCATCAGTAGACCACTGCACCACCCCCACCCTCGATCCCTCCCCTCAAGGGGGAGGGAAGGTCGACTTGGAACCTTGTGGCTACCGCAACCAGCCCTGCGGTCGCGGATGAAGCTCCATCTGCCCTTCCGCCGTAGCCGTATCGATTGCCGCGATCTCTTCGTCGCTGAGCTCGAGATTGTTCAGCACGCCAAGATTGTCCTTGAGCTGCTCGAGCGTGCGCACGCCGATCAGCGCCGAGGTCATCTCCTTGCGCCGCAGCACCCAGCTCAGCGCCAGCTGCACCATGGATTGGCCGCGCGCCCGCGCGATCTCGCCGACCTTGTCCACTGCGGCGAGCACGCGCGGTTCGATATGGCTGGCGCGCAGCGAGCCGTTGGGGTTCTCGCCCCGCGTGCCTTCCGTCCGGCCGGAATTGTATTTGCCCGAAAGCACGCCCTGCGCCAGCGGCGAAAAGGCAATGACGCCGATGCCCAGTTCGCCACAGGCATCGATGGTGTGGTCGTTCTCGATCCAGCGGTTGATCATCGAATAGCTCGGCTGGTGAATGGTCGTCGCCACGCCCATTTCCTTGAGCAGGCGATGCGCCTCGCGCGTTTCCTTTTCGGGATAGGAAGAGATGCCGACATAAAGCGCCTTGCCGGATTTAACCGCATGGGCGAGCGCGCCCATTGTTTCCTCGAGCGGCGTTTCGGGGTCGAAGCGGTGCGAATAAAAGATGTCGACATAGTCGAGGCCGAGGCGCCGCAGCGACTGATCGAGGCTCGCCAGCACATATTTGCGGCTCCCCCACTCGCCATAGGGGCCCGGCCACATATTGTAGCCGGCCTTGGTCGAAACGATCATCTCGTCGCGATAGGGACGGAAATCGCGGGCCATGACCTGGCCGAAGAGCTCTTCCGACGAGCCTGCGGGCGGTCCGTAATTGTTGGCAAGATCGAAATGGGTCACGCCCTGGTCGAAAGCGTAGCCAAGAATTTCCATGGCGCTCGGATAATCGCGCGTGCCGCCGAAATTCTGCCAAAGCCCGAGGCTCACCACGGGCAGTTTCAGCCCGGAACGGCCGGAGCGGCGGTATTGCATAGTGTCATAGCGTGCCGGATCGGCCCGATAGGTCATGATCTCTCTCCCGATTATGTGGCTGCGGCCGCTCGTGACGCCGGGCTGGCCAGGTGATAAGAGCGGCGCAAATGACTGCGACCCACTCGAATGCTTCCGCCACTCTGCCCCAGGCCAATCATCCATACAAGGTGATGGCCCTCTACAAATTTGCGTCCCTGCCGGATGCTGAGGCGCTGAAGACGCCGCTGGCGCAGTTCTGCTGCACTCGCGGCATCAAGGGCACGCTGATCCTGGCACCGGAAGGCATCAACGGCACCGTGGCCGGCTCGGCTGAGGCCATCGACGCCTTGGCCGACTACCTTTTCACCACCGGCCCTTTCGGAACACGCCTCCAGGGCGCCGAGGTGAAATATTCCTTTGCCGACACGGCACCCTTTTTGCGAATGAAGGTGCGGCTCAAGCCCGAGATCGTGACCTTGCGCGCGCCTGAAGCCGATCCTTCCAAGGCCGTCGGCACCTATGTCGAGCCGGAAGACTGGAACAGCCTTATCGACCAGAACGACGTCGTTCTGGTCGATACCCGCAACGATTATGAAGTGGGCCTCGGCACATTCCAGCGGGCGCTCGATCCCGCGACCGCAAACTTCACCGAATTCAAGGACTACGTGGCGCAAAACCTCGATCCGGCGCGCGACAAGAAGGTCGCCATGTTCTGCACCGGTGGCATCCGCTGCGAAAAGGCCTCGTCCTACCTCCTGAGCCAGGGTTTTGAGGAAGTCTTCCACCTCAAGGGCGGCATTCTGAAATATCTCGAAGTGGTCCCGCCCGAGCAGAGCCGCTTCCAGGGCGAATGCTTCGTTTTCGACGAGCGCGTTTCCGTCGGTCACGGGCTGGAGCTTGGAAACGCCACGCTCTGCCGCGCCTGCCGCCACCCCTTGACCGAGGCCGACCGCAAGCATCCCGATTACCACGAAGGCACGTCCTGCCCCTATTGCGCCGGCGACGAAGCCAAGCACCAGGCCGCGACGGAACGGCAGAAGCAGATGGACCTCGCCCGCCAGCGCGGCACGACCCACCTCGGCGACGAAGCCGCGACTGCCGGCAAAAGAGCCAAGGCACGCAAAGTCATGCAAGCCGAACAATCGCGGGAGCGAAACCGGGGTTAGGCTGCCCGGGGCGAGATTTTCTCGAGGTCCTGCGCAATGTCTCGGCGCTTCTGCATCAGGTCGAACTCGGTTTGTAGCGACAAAAAGAAGCCCTCTGATAGGCCAAAATAACGTGCCAGGCGCAGGTCGGTGTCGGCCGTGACACTGCGCTGACCCAGAACGATCTCATTGATCCGCCTGGGTGGCACGTGGATGCCGCGGGCTAAGGCGTTCTGGCTGATACTCATAGGCTTCAGGAAGTCCTCTAGCAGGATTTCTCCCGGGTGAGGATTGGGCAAAAGCTCATTAGTGGTAGTCGACGATTTCGACATCGCGCGCTCCTCCTTCGTCCCAGCTAAAGCAAATTCGCCACTGGTCATTGATGCGAATGCTCCATTGCCCAGCGCGGTTTCCCCGAAGGCTCTCCAACCGATTTCCTGGCGGCACGCGCAAATCATTGATGCGCCTTGCAGCATGCAGCAGACGCAGCTTACGCAGGGCCGTTGCCTGGATATCGCTCGGCAAACGTCGGCTGCGTTGGCCGCGCCAAATTAGCTCAGTTTCGCCGTCGGCAAAGCTGTCGATCATGCCAGAGAGTATAACGCTTCACGTTATATAACGCAATGCGTTACAACAATCCTGCCGCCTTCACGGCCTCTGCATAGCTGCGGCTCACCGGGACAAGCGTGCCGTTTTCCAGTTCCAGCATGGGCTTGCTGCCCTGGCGCAGGCTGCGCCGCACTGCGTCGAGCGCGACCCAGTGCGAGCGGTGCACCTGCAAGCCAACCACGGGCGTGGCTTCGCGAATTGCGTCGGAGAGGCGCATCAGCACCAAGGTCGTGCCGCGATCGGTGGTGACGTCGACATAGTGATCGGAAACAGCGATGTGCAGGAGCCGCCCGCGTTGCGGACGCGGCAGCCGGTCGAGCAATGCCGGCTCGCGGCTTTCGCCCGCCTCTCCGCCCGGCTTTTCATCGCGCAGCAAAACCTGCGCTGACGTCGTGACCAAAGCAGCGATGGGGATCGAATAGGCCAGGAGAGCCCAGACGCTCATCGGATCGCCCTCATTGCCAAAAACGAGGAAATTGAAAGCGCGAACACAGAGGGCAATCGGGATGCCGCCGAGCGCGCCACCCAATGCCGCGGCCAGAAGCGCCGGCAGGCGGCCGTCCAGCCAATGCACGACACTGCGCTCGACGACGAGGCAAAGCGCTGTCGTGCCGACCACGACGGCGATCCAGTAGGCCAAGCGCGGCACGACCGGCATTTCGAACGTGCCGAACGGCCCGACCATTCCCATGAGAAGACCCACGGCGCCGAGCACGATCCAGGCCTGCGGCCGCCGCGCCAGGGCCTGCGTTTCACGAAGCGCCAAATGCAGGGGAGTGAAATTCACGGAGCGGGCTTGTGCTTTGCGTAAGGGCAGTTGTCCGCTGCACTCTAGTGGGAAAGCTCGGCAGCACAAGTTCACCCCAGGAGACTTCCATGTCGCTCGAACCGCTGCTGTCCGCCTCCCCCGTCATCCAGATCCACGCCTATGCCGCCATCGCGGCCTTTGCTTTGGGCGGCTTCGTGCTGTTCCGAAGCAAGGGCGATAGCGGTCACCGGCGCCTCGGCCGCTTTTGGGTCATCCTGATGATCGCGACGGCGGTGAGTTCGTTCTTTATCTGGGAGGCGCGGACCTTTGGGCTCTTCAGCCCCATTCACATCCTGTCGCTCGTGACCCTCTTCACGCTCTGGCTGGGCGTGCGCCATGCGCGCCGGCGCAACATCAGGGCCCACCTTTATACGATGCAGGCGCTCTACCTCTTATCCCTCGAGATCGCGGGCTGGTTCACCTTCATGCCCGGCCGCATCATGAACGAGGTCGTGTTCGGGCCAGCAGGTGGCGGGCCATGGGAAAGCGCGAGCTTCCTTGTCGCGAGCTTTGCCGTCGGGGCCGCCTTGATCTGGCTGGTCCGCCGCGCGACCAAGCACGGGCCAACGCGGCGGAGGGTGGCCGTCTAAGCCATGCCGATCAGGATGCCGGCGGCAAAGACCAGCGAGCCACCGAGCACCACCTGCAACACCGCGCGCCAGAACGGGGTCTGCATGAAGCGCTTCTGGATATAGGCGATGGCCCAAAGCTCGAGCAGCACCACGGCACCAGCGACGCCGGTGGCGGTCCAGAAATCGGCGATGAGGTAAGGCAACGCATGGCCGAGCCCGCCGATTGCCGTCATTATGCCCGCGGCCAGACCGCGCTTGATGGGCGAGCCGCGGCCAGTGAGCCTGCCGTCGTCCGACGCTGCCTCGGTAAAACCCATGGAAATGCCGGCGCCCACTGCTGCGGCAAGGCCCACGAGAAACGTTTGGTGCGTATCACCAGTAGCAAAGGCTGCAGCAAAGACGGGCGCAAGCGTTGAAACCGAGCCGTCCATCAACCCGGCCAGGCCCGGCTGCACATAGGTGAGAAGGAACTGGCGGTGCTGTTCCGCACCCTCCTGCTCCCGCCCCTTTTCGCCCAAGACCGTGTTGTCGATCTGGTCGGCCCGGCGCGCATGGCCCTTTTCTGCCGCTGCGAGATCGCCAAGCAGTTTGCGAATGCCGGCATCGGTCACCTGCGCCGCGGCCGCGAGGTAGAAGCGCCAGGCGCTCTCCTCCATTTCCCAGACTTCCTGCCGCGCCCGCTCAAGGCTGAGCGACTGCATCAGCCACACTGGCTTGCGTATAAGAAATCCGCGCACATGCTCACGCCGGATCGGCACAAGGCGCCGGCCAAAGCGGGCGACATAAAGATCAAGCAGGCGCCGCCGATGCTCGTCTTCCTCCGCCGCCATGGCTTCGAACAGCGCGGCGCTGCCCGGATAATGATCACCGAGGCGCGTCGCAAATTCAGAATAGATGCGGCCATCCTCTTCTTCCGCGGCAATCGCCAGCGACAGGATTTCGCGCTCCGAGAGGGTGGAAAAGTCGCGCCGGGAATCGGGCCACAGAGTGAGCATGGATGTCTCGTAGTTTAGAACTGTTCTAAAGCAACTTAGAACCGTTCCAAACTGGAGGCAAGCCCACCTGCTGCCGCGACGGCTTGCCGCTTGAGCTGCGCCGTCCATCGCGATATGGCTCGCTTATGGCTCTTTCGGCACGCAGGATGACGCGCGAAATCGGCACTGCTTTGGCGGTGCTGGCCATCTATGTGCTGACCCTTCTCCTGCCGCTGCACCAGGCCGCTGCGCAGCAGCGCGATCTTGAGGAGCTGGGCTACTCGACGCTTTCCAGCTGGTCGGTTTGCGCGCAACTGGCTGAGGACGAACAGGGCGACCCCCGGCAAGCCGCCGCCCTCTCCTGCCCGGCGCTTGGCATTGCCAAGCACCAGCTGGATGCCGCCGAACCGCCCGCCCCCGTTTTCGCGCCGGTGCTCGCCACCACTCCGGTCTCCTACTCAGCAACGGCGCAATTTCTCAAATCGACTCCCCCCGACCATGTCGGCCAGTCGCGAGCGCCTCCAGTTTCGGCCTGATCCCTCGTTCAGACCCTTTCACACTGGAGATCACAGATGATCCGTACGCTTCTTGCCGTTCTGGCCCTTACTTTCGCCGCCCCCGCCTTCGCCCATGACATCACGTTCGGCGACCTTCAGCTCAATGGCCCCTTCGCCCGCGCCACCCTGCCCAATGCCCCGGTGGCGGGCGGCTTCGTCACCATCGTCAATACCGGCAGCGAGGATGACCGGCTGATTTCGGCCACGGCCGAGATCGCCAAGGACACCCAGATCCACGAAATGGCGATGGAAGGCGATGTCATGAAGATGCGTCAGCTGCCCGATGGTCTCGTCATTCCCGCCGGCGGCAGCGTCACGCTCGAACCCGGCGGCTATCACCTCATGATGATGGGCCTGTCCGCCCCGCTCGTCGAAGGCGAAACCGTTCCGGTCGTCCTGACCTTCGAAAAGGCGGGCACCGTGACGCTCGATCTTCATATCGGCGGCGCGGCCGCCGATGCTCCGACGCATGGGCACTAAGATGCTGAAAAACCTGCGCATCGTTCTTTGGACCCTGGTTGCCGTCGCGGCCATCGGCGCCACCGGGCTTTATGCTTACACAACCATGATGCGGCCCGCCCAGGCGGCGAGCCTCGGCGATGGCGACTACCAGCTGCGCACCGCCGCGGGCGAACCCTTCACCCGCGCAAGCCTTAACGGCAGCCCGTCCATGGTGTTTTTCGGCTTCACCCATTGCCCCGAAGTCTGCCCGACCTCGCTGGCCGAAATGACCGCCTGGTACGAGACGCTCGGCGATGAAGCCAAGGACCTCAAGGCCTACTTCATCACTGTCGATCCCGAACGCGACACCGAGGCGGTCGTCGGCGACTATGTCGCCTGGACCAACCACGTCACCGGCGTCACCGGTGATGTGGCGGAGATCGAAAAAGCCACCAAGGCCTGGGCGGTTTATGCCGAAAAGGTGCCGCTCGAAGGCGGCGACTACACCATGGACCACACGGCCTCGGTGTTTCTGCTCAATGACCAGGGCGAGTTCGAAGGCACGATCGCCTATCGCGAGGACAGCGCGACGGCCGTGGCCAAGCTGAAAAAGCTGATCGAGGGGTAACCCTCTTCCCTTCTCCCCTTGCGGGAGAAGGTGGCTCGCGCAGCGAGACGGATGAGGGGTGCCAGGTCATCCGCGCACTCGGTGCGGAGGGTATTATCCCGCCCCTTATCCGCCCTTCGGGCACCTTCTCCCGCGAGGGGAGAAGGCGATGAACATGGGCTTTCGAGACTCAGAAGCCATCCCACGCACCCCCTTCCCTTCTCCCGCAAGGGGAGAAGGGGATGAACTGCGGCGTTCGGGCCTGTTACTGCCCCATAAACCGCTCCATCCGGAACGGCTTGATGTCGATCGCCGTCGCCTCACCCGTCATCTGTTGGGCCAGCAATTCCCCCGTCGCTGGCCCCAGCGTGAAGCCATGATGGGCGTGGCCGATCCCCACAAACAAGCCAGCGTGCTTGGGCGCCTTGCCGATGATCGGCATCATGTCGGGCGTGCAGGGCCGCGCGCCCTTCCAAGGCTGCGGATCGAGCCGCTCGCCGAGCGGAAACAGTTCCCGCGCCGCCTTTTCCGCCTTGCCGAGCTGGATCGGCGTCGGCGCCGCATCGCGCATGGCAAACTCGGCGCCCGTGGTGATGCGGATGCCCCGTGCCATCGGCGCCATCGCATAGCCCACTTCCGGATCGAGCAGCAGGTGCTTGAGCTCCACGCCTTCCGGCGCCGAATAATGCATGTGGTAGCCGCGCTTGACGAAAAGCGGCAGGCGATAGCCGAGCGGCTCCAGCACATCCGGCGCCCAGGGCCCCAGCGCAATCACCGCTTGTTTCGCACGAAGCTCGCGACCGTCCACCCGCGTCGACCAGCCGTCGGTTTCGGGCTTGAGCCCATCGGCGGCGCCGCGCACGAAAGTCCCGCCCAGCGTCTCGAACAACCGGAAATAAAGTCCCACCAGCGCCCCGGGGTCGCGCACCGTCCATGGATCGGTCCAGTGGATGGCGCCCGCCAACCCACCGATCAGGCCCGGTTCGGCTGCCTTGAGCGCCGCCCAATCGAGCACTTTGTAGCTAATGCCAAAGCGCTCGTGATCCTGGCGCGCTTTCTTTTCCTCGCCCGCAAGCTTGTCGGGACTGCGGAAAGCCAGGTGCCAGCCATAGCGGGAGATCAGCGCCTCGGCCTCCGGACCGACCGCCATGATCAGGTCAGAATGGGTGATGATGGAGCGCCCGATCAGCGGGGCATAGCTTTCCACCACGCGGCGATAATGCTCCGGTGAGCTTTCCCACCAATAGCGCAATAGCGGCGGCGCGAGTTTGGGCAGCGCCAGCGGTTCGTAGCGGGCCGCGGTGGACAGATGAAGGCCTACCTGCATCAGCGTATGGAGATCGCGCGGGAAGGCATGCGGCCGGACGCCTTCGCGCTGGATGATGCCGGCATTGCCGAAACTGGTTTCCCGGCCGGGCTCGCTCTTGTCCACCAGCGTCACGCTGCGACCGCGCCGCAAAAGGTGAATGCCGGTGGCAATGCCAACGATTCCGGCCCCGAGAATAACTACATCGTCCATAAACGCCGCCTTTTTCTGGAAAGCTAATGCACATCGACGGCCTACGCCACTGCTTGCGACAGCATCATCGCGTGCAATTGGTGCATGGGCGTTAACCACCCCTTTTCCGTAGCGGCACGTGTGTTGGACCCGCGGCTAAATGCCCTGCGTTGGCCAGCCACGGATAAACCAAGAGGAGGCATGTGCCATGCGCACACCAAGCCAAATTTCTGCGGTTGCCCTTGCTGCCGCACTCATCACAGTTCCCCAGGCCGCCCAGGCCCAGCTTAGCCTGGGCGTTGATCTCGGCGGCGGCTCCGGCGGCGGCCTTGGCGTGGGCGTCGATCTGGGCATCGGCGACACCAATGTCGGCGTCGACGCCAATGTCGGCGGCTCCAGCCTGGTCGATGCCGGTGCCAATGTCAGCACCGGTGGCGCGACGGTGGATGCTGGCACGACCGTGGGCGGCAACAGCCTCGTGGACGCCAATGTCGGTGTCGGCACCTCCAGCTCCAGCAGCAGTTCGAACACCAATCCGGGCAACGGAAACCTCCTCGATGTCGATCTGGGCGTGGGCCGCAGCAACAACCGGTCGATCGACCTTGATGCCGACCTGCTCAACGACGCCGTTGAAGCCAACGTCGCCGTGGGGGCGCCGCGCAGCAATGGCGGTGGTGGCACCGCAGACCCTGCACCCGCTCCCGCACCAAGATCCAGCGAGCCACTGGTCGGCCTGCGCATCTCCGCGCTTGCGGAAGCCGGGCGCCTCGATGCCCTCAACGACTTCGTCGCTTCGCCAAACCTCGCCGGGATCGACCTTGATGCGGTGATCGACGATCGCGCCGTCAGCATCGTCAACACGGCCGAGCTTTTCGGCGAAGACAGCCTCGCCGAAGTCGATGCCCTGATCGACCTGGGCAGCGCCGGGCGCGAGGAACTGCTCGCCGCCATCGACGCCAGCGTTGAACTTGGCAGCATTCTTGATCGTGAAGGCGTCGATCGTGACAATGTGGTCGCCCTTTATATCGGCACCGGCGGCGATGCCGAAATCGTCGTGGTCGATGCCGCGATCGATCTTGCCGACCAGGGCCCGTCGGGCGGAAACCTCATCGACACGGACCTGGCCGATCTCGACATCGATCTATTGACCGATGAGGAACTGGCCGAGATCGACCTCGCCCTCCTGCCCAACGAAGAGCAGCGCCTCGATGCCGTCGTTCGCCTGCTCGGCAACAACAGTGGCGCTCCAAGCGGCGGCACGATCGGCCGTGTCGATATCATCAACCTCGATGCCCTGCTGGGCGACGACTCGCTGGCCGAGGTCGATCTGCTGCTCAACGATGGCACCGACGATCTGGTGCTGACCGCCGACCTGCTTGATGCCCTCGATGAGCAGGGGCTCTCCCCGGAGGCCGTGGTCGCGGTTCGCAATGATGATGACGGCAATGCCCAGCTCTTTGTCGACCTCGGCCTTGGTGATATCGCCTCGGACGCCGACACCCCCGCCGGTGGCGGTTTGCTGGGCGGGAACCTTGCCGATCTCGACATCGACCTTCTAAGCGACGATGAACTGGCTGAGATCGACCTGGCTCTGCTGCCCGACGAAGACCAACGCCTCGATGCTGTCATCCGCATCTTGGGTAATAATCCAGGCACCGGAACGGGCGGCGCTCAGACTGGTCCAATCGAAATCATCGACGTGGATGCCCTGCTCGGCGATGAGTCGCTGGCTGAACTCGACGCCGTGCTCAACAGCAAGGAAGGCGACGATCTCTTGATCACAGCGGACCTTCTGAACCTGCTGGAAGACCAGGGCCTTTCTTCCGATGCGGTGATCGGCATCCGCCCCACCGAGAATGGCGGCACGCAGGTCTTCGTCAATGCCGGGCTCGGTGACACGCAGGTTGCCGATGTCGACCTCACCCTCGGCGGGGGCACTGGCGGCACCGATGCAGGTGGAAACACCGGTGGCGATACTGGCGGGAACACTGGTGGTAACACCGGCGGGAACAACGGTGGCAACACCGGCGGGAATACTGGCGGCAACACTGGTGGAAACACCGGCGGAAACACTGGCGGGAACACCGGCGGGAACACCGGCGGCAACAACGGTGGCAACGCTGGCGGGAATACCGGCGGCAATACCGGCGGAAACACTGGTGGCAACACCGGCGTAGGCAACGGTGGCACGACCGGCGGCACGGAGACGGGCAATGCCTCGAGCATCACCGGCAGCACCAACAGGCTGGTCAACGGCAATGGCGCCCTCAACGCGCCCCTTCCTGCCGCGCTGATCGACGTTGATCTCGTTGTCGCCGATGTCAGCTGCGATGCTGGTCTTGCTTCACTCGGTGCCGGCGAGCCAGTCGCCCCGGAGGACGTCACGGGCGTGCGCACCGTCCAGCTTGTCCGCATTGAAGGCTGTGTCCAGACGCTCAGCCAGGAACAGGTTGCCGCCTTGCGCGCCGCGGTGGAGGCGACCCCAACGCTCCGCGAGGGCGTCGAAGACGCTGGCCTTGCCATCGATGATCTGATCGGCGGCAATATTGAGGGCGCCAATCTCACCCTCTACTTCGAGGATGGAGCCGACGCCGCGTGATTTCACGCCTTAGAAAGCCCTGCCGTCGCCTTCGGGCGGCGGCGTTCTTGCGTTGAGCTGCGCCACATAGCCGCCGGCGCTGGCCGGAACTTCCGCGGTTAGCCAATCTCTGAAGGCCCGCAGCTTCTTGGTTTCGCGCCGGCCTTTCGCCGTAGCGAGGAAATAGCCGCTGAGCCCGGCGACCGGCCGATCAAAGGGCCGGCGCAAGCGTCCATCGCTCACCGCATCGGCGCTCATCATGTCGGCCGCCAGCAGCACGCCCTGCCCGGAAATCGCCGCGTCGAATGCCAGCGAAGCATCCGAATAGACGGGACCGTTCAACGGCGTTTCGGGAGCAAGGCCCGCGGCGGCAAGCCACAGTGGCCAGTCGAGCATGGACGTGCTGTCGGCAATCACCGGCATTTTGCCAAGATCCAGTTCCTCGAAGCGCTCCAGCAGTTCCGGCGCCGCCACGGGCTGAAACTCGCGCCCGCCGATCAGCTTCGTGTCGACCCCCGACCAATCGCCATGGCCATAGCGGATGCCGCAGTCGATGTCGGCTCGGGCCAGGTCCAGCATGGTGCCGGTTACCGTGAGCCGCACTTCGATGCCGCTGAGCGCCGTGAACTTGTGCACCCGCCAGATCAGCCAGCGCGAGGCGAAGACGCTGCCCATTGTGACATTGATCACGCCATCATCGGCCGCGCTCAATGCCTTGAGCCCATCCGCCAACGCCGTAAACCCGGATGTCAGTTGCGGCAGCACCTGCTGCAAAGCCGGAAGCGGCCGCAATCCAAGCGGCGTCCGCTCGAAAAGCTCGACGCCCAGCCGCTCCTCGGCCCGGCGCAGATGCTGGCTGACCGCACCAACCGTCACCCCCAGCTCTTCCGCCGCCGGCGCCAACGCACCCCGCCGCGCTACGATCTCGATCGCGCGCAGGGCATTGAGCGGAATAGGAAAGGGATTGGCCATATAGATTATCTATAATAGAGCGCAGACCTTGTCCATTGTTGAGGCTTTGTCACAGGAGCATGGTAGCGGTCTCGAAGCACCGGAGACACACAAAATGTCTATCCTGAGCCGGATCATCGCTCGACTTTTCGCCACCAAGCCGCAGGACCCGCAGCCCGATCGCCTCCCCCTGCGCGATTGGGCCGACCTCCCCGCCTACCACCCGCGCTGCGACTGATCGTGAGACCTCATGGTCAGCCTGTCGAACCACGAGGTCGGGCACGCTATTCGCAGATCTGCGCCGTGCAGGTCTGGCCATGACAGCCGAGATCAAGGTGGAGGTGATCGCGGTGATCCGCATTGGCCTCTGGTCCCAGAACCGTCGTGAACCGGCCGCAGGCCGCGCCATGTGCCTGCCGCAAGAGCCGCCCGGCAAACTGTGACTCTGCGGGCCAGTCGCCCTCGACCGTCACCGTCGATCCATCCGCCAGCGTAAAGCCGACAATGTCGAGTGCGTTGGCAAAGCCGTGTTCCGACGTAAATGCCTCGCCGCCGCCCACCCGGTCGCGGCACATCAGCGACGTGCCGGTCGTGACCGTCTCGATGGGATTGTCGAGCGCCGTGGCATAGCCATCCACCTCGCCGACCCAATCGGCAAAGGCGCCGGCCATCTCACAGTTTGTGGTCACCGGGCTCGATAGGCCGATCTCGCGCCCATTGACCCGCACCGCCGTCACCGACAGCGGCGACCGCTCCCCGCAAATGCCCTCGGCGATCGGCGGCAGCATTTCGCCCACCACCACGCCACTCAGCAAAGCCGGACACGCCGTCTGATACACCCGCTCCGGCTCGGGCTCCGAAACCTCCGGCTCCAGCTCAGGCTTCTCAGGCGCTTCCTCCGGCTCCTCCACCGCATCCGCCTCCTCCGGCCGCGGCCGGGGCAAGGGCGGTGGCTCTTCGGCCGGTGGCGCAACTTCCGGCGGGCGCGGCGTGGCACGGGGCGCCGGCTTCGGCTGTTCGCGTGGCGCCAATTGCTCCACGAAATCGCCCAGGGGTTTGAGAAAATCCTGCGCCGCGACGGGCGCGGTGGCAAGAACGAGGGCGGCGATCGGCAGGCAGAGGACGCGCATGCCCCTTAACGCGCCAAAACACGGCGTTGTTGCCCGTTAACCCCACGGAAACCATCTTTCTCGCACACCGCGCTTCTGCTAGGAGCAGCCCATGACCACGCCCCTCGACCACATCCGCAATTTCTCCATCGTCGCCCATATCGACCATGGCAAATCGACCCTCGCCGATCGCCTGATCCAGACCACTGGCGGGCTCGAGGCGCGCGAGATGAAGGAGCAGGTGCTCGATTCGATGGATATCGAGCGCGAGCGCGGCATCACCATCAAGGCGCAGACCGTGCGCCTCAACTACAAGGCGCAGGATGGGGAAACCTACGTCCTCAACCTCATCGACACGCCCGGACACGTCGACTTCGCCTATGAGGTGAGCCGCTCCATGGCCGCTGTCGAGGGGTCGCTGCTCGTGGTCGACGCCTCCCAGGGCGTCGAGGCGCAGACGCTCGCCAATGTTTACCATGCGCTCGATGCCAATCACGAGATCGTCCCCGTCCTCAACAAGGTCGATCTACCCGCCGCCGATATCCCGCGCGTCAAGGCGCAGATCGAGGACGTCATCGGCATCGACGCCTCCGACGCCGTGGAAATCTCCGCCAAGACCGGCCTCAATATCGAGGGCGTGCTCGAAGCCATCGTCACGCGCCTGCCCGCGCCCAAGGGCAATCCGGATGCCCCGCTCAAGGCGCTCCTTGTCGACAGCTGGTATGACACATATCTGGGCGTCGTCGTTCTCGTCCGCATCATCGATGGCACCATGCGCAAGGGCCAGCGCATCCGCATGATGGCTTCGGGCGCCGTCTACGAGCTCGATCGCGTCGCCGTGCAGACGCCAAAGCTCATCGAGGTCCAGGCGCTCACCCCCGGCGAGCTCGGCGTCTTTACCGCATCGATCAAGGAAGTCGCCGATACCAATGTCGGCGATACCATCACCGATGACCGCAAACCCACCGCCGAAGCCCTGCCCGGCTTCCGCCCGGCGCAGCCGGTGGTGTTCTGCGGCCTCTTTCCGGTCGATGCCTCCGATTTCGACGAGCTGCGCGCCGCCATGGGCAAGCTCCGCCTCAACGACGCGAGCTTTTCCTTCGAAATGGAAACCTCGGCCGCGCTCGGTTTTGGCTTCCGCTGCGGCTTTTTAGGCCTGCTGCATCTCGAAATCATCCAGGAGCGCTTGAGCCGCGAGTTCGATCTCGATCTCATCGCCACCGCCCCTTCGGTGGTCTACGAGGTCGCGCTCACCGATGGCGAAACCATTGCCCTCCACAATCCGGCCGATCTGCCGGACGTGATGAAGATCGAGGAAATTCGCGAGCCCTGGATCAAGGCGACCATTCTCACCCCCGACGAATATCTGGGCGCCATCCTAAAGCTTTGCCAGGATCGCCGCGGCATCCAGAACAACCTCTCCTATGTCGGCTCGCGCGCCATGGTGGAATACGATCTGCCGCTCAATGAAGTCGTGTTCGATTTCTATGACCGGCTGAAGTCCATTTCCAAGGGCTATGCGAGCTTCGACTATAAGCTCGATACCCATCGCGTGGGCGATCTGGTGAAACTCACCGTCCTCGTCAATGCCGAACCCGTGGATGCCCTCGCCATGCTGGTGCACCGCACGGTGGCAGAATCGCGCGGCCGCCAGATGTGCGAAAAGCTCAAGGAGCTGATCCCGCCCCATCTTTTCGTCATCCCGATCCAGGCCGCCATCGGCGGCAAGATCATCGCCCGCGAAACCGTCCGCGCCATGCGCAAGGACGTGACGGCCAAGTGCTATGGTGGCGACGCCACCCGTAAACGAAAGCTCTTGGACAAGCAGAAAAAGGGCAAGGCCAAGATGCGGCAGTATGGGAACGTCAATATCCCGCAGGAGGCGTTTATTAAGGCGCTGAAGATGGGTGACGATTAAGCGGTTGGCGCTTGCGCCAAGCCGAGGCGCCAGTGGCGCCTTGGCAGCTTAGTCGCCGGGTCGCTGCCAGAGGCAGCGGGCACCCGGACTGGGCCCAGCACACGATGCCTCTCTCACCTCGCCCCTTCGGGGAGAGGTCGGCGCGCAGCGCCGGGTGAGGGGCCTTCCCACCGCGCGTCACCCTCGGGCGTGATCCGAAGGCTCCGCACTTCAAGAACAGACCCCCACCCAGCCTCCCCCTCAAGAAGGGGGAGGAGCCCCATCGTGGCAGACCCAGCCGCCGCACCCATCAGCCAGTTTCCTCCCCCGCCTTCCGGGGGAGATTAGGTGGGGGTGTTCGGTCAGACACAATTGTTGCTTTCTTTAGTGCCCACGCTAGTTTGTGACAGGGGGACACATGAGCCGGCAACTGATCAACGACTACTTCAACGAGATCGACCGCCTCAGGAAATTTTCCGGCACCAACACCGAAGGCGTGGTCAGCGAAGCTTTCAAGGACCTGCTTAAAGCCTGGTCGCGACAGAAGAACCTCGTCTTCATCGCCCAATACGAATTCCCTTCTCCCCAGAAAAACCGCATCCGTCCCGACGGCACGATCCTGCATGATCTGCGCGTGCCGCTTGGCTATTGGGAAGCCAAGGACGAGGACGACGATCTAGACGTCGAGATCGACAAGAAACTGCGCAAGGGCTACCCGCAGGACAACATCATCTTCGAGGACAGCCGCGAGGCCGTGCTGATCCAGAACCGCCAACCGGTCATGCGCTGCCGCATGACTGACGGTGATGAGCTGTTGCGCCTGCTTAACCTGTTCTTTGGCTATGAGCGCCAGGAGATCGCGGAGTTCCGGCGCGCCGTGGCGCAGTTCCAGACCGACCTGCCCGCGGTACTGGAGGCCCTGCGCGGCAAGATCAATGACGCCTATGATAGCAATGCTGGTTTCAAGGATGCGGCAGTCGTGTTTCTCGAGCACGCGAAGGAAACCATCAATCCGACGCTGACCGATGCCGATGTGCGGGAAATGCTGATCCAGCACATTCTCACTGAGGAGATTTTCACCCGCGTCTTCAACGAGGACGACTTTCACCGCGAAAACAATATCGCCAAGCAGCTTTATGCTCTGGAAGGCAAGTTCTTCACCGGCGCGACCAAGCGGGAAACGCTCCGCGGGCTCGAACCCTATTATGCCACCATCCGGTCGACTGCGGCGCTGATTACCCGTCATTCGGAAAAGCAGGCGTTCCTCAAGGTCATCTATGAGGGATTTTACAAGGTCTATAATCCGAAGGCCGCCGATCGGCTGGGCGTGGTCTATACGCCCAACGAGATCGTCAAATTCATGATCGAGGGCGCCGACTGGCTGACCCAAAAACATTTCGGCAAGGCGCTGATCGATCGCGACGTGGAAATCCTCGATCCAGCCACGGGCACCGGCACCTTTATCTGCGAACTGCTGGAGCATTTTCGCGGGCAACCGGAGAAGCTGGCGCACAAGTACAAGGAAGAGCTGCACGCCAACGAAGTGGCAATCCTTCCCTATTACGTCGCCAACCTCAATATCGAAGCCACCTATGCCGCGATCACCGGGCAATATGCCGAGTTCCCGAGCCTATGTTTCGTAGACACGCTGGACAATGTTTCAGGCCTGGGGATCAAGCGCGGCCACCAGCATGATCTGTTCGCTGGCATGTCGGAAGAGAATATCGAGCGCGTGAAGCGGCAGAACCGGAAGAAGATTTCGGTGGTAATCGGCAACCCGCCCTACAATGCCAACCAGCAGAACGAGAACGACAACAACAAAAACCGGACCTATCCGCATATCGATGCGGCGATCAAGTCGACTTATATCGCACAGTCGACGGCGCAGAAGACCAAGGTCTACGACATGTATGCCCGCTTCTTCCGCTGGGCTTCGGATCGGCTAGGCGATGAAGGCGTTTTGGCCTTTGTCACCAATCGCAGCTTTGTCGACAGCCGCACCTTCGATGGGTTCCGCAAGGTCGTGGCGCAGGATTTTGCCGAGATTTACGTGGTCGACCTAGGCGGGGACGTGCGCGCCAATCCCAAACTCTCCGGCACGAAAAACAACGTCTTCGGCATCCAGACCGGTGTGGCGATTTCCTTCTTCGTCCGGAAAGGAAAGAAGGGCAGTGGGCGCATCTATTATTCCCGGCGGCCAGAAATGGACACCGCCGAAGAAAAGTTGGCATTCCTGGCAGCCAACCCCGCCGAGCGCTTGTCATTCAAACGGGTCGAGCCGGACAAGCGGAGTAATTGGGTCAATCTGGCGGAAAATGATTGGGATGACTTGATCCCGGTGGCGGATAAGGAGACCAAAGCCACCAAATGGCCGTCGCGCGAACGGGCCGTATTCAAGCTTTTCTCGTTGGGATTAGGCACTAATCGTGATGAATGGGCGTATGACCAAAGTCGAGAAAATCTCTCATCCAAGTCAGCCTACTTTTTGGACGTTTACACAAGCCACATGGGCCACAAGGCACCCAAGGATTTCCGGAACTTCGAAAAATCGATCAAATGGACGAGCGAGCTAGAAAAGGCAGTTCGCAATTCTGTGGCATTGTCTATCTGGCCGCCAGTTTTCGGTGAGGCGGCATATCGCCCCTTCGGCCGCAGATGGGTCAACTTCGCACCACTATTAGTTCACCGATTCTATGCGCAGAAAAGCTTGTTTCCTTCAGCTAACAGGCAGGAAAACCAAGCAATCAACTTCTATTCCATAAGCTCGGACAAGGCGCTCGCGACGCTGGCTACAGATCAAGTTATCGATCTGGGGTACTTGAAACAGGGGAATGGGGGTACGTTCTCGCTAGGACGCTACCGCTACACCGCCACCGGCGAGCGCATCGACAACATTACCAGCTGGGGCGAGAATAAGTTCATCGCTCGCTACGGCAAGGGTGTCACCAAGGACGACATCTTTGCCTATATCTATGCCGTGCTGCACGATCCCATCTATCGCGAAAAATACGCGATCAACCTCAAGCGCGAATTTCCGCGCATTCCCTTCTATCCCGATTTCCACCAATGGGTGGAATGGGGCCAAAAACTGCTCGACCTTCATATCGGCTACGAAGCGGTCGAGCCTTATCCTCTCAACCGCATCGACACGCCGGACGAGAAGGCCCGTAGCGCGGGACTCTCGCCTAAAGCCATGCTTAAGGCCGATAAGGACAATGGCGCGATCCGCCTCGACAGCGAGACGCTGCTGACTGGCCTGCCCAGTCAGGTCTGGGACTATAAGCTCGGCAACCGCTCGGGCGTGGAATGGGTACTGGACCAATACAAGGAAAAGACCCCCAAGGACCCCACCATCCGCGAAAAGTTCAACACCTATCGCTTTGCCGATTATAAGGAGAAGGTGGTCGACGTTATTGGTCGAGTCACGCGAGTAAGCGTCGAGACCACGGCAATCACCGAAGCGATGAAAACCGTGAGGCGGGGTGAGTTGTCAGCCTAGCACCCGATCCACACTCCACGCCCCGGCCCCCACCGCCACCAACACCAGCAATCCCGCCGCCAGCAGCGTTTCCGGCGCGTAGAGCACATTTTCCAGCTTGTGCACGCCTTCGCCCTCGGCCTTGGGGATGGAAGTGGTCACCAGCGCGCCGAGTGTGATCACCAGCAGCACCATTGCGCCGGGGACCGTAAAAAAACCCAGCACGACGAGGACGCCGCCACCCAATTCGGCGGCGGAAAAGACCGGCGTCAGCGCCTTGGGCACACCGGCTTCGCTGAGCGAGGACGCCATTTTCTCGCGCCGCTCGGGATCGGTGAGCTTGAACCAGCCCGATAGGGCAAACATCAGTCCGATCACGAGGCGCAGGAGCAGCAGGGCAAGGTCGGCAAGGGCGGGCAGACTGATGAGCCAGGCGGGCATGAACATCTCCGAAGAAAACCGGTAAACAACGCCGGTGCCGCGCCGCCGTTGCCAAACTATGCCGCTTATCCCGCTCCCCATCGCGCCCCCTACACTTTCCGGTTTGATCCCGGGAGACGCCCATGCGCGCAAAACCTTATTCCACCATCAGCCGCCGCATGGCCGAGCGGCACGAAAGCCTCCTGCCAAAGCTGCAGGTTTTGGCCCGCAAGCTCCAAAGCATGGCTGCGCGCAGCCCTCACCGGCCTGTGCCCGATGACCTCCGGTCGGAGGCCGAGGCCATGTTGTTCGAGGTAGAGGTGTTTCGCGAGCGGCGTCAGCGTCCTGCCCTGCCGGTCGGGGCGCCTCATTATCACGGCCTCGCGAGCCAGCTGGCCGAAGCGCTGACGGCGATGATCGCCTTCGAGCAGCGCCATGTGGCATGGAATGCGGCGACCGAAGAGCCGCAATGGAACCTGGCGCCAGGCAAGAAGGATGGCCGGGTCGGCATCATGAAGGTTGCACGCCTTGCGCCCCGGCCTGGCAGCAAGGCGGCCGCCAGGGCTGATGCCCAGGCAAGGCTCGAAAAGGAGCGACGGGCCGACCGTATGCTGCGCATGCGCGCTGCCCTGGTTGACCGTCTCACCAAGTCACAGCGCACCGATGGACCCTGACTTGCCCAATTTATCCCCGTCGCCCAAAACTGCCATACAGTGAGACCCATCAGCCGGGTGATGATGGGGTTGCAACGATCAACCGCCCGGCGACAGTCGGGAGGGGTCTTTATCGTTAAGGATCCTGGGTCCGCGGACGGGGCTGGAGCAACCCACCCCTAAGACGCTGCCTGCCAGAAAACCCGGCGCCCCGAGGCGGTTTCTGTCTCACCTATAAACAAAAACGAGGCGGACACCGCCTCGGGGCACCATTACCTTTTGCCAACCGGAGGCCGCGGGCCGTCCGGCGCTTCGGCACGTCTGGCGTAATTGCGCGCGCCCCGGTATGGAGAGCCGCTTTCCTTCCGGACCTCCCGCCCATGCCCCGCCTCCAAGGCAACGGCCTGGGGATCGCCTTGATGATCCTCGCCACCGCCTCGTTCACGCTCAACGACAGTTTTCTCAAACTCGCGACCGAAGAGGTGCCGCCGTTCCAGGCCCTCGCCATGCGCGGCCTCGGCTCGACCATTTTGGGCCTGCCGCTGCTGTTTGCCCTCGGCTTCGGGCGCCATACGGGCCGCATGTTCGAAAAGCGGGTTAGCGTCCGCAACGGGCTCGAACTGGTTTGCGCCATGTTCTCGGTCGTCGGCCTCGCCCTCGTGCCGCTGGCCGATCTCACTGCGCTGGGCCAGACCTCGCCGCTCTTGCTCCTTCTCGGCGCGGCGGTGATCTTCCGGGAACGGCTCAGCCCGATCCAGATTGCGCTTATTATCCTCGCCTTCATCGGCGCGCTTATGGTGGCGCAACCGGGTGGCTCCAACTTCTCCCCTTATGTTCTCCTGGGTCTTGCCGCTGCCGCCACAGTGGCCGTCCGCGACCTCATCGGCCGCGGCATCCCGGCCGAGATCCCCGGCCTCGTGATCGCGGTCGGGGCGGGAGCGATCACCACTGTTGGCGCCGGCATCGCCGCCCTCCTTTTCGATCGGCTGACGATGCCGTCGCTTCCCACCGTGCTCTTCACGCTGGGCTCAGGCGCCTTCCTCGTCGCCGGCCACGTCCTTCTCCTCGCCGCCTACCGCGCCGCCAGCATGAGCGCCGTTGCCCCCTTCCTCTACATGGCGACCGTCTGGGCGCTCCTCGCCGGCATGCTGATTTTCGGCAGCGTCCCCAACTGGCTTGCCCTTCTCGGCATCGCCGTCATCGTCGTGTCGGGCATCGCTGTCGTTGCACTCGAACGCTGGCCCAAGAAGGCCAACGTTCCCCTCGAACTATCCCCATGACGGTTCGGCCCTGCTAGCATCCCGGAACGAATAGCTTGTGATCCCGTTCGTACATCCCGAGGGGCGGATATGGCGCTGCCGCAAGGCTGCGCTCCGCAAGCGGGCAGCACGAGAGTGCTTCCGCCGAACAAAGGAATACGACGATGAAGAACCTTCTCCTGGCCTCCGTGGCCGCGCTGTCTCTCGGTCTTGCCGCTCCGGCATTCGCCCAGGGCACCGTTGATGCCGATGCCGGCGCCGCGATCGGCGCAACCGGCGGTGGCACGACCGGTGCCGTGGTCGGCGGCCTTCTCGGTGGCCCGATCGGCGCCGTGGTTGGCGGCTTTGCCGGCGCCGTGATCGGTGCAGAAGCAGGCGTTGCCTCTTCCACCATCGAATATGCCGGCGCCAATCCGGTCGCTCCCGTGACCATCGATGGTGATGTGGCCGTCGGCTATGTCGTCCCGCAGGACGTCACCGTCTACCCGGTCCAGGGCGATGACCAGTATGGCTATATATACGCCAATGGCCGCGTCTGGATCGTCGACAACAACACCCGCGCCCTGGTCCAGTCCCCGGGCTACCTCGTGTCGCAGAGCTCGGCTGATTACGCAATTGCCAACCCGATCGACCCGATCGAGGCCCAGGGCGATGTGGTCGTTGGTTATGTACTGCCGGAAGGCGCCACCATCACGCCGGTGCCGGATGACAGCTATTATGGCTATGTCTACATCAATGGCCGTCCGGCTTTGGTCGACAATTCCAGCCGCACCGTGGTCTACTACCAGTAAGCTTCGGCGCTGTTAGACTTATGCCGCCCGGACATGTTCCGGGCGGCTTTCGTTTGCGCTAGGGTATTGGCTTGGGGAGACAGAATGAGCAAAGCCAGCATCCGCATCGCTTACTGTACGCAGTGCAACTGGATGCTGCGCGCTGCCTGGATGGCGCAGGAACTGCTCTCGACCTTCGGCACCGAGCTGGGCGAAGTTATCCTCGCTCCGGGAACGGGAGGTATTTTCGAAATCCATCTCGATGGCGAGCTTATCTGGGAGCGGAAGCGAGATGGCGGCTTTCCGGACAGCCGGGTGCTCAAGCAAAAGGTACGGGATCGCATCGACCCGGATCGCGACCTCGGTCACGTCGATCGCGTTAATCTGGAAAGCTGAGCCATTTCCAAAGCCGACCGGCTTGGTCTAGTCTGACCTGAACCGACCTGGGAGACGTCCAAGCATGATATCAAGAACCCTCCATCTCTCCGCCGCCCTTTTCTTGGCAGTCCTGCCCGCTGCAGCGCAGGAGCTGCCCGATCTTGATGGCCGCGTGATTCATGCGGTGACCGAAAACGCCTATTACCCGCTCAACTTTGCCGGGCCGGATGGTCAGGGCATCGGGCTCGAATATGACGTCATCAATGAGGCGGCCAGGCGGCTCAACGCTACGGTCGAATGGGATCTCACAGCCTGGGACGTGATGATCGAAAGCGTCCGCTCCGGCCAGTTCGACATCGGCGCCGACGGCATTACCATCAGCGCCGAGCGCGCCGAGCAGGTGGACTTCACCGAGCCCTTCATCACCGTCGAGCAGTATTTCCTGGTGCGTGGTGACGAGGATCGCATTACCGGACCCGAAAGCTTCACCGAAAACTCCGATCTGCTGTTCGGCGCCCAGGCCGGCACGTCGGCCTTCTACACGGCTGTCTATGATGTGCTCGATGGCGACGAGGCCAATCCGCGTATCAAGACCTTCGATACGTTCGGTGCATCGGTGCAGGCGCTCAAGGCCGGCGACGTCGACGCGGTGATCGCCGACCAGGCGGCTTCGGCCGGCTATATCGGCGCTGATCCGGGCGCCTTCAAGCAAGTGGGCGAGCCCATCAAGGCCGACCCGCTCGGCTTCATCCTCACACCCGGCTCCGATCTGGTCTCACCGTTCGATGCGGCATTGGCTGAGATGAAGGCTGATGGTTGGCTCGACGAGCGCATCAACTACTGGTTCTTCGAATACGGCGAGCAGTAAAGTCGCTTTCCACATCCCTCCCCGACGGGGAGGGATGACCAAGAACCGCGATGCCGGCCAAGGACTGAACCCGATCGATGCCACGGCCCCACCGCAACCCGTCGCTCTTTGCCCGCCTGCCCTACTGGCTCCTCGCAATTCTGTTGCTTTTCGTGATCGGCCTGTGGGCCATCACAACCAACGACACCTATTCGAGCATCTTCAACACCCTCTCAGGTGGCGTGGTCACCACGCTCTGGGTGACGCTGTTGTCCTTCCTCTTTGCCACGCTGCTCGGGCTTCTGATCGCCCTGGCGCGCACATCAGGGCACCGGGTGCTGCGCGAGGCCGCCACGTTTTACGTCGAACTCATTCGCGGCGTGCCGATCCTGGTGTTTCTCTTCTACATCGCCTTTGTCGCGGCCCCAGCCATGGTTGCGGGGTTCAACTGGCTAGCAGCGCTGGTGATTGGTGCCGGATGGATCGAGCCCGCAACAGTGCGCGGCTTCGACTTCGTTTGGCGCGCCATTTTTGCGCTGACCATCTGCTATTCAGCCTTTATCGCCGAAATCTTCCGCGCCGGCATCGAAGCCGTTGATCGCGGGCAGATCGAGGCGGCGCGCTCGCTCGGCCTTTCGCGCTGGAACTGCTTTCGCCTTGTGGTCTTCCCGCAGGCGCTGCGCACCATCCTGCCCCCGCTCGGCAATGACTTCGTGTCCATGGTCAAGGACTCGGCCTTGGTTTCGGCACTGGGCGTCCAAGACATTACCCAGCTCGGCAAGCTCTCCGCCTCCTCGAGCTTTCTTTTCTTTGAAACCTACAATGTCGTGGCCTTTCTTTATCTCACCATGACCATCTCGCTATCGCTGCTGGTGCGCGGGCTGGAGCGCTCGATGGATGCAAGGCTGAAGCGGTAGCTTGCGCTTGCCCGTAGAACGCACCATTTCATTGACACCACTGGAGGACACCAATGCACCCCATCGCCCGCGTCGCCACCGTCGCCCTTGCCGCCATCGCTCTGGCAGCCTGCGGCAACAGAGAAGAAGTTGGGCAGGTCGGGGTCGACTGGACCGGCAATGACATCTCCATCGAGGCCGTGGCGGATCCGGAAGTCGATGGCGTCGTTTGCCATCTCGCCTTTTTCAACCGCTCCTTCATCGATCGGCTGAGCCAGGGCAACTGGTTCGAAGACCCGTCCTATTCGGCGCTTGATTGCTCGGTTGTGGGGCCCGTCACCATTGGCGACATTCGCACGAGCGCTGGCGGCGAAGAGATTTTTCAACAGGGGCGATCGCTGATCTGGAAATCACTGCGCGTTACCCGCGTCTATGACGCCGCCAACAATTCACTGATCTACCTTGGCCATGCAAGGGAGATCCAGCAGGGTTCGGGCAAGATGAGCCTTTCCGTTGTGCCGCTCAATGGGCTCAACGTCACCTGGACCAATGGCGCACCTAATAGCCAGCCGACGGCAAGCTCGGTCATGGTGCAATAAAAAAGGCCCGCCGAAGCGGGCCTCTCATGCGGCTGGCGCCCTTAGTTGGCGTCGTCGTCGTCGGTGCCGCCTTCAATGTCGGGGCACGCAACAGCGTCACCGGTGGCGACATCAAGGCCTTCGGCAGCCGGCGTATCAGTTTCGCCGGCGTCGCCCTGGGACGTATCACCTTCGGTCGTCAGCGATTCACCGGTTGGCGTTGCACCAGCGCCCTGCTGAACGAGGCAGTCCTCGGCATTGGTGGCCGTGTTTGTGTCCTGGGCGAAGCTGACGGAGCTGGCGCCCAGCGTCAGCGCAAAAGCGGTCGTAATGGCGAGAAGGGAAGATTTCACTGTCATTCTCCAAACTGTCAAAAGGCTGAAGGCTAGAAACTATGCAAGAGCAACGCCCGAAATGCTTTCCGGTTTCCTGCCCCGCTCGGTTGGGCGTAAACCACATGTCTCGAGCCTGCTTCTTTATCCCCAGCGCCATCGGGAACAGCATGGCGCCAATCTGCCGCGCGACGCCAAGAATTTCCATTGAGGGGCTCTTCAAGCGCGGCTAGGCAGTACGATATTCTGACAAGACCGGTCCTCGCAGCGCACAAGGAATAAGAAGCATGGCAATCCTGATTGGCGACACCGCCCCCGATTTCACCCTTCAGTCCACAGAAGGAGAAATCCACTTCCACGATTATATCGAGGGCTCGTGGGCAGTGCTGTTCAGCCACCCCAAGAATTTTACCCCCGTCTGCACCACAGAGCTCGGCTACACCGCCAAGCTCAAGCCGGAATTCGAGAAGCGCGGCGTCAAGGTTCTCGGCCTTTCGGTCGACAAGCTCGAGGATCACGGCGGCTGGGCGCGTGACATCGAGCAGACGCAGGGCGCGGCGCTGAACTTCCCGCTGCTTGCCGATACCGAAGGCAAGGTGGCGCGCCTTTACGACATGATCCACCCCAATGCCGACAATACGCTCACCGTTCGTTCGGTCTTCGTCATTGGGCCGGACAAGAAGGTCAAGCTCAAGATCGAGTACCCGGCTTCGACCGGCCGCAACTTCGATGAAGTGCTGCGCGTCATCGATAGCCTCCAGCTCACCGCCAAGCACCAGGTTGCCACACCGGTGAACTGGAAGTCTGGCGAGGACGTGATCATCGTTCCCGCTGTCTCCAACGAGGCCGCCAAGGCGAAGTATCCGGAAGGCTGGAAGGAACTGAAGCCCTACTTGCGCATTGTGCCCCAACCGCAGGGTTGATCCCTGCCGGCACGGTTTTCTCCCTGACGACTGGGGCGGTAGTTGCGGCTATCGCCCCTTTTTCATGCGCGCCGCTTATCCCCGCAGCGTCAAAACGTGCCACATTCAGGTCAAAAACACTGCTGAGGCGTCTTTGCTGCCGCGTTTTTCCACAGACCACACGCGGAAAGCCCTGGAAAGTTCCCAGTCTTCACGCAGTCGTAATCGGGAGTGCAGCTGACGCAAACTGGTTCTACATGCCGCATGTATGACCAGTGAAGAGCACTCGAATCGCGATGTAACAAGATTCATTTTCCGGCTTTGCATAGATGCTTCCGCTTCGAAGCGTCGATTTCCCCCAGAAACTCTGCGACAAACCTGCAACACACATCAGGCCCGAAGCCCATTTCGGCGATCTGCCCACATTGTGGCCCCCGCCGGCCAATAATCAGCGCTCATCGACAACTTCAGTGAGCCTTGGACCATTGACCAATAAAGCTGTTATCGCCGCCGCATGTGCTGCAGCCCTTCTCGCCTTTGCTCCCGCAGCAGCCTATGCCCAGTGTGGCGGCGCTTCCTGGTACGGCCCCGGTTTCAACGGGAAACGCGCCGCATCAGGTGAGATTTTCAATGAAAACGCCATGACGGCAGCGCATCGCTCGCTTCCCTTCGGCACCAGGGTCGCCGTGACCGACCAGAATACCGGCAAGTCCGTCACCGTCACCATCAACGATCGCGGCCCCTTCCACGGCAAGCGCATCATCGATCTGTCCAAGGGTGCCGCAGCGGCCCTCGGCTTCCAGAACCGCGGCACGACTTCGGTGTGCCTCGCCGAGCAATAAGCATCGCTCTAGCGAACCGTATCGGCCGTCCGAACAATCATGGCGGCCGTTGTTTCGTGCGCTCTCAACAACGTCCAAGTGACCCCCACCCAGCCTCCCCCTGCAGAAGGGGAGGAGTCCGATGGTGCTTGTCCGCAATCTGGCGACGAACACCGCAGAACTCCTCCCCCGCCTTACGGGGGAGGCCGGGTGGGGGCCTTAACGTCGAGCGTTCCGGAAACGATTTAGACCGGCATTTTCACTGACCCCGAAATCGAATAGCGTGCGCCGCAAAGAGATTTCGAGCCTTTGAGCACCATGCGATTCGGATTTGCACTGCCGCCCCAAATCAAGGTTTTTGGGGCCTTCTTCGTTTATTCCTTCTGCATGGGCTCCATTTTCCCGCGCCTGCCCGCTATCCAGGAAGCCATGGGCGTGGGCGAAGGCGCGCTGGGCCTGGCGCTGATCGGCTCGGCCATTGGAACGCTGATCTCGTTGACCTTTGCCGGACGTTTCGTGGAGGCCATCGGCTATCGGCGCGTGTTGCTCACCGCCATTCCGCTTCTTTCCGTCCTCTATGCACTGGCAAGCTGGGCGCAGACGCCGCTCATGTTCTTCTTCCTCCTCCTGCCGGTCGGTCTCACCATCGGCTGCATCGAGATCATCATCAATGTCGAAGCGGACCGGGTCGAGCACGCCATTGGCCGCCGCATCATGAGCCGCGCCCATGCCTTCTGGAGCCTGGGCTTTTTCACTGCAGGCATCGTCGGCTCCTTCGTGGCGCAAGCCGGCATCGAGGTGCACATCCACCTCATGATCATGATCCCCTTCGTGATCCTTGCGACCATGCTGGTGCTCGGCCAGTTCCAGCCTGCTCCGCATCGCGCCGGCGGCAGCACCGACGATGCGCCGCGCTTTGCCCGGCCCACAACGACCGTCATGGCGCTGGTTGCCGTCTGCATTTCCGCCATGCTGATGGAAGGGGCCGGGATCGATTGGTCGGCTATCTATATGCGCAATATCTTCGACGCGACGCCGTTCTGGGCTGGGCTCGCAGTGGCAACCGTCGCCGGGTCGCAAGGCGTGGCGCGCTTCTTTGCCGATGGATTCGTCGAGCGTTATAGTCCGGTCCTCGTCGCCCGCGTGCTGTTGACCGTGTTGGGTCTGGGCGTACTCCTTACCTTCTTCGCGCCTGCCGCCTGGGTTGCCTATCTGGGCTTTGCGCTGATCGGCATCGGCTCGAGCGCGCTCTTCCCCCTTGCCATGTCCGCCGCAGCGCAGCAAACCGACCGCCCTGCCGCCGTCAATGTTGCGGCGCTGGCGCAGTTTTCCTTCACGGCCTTTCTCCTTGGGCCGCCGCTCCTCGGCTATATCGGTGAGCACTTTGGTATCCAGTGGGTGTTCGGCGTCGGCTTCCCGCTGGTGCTGCTCGGCTTTGCCACGGCCCATGTTCTCTCGCCCAGGCCAATGGGCAAAACGGTTACCGCATGATCCAGCCTCAGCACCGCATCTACGCCTCCTTTTTCTTCTTCGCCGTGACCACCGGCGCTCTGATGTCGCGCCTGCCGGACATCCAGGCGCAGCTTCTGTTGAGCGAAGGGCAGCTCGGTCTCACCATGATCGGCATGTCCTTGGGCTCGCTGATCTCGCTGACCTTTGGCGCGCCGCTGATCGAACGTTTCGGCTTCCGCACCACGGCATTCTTGACCGTCCTGGGCCCTGCCGTGCTTTTTGCCACTATTCCGTGGCTACCTGCGGCGCCGGTCATGTTTGCGGTCCTCTTCGTGGTCGGCCTTCTGGCAGGCGCGCTCGAGATCAACCTCAATGTCGAGATCGACCGCCTCGAAGTCCAGCATGGTAAGCGCTTCATGAATCGCGCCCATGGCTTTTGGAGCGTCGGCTTCTTTGTGACGGCCCTGTCCGGCGCCGTTGTCCGGCAGTCCGGCATTTCCACTGCGGCGCATCTGGGTGCGATCGCGGTGATCGTCGTGCTCGTGGCCGGTTACCTCATTTATGGCGCGACCGAAGCGCCCAAGCCCAATCGCGGCCATGACGAAGGCGGCCATCGCATTGCCTTCCCTAATTGGGGTCTCCTGCCGCTCTGCCTCATCGGCTTTGCCGCTTTCCTCGTGGAAGGCGCCGGCATCGACTGGTCCGCGATCTACATGCAGAGTGTTTTTGCGGTGGAGCCGTTTGTCGGCGGCATGGGGCTGACGCTCTTTGCTTTTTTCATGGCCGTGGGCCGGCTTTCTGCCGACCCCGTCGTTACCCGTTTCGGTCCGCGCAACGTCGCCATGGTGATGCTGAGCTTTGCCAGCCTTGGCGCTCTCCTGGTGGGTGTCTCGCCAAGTCCCGAACTGGCCCTGATCGGCTTTGCCCTCATGGGTGCCGGCTGCTCGGCCGTTTATCCCCTGGCCGTATCGGCTGCGGCCCAGCGCACAGACCGTCCGGCGGCGGTCAATGTCGCGGCGCTAGGGCAGGTGAGTTTCGTGGTCTTCTTCCTCGCGCCGCCGCTGCTCGGCTTCGTGGCTGAATTCATTCACATCCGCGCCTCCTATCTTGTCTGCCTGCCGCTGCTGCTGGCCGGTCTTTGGGCGTCGAGCTTTGCGCTGGGTGGCAAAAAGCTCGAGACGCCGCATGGCTTGGCGCCCGAGCCGCTTGGGCCCAATGGCTGACGACCTGCCGCCCATTGTCGACCTGCGCCAATCGGCGACCGCGCTGCGCGTCCAGCGCGGTGTCATGCGCATGCTGCGCGAGCGGCATGACATGGCCTGCTACGCCGAAGTGCCGCTCGCCAATGGCCGCCGCGCCGATGTCCTCGCCGTCGGCCCCAAGGGCGAGATCTGGATCATCGAGATCAAGTCGAGCCTCATCGACTTCCAGGTCGATCGCAAATGGCCCGAATACCGCGAATTCTCCGACAAGTTCTTCTTCGCCAAGCCACCCGAACTCGATGCCGAGATTTTTCCCGAAACCGAGGGTCTGATCGTCGCGGATGGGCATGACGGCGCCATCCTGCGCGACAGTCCGGACACCCCGCTGGCCCCCGCGCGGCGCAAGACGCTGATGCTTAAACTCGCCCGCATGGGCGCCGACCGCATCCATGTGCTCATGGACCCCGGACCGCGTTAGGCCATGCTGCTCAAGCACTGGCGGGTGATCACGCTTTTCCTGACGCATGCGCTCGCCATAGGCGCGGTGCATACCCGCCTGCCCGATCTGCAGCAGCTGATGGGCCTCAGCGAAGCCCAGCTCGGCCTCGTGCTCATGGGTCAGCCCCTGGGCGGGCTGCCGATGTTTCTGTTCTCGAGCGCTCTGATCGAGCGCTTCGGTCCGCGCCTCGTGGTCCTGACCATGCTGCCCGTGGTGATCGTCAGCTCCGCGCTCATCCCGATCCTCCTCGATCCCCTCGCCATGTTCGCGCTGCTTGCCGTCAATGGCGTGGGCTTTTCGCTCAGCAACATTGCCATCAATGTGGAAGCCGACCGCATCGAAGCTGCCAGCGGCGATCGGATCATGAACACCTGCCATGGCGTCTGGAGCATCGGCTTCTTGATGACCGCGCTTCTCGGCGTGCTGATGCGCGGCCTTGGCATCTCGCCTGCCGTTCATCTTGGCGTGCTGGTGCCGGTTCTGATCGGGCTCCTGCTGGTCGTGGTCCTGCCCATGCCGACCTCGATTGCGCGCAGCCATGCCGGCGAAGGCAAGGTGCGAAAGCTCGCCCTCCCCACAATCGCAACCATGGGTCTTGTCGCCTTCGGTCTCGGTGCCGGGGTTACCGAAGGTGCATCGCGCGCCTGGTCGATCATTTATCTGCGCGACAATTTCGATGTCGCGCCCTGGATCCAGTCGCTGGCGCTTCCGGCGCTGGTCGCTTCAATGGCGCTTGGCCGGCTGCTCGCAGACCGCTTCCTCGACCGCTTCCGCTCCGATCATTTCGCACGAGCGCTCTCGGCACTGGCGATTGCGGGCCTGGTCTTAGTTGCCGTGGCGCCAGGCGCCTGGATCGCGGTCTTGGCCTTTGCCCTGGTCGGCTTTGGCATCTGCGTGCTTTATCCGTTGATGCTTTCTGCCGCAGCCCGGCTGGGCGACCGGCCGGCATCGCAAAACGTGGCGGCGACAACCTTGATCTTCCAGCTGGTTAATCTCGGGGCCCCCGCCCTGATCGGCGCGGTGGCGCAAGGCTTTGGGGTCCGCATCGCCTTTGCTATGCTGATCCCGCTCCTGGTGCTGACCTTTGCGATGGCCAGCCAGCTCAAGCCTAAAGGTTGAACACCCGGCGAGGCTTGAACTGGCCGTATTCCACCGAGCCGGTCGCCAGCACCTTGCCCTTGAAGCTCGCCCAGCACTCGTCGAGGGCAATGGGCGCACCGGCCCCGGTCAGCAGCACGGCATTGCCATGGCTCACCGCCCCGGCCTGGCCGGCATCGAGCCGCAGTTCCGGCAGATCGGCAAAGCCCAGCGCGATTGACGCGATCAGCGCATCGCGATTAGCACCTTCGACACCCTCAAGCTCTTCGATGGTCACCGCATTGGCATCGTTGAACGGGCCGACCGCGGCCCGATGCAGGCTCGTGACGTGACCCACGGTGCCCAGCGCCAAAGCAATGTCGCGCGCCAGCGAACGGACATAGGTGCCCTTGCCGCAGGTGACCTCCAGGACGCTTTGCTCGGCGCCATGCTCAACCAGTCGAATGGCATCAATGTCGACTGGGCGCTCCGCCAACTCCACCGTTTCCCCAGCGCGTGCCAGGTCGTAGGCGCGCTCGCCATCGACCTTGATCGCCGAAAACGCAGGCGGGCGCTGCATGATCGTGCCGGTAAACCGCGGCAGCACAGCTTCGAGCGCCGAGCCTTCCGGCCGCACGTCTGAAGTCGCCACGACCTCGCCTTCGGCATCGTCGGTCGAGGTGGCACGACCCCAACCGATGGCGAAGCGGTAGATCTTGGTGCCGTCCTGCACTTGCGGCACGGCCTTGGTGGCCTCACCCAAGGCGATCGGCAATATGCCCGTCGCCAGCGGATCGAGCGTTCCGGCATGGCCGGCCTTGGCAGCGGAGAACAGCCAGCGCACCTTGCCCACCGCCTGGGTGGAGGTCATGTCATATGGCTTATTGAGCACGATCCATCCGGAGATGGCGCGCTTTTTGGAGCGGGGCTGGTTCACGGCTTCAGTCTTGCTCGCTATCGTCTTCGTCGAGATCGCGGCGGACGCGGTCGGAGCGCAACAGCGCATCGATCTTGCCGGCTTCTTCGAACGTCTCGTCGACGAAGAACCGAACATCGGGGGCATATTTGAGATTGATCTGCGGTGCAATTGCACCGCGGATGAACTTCTTGTGCCGATTTAGCGCCTCGACGATTTCCTCAGCATGCTGGCCACCAAGCGGCATTACATAGGCGTTGGCGATCTTGAGGTCCGGCGTCATGCGCACTTCGGGCACCGTCACCACGGCGCCGCGCAGGGCCTCATCCTCGATTTCCCCGCGCGCGAACATTGCTGCCAGAGCATGGCGCACCAGTTCCCCAACGCGGAGCATGCGCTGGCTCGGGCCAGCGGAACTATGGGTTTTTTTCATGGGCAAGCGGAGTAGGCCCAAAGGGCCTTCCCGTCAATCCGCGCGGGTCAGCACCGGCTCAGCTTTGAACCGCGCCACATGCTGTTCGACTTCGCTGGGCGTCACCGGCCAGGTGCCGGTGACGGCGGGATCGAAGGCTGGGCCGCGCCAGCCCTGGTAGAGCATGGCGACCCCTCTATCGGACTTGTAAAAGCCGATGATCATGACCTCACCCTGATCGGCATTTGCCGGATCAAGATAGGATCCGCACACAAAGCCAAGCGGGGGAAGATTGTCGCCATCGTCGGCCTCGAGCTGAAAGAAGGCCGTCGCTTCCGGGCGGCAAGAGCGGGCATAGACCTCGATCACCGCGGCACGCACCTCGGCGAGAACCGGCTCCGCCATGCTGGTGACGCGGGCGCCGTAAAGCGTCGTCCAGAAGGCTTCACCCTCGCCGCGCGGGTAAATCTCAAGATGGGCCTGGTTGCCGATCTCGGTAAATCGTGGCGAGACCAGTTCGGACCAGTTCTCTGCGGCCTGGTCGATCCAGTCCGGCTTGGGCAGGGAGAATTTTTGCTCCTGCGCCTCAAGCACCAGATGCCCTTCTTCGGTGGTGACCGGCAGGGCGGGCGCGGTGGTCTGCGCAAGAGCGGGGCTGACAAGAGCCATGGCAGCCAGGACGGGCAGCACGGACTTTACGAGTGGCACAAGGGCTCTCCTACCCCACAAATTCTCACAATTTATCCAGCAGGCGAAGCCCCACGCGCGCCGGACAAGGGGACGATTAGGGTTCTGTTAAGAGCGGTGCAAGGGGTGCAAGGGCCGCGTCGAGCGATGGCGGCCTCGATGCGGAAAACCGGCAACACTTAGGTGCGGGCAGCTCGCGGCATCGGTGCTTCGGGCAAGAGGCGATGGGGCGGCTGGTGCCCGTCCATGAAGGTTCGGATGTTGACGATCACCGTCTCGCCCATCTCGATCCGCGCTTCCATCGTGGCCGACGCCATATGGGCGGTGAGCACGACATGGTTGCTTTCCGCCAGCGCCAAGAGGCGCGGGTTGATGCCGGGCCGGTTCTCGAAGACGTCGAGCGCCGCGCCAAAAAGCCTGTCCTGCTCCAGCCGCTCGATCAGCGCTTCTTCATCGAGCAGTTCCGGGCGGCTGACATTGATCACATAGGCGCCCGGCTTCATGCGGTCGAGCCGTTCGGCCGAAAGGATGTGGCGCGTGGCGCGGGTCAGCGGCGTATGGAGCGAGACGATATCGACCTCGGCCAGCATGGCGTCGAGATCGTCCCAATAGGTTGCCCCCAAAGGCGTCTCCACCGCGAGCGGCCGCTGCGAGCGGGAGAAATAGTGGATGTTGAGGCCAAAGGCCCGCGCCCGCTGCGCCACCGCCGTGCCGATGCGGCCCATGCCGACGATGCCCAGCGCCTTGCCGCGCAGCCGGTGCCCCAGCATCGAGGTCGGCGACCAGCCGGCCCATCTGCGGTCTTCGAGCAGCATCTGCGTGCCTTCGACCAGCCGCCGCGGCAGCGCCAGGATCAGCGCCATGGCCATGTCGGCGGTGTCCTCGGTCAAGACCGATGGGGTATTGGTCACCGTCAGCCCCGCCGCCCAGGCCGCTTCAAGGTCGATATTGTCGACGCCATTGCCGAATTGGGCGATCAGCCGCACCGTCGGTGGCAACCGGCCGATCAGGTCGGCATCGATACGATCGGTGATGGTCGAAACCAGCACGTCCTTGCCCGCCAGTCCGTGCAGGATATCGTCGCTGGTCAGCGCCGCATCGGCTTCGTTGACGTCGGTCTCGAACAGCATGGCCATGCGGGCCTCGATGCTTTCGGGCAGCCGCCGCGTGATCAGGATTTTGGGTTTGCTTGCTGCCATGCGCACTGGTCGGTTGGCCACTTGTGAAGAGGTGCCCCGTGCCCCCTTCAGCGACCATTAAGGATCATGAGCTAGTGATAAGGCAATTCCAACCACACTGCAAAGCGATGTTCCGTTTGCCCCTGTCTTGGAGCCGCTCCCGCGCTTTTTCCCTCGTGCTGCTTGCCCTTGCCAGCATGCTTCCGGCCGCACCCGTCCTGGCGCAGGACAACCCGAGCGGCCTGCCGCTGCCGCGTTTCGTCACCACGCGCTCGGCGCCGATCAATGTGCGCGTCGGCCCCGGCACCAAGTACAATATCGCCTGGAATTTCCTGGTCTCCGGCGTACCGGTCGAGATCGTCCAGGAGTTCGATACCTGGCGCAAGATCCGCGACATGGAAGGCGATGAGGGCTGGGTGCACCAGAGCCTTCTGGCTGGCGCCCGCGCCGGCTATGTCACCCCGCTGGTCGCCAATGGCGAAGTCACCATGCATGTGAGCCGCGCCGAAGACGCCACGGCCCGTGCCCGCCTTGCGGCCGGCGTGCGTGTCGCCGTCAGCGAATGCGACGGCGCCTGGTGCCAGGTCGCCGCCGGCCCGCCCGGCGAACGCGCCAGCTTCTCCGGCTGGATCCGCCAGGAAGAGCTTTGGGGCGTTTATCCGGACGAAGAGTTCGACTGAGCTGAGGACCCCCACCCAGCCTCCCCCTTTAGAAGGGGGAGGAGTCGGCCAGTGCAAGTCTCAGATCGAGTCAAGCACGCGATAGGACTCCTCCCCCGCCTAACGGGGGAGGCTGGGTGGGGGTATTACCTTGTCGCCCACTCAAGCAAGCTCGCCAGCCCCACAAACGGGATCGCAGCATGTTCGGTCAGCCCTGAGGCGCAGGTCGAAACCGTCGAAACACCAAGCTCGCACCCTTCGGGTATGTCATTGCCGACCCGGCGCGTCGCATGGGCGTTGAGCTCGGGAATGAACAGGCCCTTGTCACCGGCATAGCCACAGCAGGTCACCGAACTCAGGACCGCGATGCTTTCGGCGCAGGCACGGGCAATGGCTTCGGTGGCGGGTTGCTCCGCCAACCGCTGCGCCGAGCAATTGTGGTGCACGGCAACGACCGGCAGCTTCTGGGTGATGGTCAGCCTGGGCAGGAGCTCGGCCAAAAACTGGGCGGAGTCCGCCACTACGGCATCGCCCGGAACCTCGCGCAGATGCTTGGCGCAGGTCGAGGCGTCGGTGACCACCGGCACGCGGCCGGACTCGGACAGCGAAGACAATACCCGCTGCAGCGCGTTACCCACGGTCGCCGCTTGCTCCGGAAAACCCTTGGACTGGAATGGCTGCCCGCAACATTGCCCGTTGAGCGTTTCGGGAATGACGACGTCATAGCCTGCGCGTTCCAGCAGCTTGGTCATGGCCTCGGTTGCCGACAGCAAGCCGTGCCGGGTCGTGGGCGCGCCGAACATGCGGCTGGGACAAGCGGGGAAATAAACGATCGATGGCCGTCCCGTCTGGGCGATCGGCACCGGAAAGCCGGTCTTGCGAGGGTCCTGCCGTGTTTCGCGCGGATGCGGCGCACCCGGCCCATGATGGAGGGCGCGGGAGACGCGGGGCACGCGCTTGTTGGTCAGGCGACGCGCCGTCTCGGTGATCGCCTCCACTGCCGGTGCCGGGATGACGGTGCGCGCCGCATCGGCAATGGCCACGCCGCCGCGCATCATGGTTTCGACAGCGCCGCGGTGATCGGCCACCACGCCCGCCGCTGCCCGCGCCGTGCCGCCACGACGACGGGCGCGTTCGCCCATGATCATGGTGCCGGTTTCGATGCCGACCGGACAGCGCAATGAGCAAAGATTGCAGGCAGCACAGGTGTCGAGCCCGGCATACTGGAAATCGGCATCGAAGCGCTTGAGGCGCTCCGGATCCTCGCCGGTGGCGCGCATGCGTTCGCGTTCGCGGGTCACGGCAATGCGCTGGCGCGGCGTCAGCGTCATGTGGTGGCTGGGGCAGGCCGGTTCGCAAAAGCCGCATTCGATGCAGAGGTCGACCAGTTCGTCGGCCGGCGGCATGACCTTCAGATTCTTGATGTGGACCTTGGCGTCGTCATTGAGCAGCACGCCCGGATTAAGGAGGCGCTCGGGGTCGAAGACCGCCTTGATGCGATGCATGATCGCATAGGCTTTTTCGCCCCATTCCCGCTCGACAAAGGGCGCGATGGCGCGGCCGGTGCCGTGCTCGGCCTTGAGCGATCCGCCGTAACGTACCGAGACCAGCTCGGAGAGTTCCTGGTTGAGCGCATCGAATTTTTCCGCCGCGCCGTGTTCGGCGAAATTGTCGCTCATCTGGAAATGGAGGTTTCCAGCCAGGGCATGCCCGAAGATGATGGCGTCTTCGTAGCCGTGCCGGTCGAGCAGGTTGCGCATGTCGAGCACGAATTCGGCCAGCCGCTCGATCGGCGCCGCCACGTCCTCGGTCAACATGCTCGTGCCCTTGGGCCGCGCCGCACCGCCTGAGGTGAAGAAGCCCTTGCGGATATCCCAGAGCGCGTGGCTGCGCGCTTCGTCCGTGGAGAAATCGATATGCGTGGCGCCGTGACGCGCCAGGAGAGCAACGGCTTTTTCCGTCTCCACCGCCAGCGTTTGGGCGTCAGGGGCGGTGACGTCGATCAGAACGGCCGGGGAATTGTCGGTGAGCCAAGGAAGGAGCGGCGCCATCGGCGGCAGATGCTCCACCGTCGCCAGCGCCCGGCGCTCGATATATTCGGCCGCGGTGACCCCGGTCGTCACCTGCACGCCGCCATTGGCCATTTCGATAATGGCCCGTCCTGCCGATTGTGGATCCGGAAACGGAACCAGGGCCGTTGCCTTGCACGGATGCTCGGGCACCGTGTTGTAGGTCACCTCCGACACAAAGCCGAGCGTGCCCTCCGAGCCCACCATCAGGTGGATCAGGATATCAAGCGGGTCATGGTAGTCGACCAGGGCGTTAAGCGAATAGCCGACCGTGTTCTTGATCCGGTACTTCTTGCGGATCAGCGCCACGAGATCGGCATCGGCCATGACGTCGTGATGCAGCTGGTGGATGGCCTCCAGCATGGGTGCATGCGTCACGCGGAAGGCATCGACGCTGGCCGGGTCGCCGGAATCGAGCATGGTGCCGTCGGTCAGAACGATCCGCAGCCGCGCCATGGTGTGATAGGTGTTCTGCGCCACGCCACAGCACATGCCTGACGAATTGTTGTTGACCACGCCACCGATCTTGCAGGTGGCCTGCGAAGCCGGGTCGGGCCCGATCTTCTTGTTGAATGGTTTAAGCGCGCGGTTGGCTTCCGCGACGATGATCGCCGGCCCCAGCGTGATCTGCTCGGCACCGGGATGGATCGCGAGCTTGCGCCAGCCATCGCCTAGCACGGCCAGCACGCCATCGGTGACGGCTTGGCCGGAGAGTGACGTGCCCGCGGCGCGAAACGTCACCGGCAGGCCCTCCGCCCTCGCCGCCTTGAACACGGCGCGCACGTCGTCCTCGGAATTGACGAAGACCACGACGGCCGGCAGCAGCCGATAGGAACTGGCATCGCCGCTCCACGCATAGGTCATCAGCGGATCAGTATAGATGTTGCCGCGCACTTGACCGCGCAGGCGCGCTGCGATGCGTTCGCCGGCGGCGAGGCGATCGGGATCTTGGATCTTGGGCTGAACCGAGGACAGACTGGCTTGCTGCATAGGCCAAGCACTAACATGTTAGCGCCGACACATGAAGTCACATCACCGCATATCGCCACCCTTCCATACAAGAGATTGCCGGGCGCTTTGCTTCCGTGCTAGCGTTGTAACCAGTTGGTGATTTAGCGGCGGGGAGGCTGCGCACCACAAGGCCGGTTCCGATCAGCGGGCCGGATGATCTGGGAGGATCGACATGAGCATCAAACTTGACCGCCGTCAGTTCCTGATGGGCTCCACGGCGCTTCTTGCAGCTGGCGCACTTGCGCGACCGGCCTGGGCACAGGATGCCGGCTTGCGCCAGTTCTTCTGGGGCGGCCAGGCCCGCGCCGACCGCACCTATGGCGTCAACGACCTTTTTGCCGCCGCCGAAGACGGCGCGACGGTCGATTCAAGCTTTCTCGGCTGGGGCGATTACTGGCCCAAGCTCGCCACCGAAACGGCGGGCGGCAATGCACCCGACATCATCCAGATGGACTACCGCTATATCGTCGAATACGCCAAGCGCAACGCCATCGCACCGCTTGATGAATATGTCGGCGATGTCCTCAAGCTCGACGGCTTCGATGAAGATCAGCTCGAAGGCGGCAAGGTCGATGGCAAGCTTTATGGCATCAGCCTCGGTGCAAACTCCGTTGCCCAGCTCGTCAACATTCCGGCCTTCGAAGAAGCCGGCGTCGAGCCGCCCAATCGCGACAGCACCTACGATGACATCCGCGCCATGGGCGAGGCCTTCAAGGCCGCCAATATCCGCGGCGGCATGAAGGTCATTGCCGATGGCTCCGGTGTCGAACCGATGCTCGACAACTGGCTTCGCCAAAAGGGCCTCGCCCTTTACACCGCTGACGGCAAGCTGGGCTTCGGCGCCGAAGAAATGACCGAGTGGTTCACGCTGTGGAACGGCTTCCGCGCCGATGGCATCTGCGTCACCGCCGAAGATCAGGCGCTCGACACCAATGGACCGCTGGAAAACACCATGGTGGTGCTGGGCAAGTCGGCTTTGATGCCGGTCAATTCCAACCAGCTCGTTGCCTTCCAGGCGCTGGTGCAGGACGAGCTGACCATCACCAACTATCCCCGTATCGCGCCGGGCGTGGGCGGTGGTCACTATCGCAAGCCCTCGATGTTCTTTTCGGTTGGCGGCTCTTCTGCCAACAAGGAAAAGGCGGCCGAATATCTCAGCTTCTTCGTCAACGATCTCGAGGCGGCGAAGATTTTGGGCGTCGAGCGCGGTATCCCGTGTTTCCCGACCGTGCGCGATGCCATTGCGCCTGAGCTCAATCCGCAAGAGCAGATCGCGCTCAACTTCGTGGCAAACCTGGGCGATTTGCTCGGGCCGCTGCCGCCGCCGCCCCCGGCCGCTGCCGGCGAAATCGACATTTCCCTGCTTCGCACGCTGAGCCAGGAAGTCGCTTTCGGCGCCCGCTCCGCCGAGGATGCCGGCCAGTACTTCGTCACCGAAGCTGCCGCTATCCTCGCGCGCCAGGCCTAGGCTGAGCACCGATCATGGCCACGCAAGTCGACACAACCGCCATAAACGGGGCCGACCGCGTGGCCTCTCCCTCGTTCTGGTCCGGGGTGTGGCACAACCACGCCCCGGGCTATCTCTTTCTTCTGCCGTGGTTCATCGGCTTTTTCGGCCTGACCATCGGGCCGATCATCACCTCGTTCTATCTCAGCTTCACCCATTTCGACCTTTTGACCGATCCGCGCTGGGCCGGGCTCGACAATTATGTCCGCATGTTCACCAATGATCCGAAGTTCGCCGCCTCGATGCGCGTGACCTTCTTCTTCGTGATCTTTTCGGTGCCGCTCAAACTTGCCTTCGCGCTGGGCGTCGCGCTCCTACTCAACCGCGGCATGCGCGGGCTGCCGCTTTATCGGGCGCTGTTCTATCTGCCGAGCCTTCTTGGCGCCTCGGTCGCTATCGCCATCCTTTGGCGCCAGATCTTTGCCGGCAACGGTCTCGTTAACCAGGTGCTTGCCGTGTTCGGCATTCAGGGTCCGAGCTGGATTTCCAATCCCAACACATCGCTGTGGACGCTGATCATCCTCGCCATCTGGCAGTTCGGCTCGCCGATGATCATCTTCCTTGCCGGCCTCCGCCAGATCCCGCAGGACATGTACGAGGCCGCCTCGCTCGACGGCGCGGGCAAGTGGCGGCAGTTCTGGCGCATTACCCTGCCGATGCTGACTCCGGTGGTGTTCTTCAACGCCATCATCCAGACCATCGAGGCGTTCAAGAGCTTCACCCCCGCCTTCATCATCTCGGGCGGCACCGGCAATCCGATCAACTCGACGCTGTTCTACACCCTCTATCTCTACAACGAGGCCTTCGGCTTTTTCCGCATGGGCTATGCCTCCGCGCTCGCCTGGGTGCTCCTCGCAATCGTTTCGGCCTTCACCGCCTTCTCGTTCCTGACGAGCAAGTATTGGGTGCATTATGACGACTGACGCAGCTCCGCTCACGGTCGTGACCGCGACCTCCCAAACGCGCCGAAAGGTTATCTCGGTCCTGTCACATGCGGCACTGATCGCCGCCTCGATCGTGATGCTTTATCCGCTGCTCTGGCTTCTAGCGGCGTCGTTCCGGCCGGAAAACGAGATCTTCACCTCCGGCATTTCGGTCCTGCCGTCGGCTGGCTGGAGCATCGACAGTTACTTCCGCGGCTGGAACGGCTTGCGCGTCAGCTTCGGGCAGTTGTTTCTCAACAGCCTGACCATCTCGATCCTGTCGGTCTGCGGCAATGTCATTGCCTGCTCACTGGCCGCCTACGCTTTTGCGCGACTTCAGTTTTTCGGCCGCAACTTCTGGTTCGCGATGATGCTGATGACGCTTATGCTGCCCTCGCAGGTAACGCTGATCCCCCAATATGTGCTGTTCCTCAGGCTCGACTGGATCAACACCTTCCTGCCTCTCGTCGTGCCGAAATTCCTCGCCGCCGACGCCTTCTTCATCTTCCTCATGGTGCAGTTCTTCCGGGGCATCCCCAAGGAGCTCGACGAGGCCGCGCGCATGGATGGCGCCGGCCCCTGGCGCATCTACTGGAAGATCATCATGCCGCTCTCCATGCCGGTTCTGGCAACGGCGGCGATCTTTACCTTCATCTGGACCTGGGACGATTTCTTTGGCCCCCTGATCTATCTCAGCGACCTGCGCCAATACACGGTCATGCTGGGCCTTCGCACCTTCACTGACTCGACCGGCATGTCAGATTATGGCGGGCTTTTTGCCATGAGCGTGTTGTCGCTCGTGCCCATCTTCCTCTTTTTCCTGTTCTTCCAGCGGTTGCTTATCGAAGGCATCGCGACGACCGGTATGAAACGCTAGACCTATGTCCGATCTCAAGTTTGCCGCCATCGGCATCAACCACGCCCACATTTACGGCCAAGTGGATTGCCTGATCCGCGCCGGCGCCGAGTTCGTCGGTTTCTACGCCGTGGAAGACGATTTGGCCGAGACCTTTGGCAACAAATATCCGCAGGCTCGGCGCGTCGCCGACCAGCGGCAAATCCTCGAAGACACCTCAATCGCGATCGTGGTGACCGCCGCTATTCCCGCGGACCGCGCAGAGATAGCAATTGCTGCCATGCGGCACGGCAAAGATGTGCTGACCGACAAGCCGGGCATGACGACCTTCGCTCAATTCGACGAAATCCGGCATGTGCAGCAGGAAACCGGCCGCATCTTTTCGGTGCTCTATTCAGAGCATTTCGAAGTGCCCGCCGCCGTAGAAGCGGGCAATCTCGTTGCCCAGGGCGTCATCGGCGAGGTCATTCATACGGTTGGCCTCGGACCGCATTCGCTGCGGCTCAACAACCGCCCCGACTGGTTCTTTACCCGCGAGCGCTATGGCGGCATCCTTTGCGATATCGCCAGCCACCAGTTCGAACAGTTCTTGTTTTTCTCGAGCGCCATGGATGGCGAGATTACCTCGGCAAATGTCCATAACCGCAATCATCCCCACCGTCCGGGGCTGCAGGATGTGGGCGACGCTACCATGCGTACGGCTACGACAACGGGATATGTCCGCGTCGACTGGTTCACTCCTGAAGGCCTGCCCACCTGGGGTGATGGCCGTCTGACAATCCTGGGTACGGAGGGCTATATCGAGCTGCGCAAATATGTCGATATCGCTGGACGTCCGGGCGACAACCACCTGTTCCTGGTGGATCGCAAAGGGGTCCAGCACATCGACTGTTCGGGCACCGACCTCCCCTTCGGCCGACAGTTCCTCGATGACGTGCGCAACCGCACCGAAACCGCCATGCCGCAGGAGCGGTGCTTCAACGCCATGAAGATGGCGCTGACCGCCCAGCAGATGGCCGAAGCCGGCACGGAGTGGGCCCGATGAGCCGCGTTCTCAACGTTGCCGTTGTCGGCTGCGGTATAGGCCGCTCGCACATCGTCGAGGGCTATCTGCCCAATGCCGACAAGTTCCGGGTTATTGCGCTTTGTGACCTCAATGGGGAACGGCTGGACCAGATCGGCGATGATTTCGGCATTGCGCGCCGCATCACCAATTTCAACGATCTCCTCATCATGGAGGATGTCGACATTATCGATGTCTGCACGCCGCCCGGCGCGCACTTTTCCATGGTCATGGCCGCGCTTCAGGCCGGCAAGCACGTCGTCTGCGAAAAGCCACTCGTTGGCTCCTTGCAGGATGTCGACGCCGTCATGGCGCAGGAAAAAGTCTCGGCCGGCAAGCTGATGCCAGTGTTTCAGTACCGCTTCGGCGACGGTATCGAGCAGGCCAAGACCATCATCGACGCCGGGCTCGCCGGCAAGCCTTATTGCGGCACGGTCGAAACCTTCTGGCGCCGCGAAGCGCCCTATTATGCCGTGCCCTGGCGCGGCAAGTGGAAGACGGAACTCGGTGGCGTCCTCATGGGCCACGCCATCCACCCGCACGATATTTTCACCTACCTCATGGGCGACATCGCCCGCATTTTCGGCCGCGTCGCCACGCGCGTGAACCCGATCGAGGTGGAAGACACCATTTCCGCTTCGCTCGAAATGAAGAGCGGCGCGCTGGCGAGCTTCACCGCCACCCTTGGCTCCGTCGACGAAATCACCCGCATTCGCCTGCAGTTCGAAAACGTCACTTTCGAGAGCGATCACGCGCCTTACAATCCGGGCAACAAGCCCTGGAAGATTCTGCCGCGCACTGACGAGATCAAAGCCAGCATCGACGCGCTCCTCGAAAACTGGACCCCGGTGCCGTCCCGTTTTCAAACGCAGATGGCGCGCTTTCATGAAGCGATCCATGGTCAGCGTCCGCTGCCGGTGACCAGCGCCGACTCGCGCCGTGCTCTTGAACTGGTCACAGCGTTCTACCACTCCTCCTCCACCCATACTGAAGTCACGCTGCCGCTCGGCGCCGATCATCCGCTCTACGGGAGCTGGGTGCCGGCCGAGTTCCGCTAGGAGACCCCCATGGCCACGACCATCGAATTGCGGCAGATCCGGAAGGCTTATGGCGACGTGCCGGTCATCCACGGCGTCGATCTGACCATTGATCCGGGTGACTTCACCGTTTTCGTCGGTCCCTCGGGCTGCGGCAAGTCCACCCTGCTCCGCATGATCGCCGGTCTCGAGCCGATCACCGGCGGCGATCTCCTGATCGACGGTCAACGAATGAATGACATTCCGGCAGCCCGGCGCGGCATTGCCATGGTGTTCCAGTCCTACGCGCTTTATCCGCATATGTCGGTCTACCAGAACCTTGCCTTCGGGCTCGAAACCGCCCGAATGCCAAAGGCCGAGATCGCGCAGCGCGTCGCCCGCGCCGCCGAAATCCTCAAGATCGAACCCTTGCTGCAACGCAAGCCAAAGCAGCTGTCCGGCGGGCAGCGCCAGCGCGTCGCCATCGGCCGAGCTATCGTGCGCGAGCCGAAAATCTTCCTCTTCGACGAGCCACTTTCCAATCTCGACGCCGAACTGCGCGTCGCCATGCGCGTCGAGATCGCCAAGCTCCACAACGACCTTGGCAACACCATGATCTATGTGACCCACGACCAGGTCGAAGCCATGACCATGGCCGACAAGATCGTGGTGCTCCGAAGCGGCATTATCGAGCAGGCCGGCGCGCCTCTCGAACTCTACAACAATCCGCGCAATGTTTTCGTCGCTGGCTTTATCGGTTCGCCGAAAATGAATTTTTTGACCGCCAGCACAGGCAACGGAGCCCTTCAGGTCGGCAACAATGCAATGTCGCTGGGGCGCGAGGTCTCGGGCGCCACCACATTCGGCATCCGCCCTGAGCACATCACCATCACCGAGGGTTCTGGGGTCAAATTCGCCGAACTCCGGGTGGACCTCGTCGAAAATCTCGGCGGCCAGACGGTGCTTTACGCCACCACCAGTGATGGCCAACCGATGACTGTGGTGCTCGACGGCCAGCGTCAGGTCGAACTCGGCACGACCCTCTCCGCCTATGCCGATCCCACCAAGGTGCATGTGTTCAACGCCGAGGGCATGGCAATCCGCTGATCGAGGAAGCTCCTGACACAGTCTGTCGAAATCCGCCTCCCTAATTCGTTGCGCTGGCATAGAGTGCAAACGGGACTTGGGAGCGACACATGCAGGACGACCTTTACGGCGCCATCACCATTCGTGGGGCGCGAGAAAACAACCTCAAGAATGTCTCGCTCGATATTCCCAAGCGCAAGATCACCGTCTTCACCGGCGTTTCGGGCTCGGGCAAGTCGTCGCTTGTCTTCGGCACCATCGCGGCAGAATCGCAGCGGCTGATCAACGAGACCTATCCCGCCTTCGTGCAGCAATTCATGCCGCGCTATGGCCAGCCCGATGCCGATCAGCTGGAAAACATTTCGGCCGCCATCATCGTCGATCAGCAGCGGCTCGGCGGCAATTCGCGCTCGACCGTCGCAACGGTGACGGACACGGCGCAGATGCTGCGCGTGCTGTTCTCCCGGCTCGCCGAACCCAGGCTCGGTGCGCTGTCGCTTTATTCCTACAACGACCCGCGCGGCATGTGCCCGGACTGCGAGGGCATCGGCCAAGTCGCGTCAATGGATATGTCGGCGGTGGTCGACGAGAGCAAGTCGCTGAACGAGGGCGCAATCCTCTCCAAGGGCTTTGAGGTCGACAGCTGGTGGTGGTCGATCTATGCACGCTCGGGCCTGTTCGACCCCAACAAGCCGATCAACCAGTACTCGCCCGAGGAGCGCGCCAACTTTTTCGAACTCGACGATGGCCGCAAGGTCAAGGTCGACAAGATGAACCTGACCTATGAAGGCCTCATCCCCAAGCTCAAGCGTTCACTCGGGAGCAAGGATCCGGAAACGGTGCAGCCCCATGTTCGGGCCGAATACGAGCGCGTTTTCACCCGCGCCATCTGCCCGGCTTGCCACGGCACACGCCTTAACCAGGCGGCGCGTACGAGCCTTATCAACGGCAAGTCGATCGCCGATCTTTCGGCCATGCAGGTTTCCGACCTTGCTGTCTTCATCCGCTCCATCGAGGCAAGGCAGGTCGGGCCCATGCTCGATGCCCTGGCACTGCGACTCGAAAACCTCGTCACCATCGGGCTCGGCTATCTCAGCCTTGATCGCGAAAGCTCCACCCTTTCCGGTGGCGAGAGCCAGCGCGTCAAGATGGTCCGCCATCTCGGCTCTTCGCTCACCGACATCACCTATGTCTTCGACGAGCCTTCGGTCGGCCTCCACCCGCACGATGTCGGGCGCCTCGCCGGGCTGATGCAGCAACTGCGCGACAAGGGCAATACGGTGCTGATCGTCGAGCACAAGCCGGACATGATCGCCATTGCCGACCACGTCGTCGACATGGGGCCCTTCGCCGGCTCCAAGGGCGGGGTCGTCGTCTATCAGGGCGACTACAAGGGCCTGCTCGCAGCCGACACGCTCACCGGCAAGCACATGACGCGGCACCAGCCGATCAAGGACAAGGTGCGCCAGCCCAAGGGCGAGGCGCTCCGCATCGAGCATGCCAGGGTCAACAACCTCAAGGACATTTCGGTGTCGATCCCGCGCGGCGTGCTGACCGCGGTCACCGGTGTCGCCGGTTCCGGGAAATCGAGCCTGATCCAGACCTGCCTTCCTTCGGCCTATCCCGACACCATCATAATTGACCAGAATTTGGCCCGTGGTTCGCGCCGCTCCAACACCGCGACCTATACCGGCATTTTGGACAATGTGCGCAAGGCCTTCGCCAAGGCAAACGATGTCGAGGCGTCGCTGTTTTCCGCCAATTCCAAGGGCGCCTGCCCCGATTGCAACGGGTTGGGCGTCATCTATACAGACCTCGCGCACCTCGATCCCATGGTCACCACCTGCGAGACTTGCGAGGGCAAGCGTTTCGTGCCCGAAGTGCTCGAACATACGCTGCGCGGCAAGTCGATCAGCGATGTCTACGAGATGAGCATCGAGGAAGCGGCGCCCTTCTTCACCGAACCCGCCATCGCCAAGATCCTCGGCGGCCTCGTCGATGTCGGTCTCGGCTACCTGACGCTCGGCCAGCCGCTGTCGACGCTCTCGGGTGGCGAGCGCCAACGCCTCAAGCTTGCCGCCGAGCTCGGCAAAAAGGGCAATATCTACGTTCTCGACGAGCCCACCACCGGCCTTCACATGAACGATGTCGATACGCTGATCGGTCTTTTCGACCGGCTGGTCGATGCCGGCTCGACCGTGATCGTCATCGAGCACAATCTCGATGTGGTGTCGCGCGCCGACTGGGTCATCGATCTTGGGCCAAGTGCCGGCAATGACGGTGGCACGGTGCAGTTCGAGGGACTGCCGGCGGATTTGGCAAAGGCTAACACGACGCTGACCGGACAACACCTCGCGGCCCGCTAAACGTCGTCGTCGATCTGTCACGAAAGTGAGCTAGGGCAGCGCCAAAGTCACACTAAGGCAGCCCGCTCATGAACGCCCTCGGCCTCGGCGAAACCGTCCTCAACAATGCCCGGATCGTCCTCGCCGACCAGGTTCTCCTCGGCAGCGTCGCGATCAATGGCGGGGTCATCACCGATATCGGCCCAACCAGCGGCCGCGGGCTAAACCTTGATGGGGATTACCTTATTCCCGGCCTTGTCGAGCTTCACACCGACCATCTCGAAACCCATTACGCCCCCCGCCCCCGGGTGCGCTGGCATCCGGTCGCCGCCGTACAGGCCCACGATGCGCAGATCGCCGCTTCCGGCATCACCACGGTCTTTGACGCCATCCGCGTCGGCATCGACGAACACGCCGATATGGGCGCTAACGAGTTGAGAATCCTAGCAGATGCGGTGACCGCCGGGGTCGAAGCCGGACGCCTGCGCGCCGACCACCTGATCCACCTGCGCTGCGAAGTTTCGGCCCCCGATTGCCTCGAAAGCTTCGAGGCAATCATGGATCACAAGCTGGTGCGCCTCGCTTCGCTCATGGACCATGCCCCCGGCCAACGGCAGTTTGCGAGCTTTGACGCCTACAAGACCTATTACCAAGGCAAGCTCAAGATGAGCGACGCGGCCCTTGCCGAGTTCACCACCCGCCGCAATGCCGAGTCGCAGGCCTATTCCGACAAGCACCGCAAGGCTTTGGCCGCGCTCAGCCACGAGCGCGGCATCGTTCTCGCCAGCCACGACGACGCCACCATCGCCCATGTCGAGGAAGCCATCGCGCTCGGCATCCGTATCGCCGAATTCCCGACGACGCTTGAAGCCGCCGAAGCTTCGCGCGACGCGGGCCTCGCCATCCTCATGGGCGGACCCAATGTCGTGCGCGGCGGCTCCCATTCGGGAAATGTTTCGGCGCGTGACCTCGCCGCGGCGGGGCTGCTCGACATCCTTTCCTCCGACTATATACCCTTCTCCATGCTGCAATCGGCCTTCTGCCTTGTCGATGAAGTGGCGGGCATCACCTTGCCGGAAGCCATCAGCTTGGTGACCAAGCGCCCGGCCCAGGCCGCCGGTCTCGATGACCGTGGCGAGATCGCTGTGGGCAAGCGCGCCGACCTCGTGCACCTGCGCATAGAAGACGGTATTCCTATCGTGCAGACGGTGTGGCGTGAGGGACGGCGGGTGATATGAGCGGCACTTTCGTTGCCGTTGTCGGGCGCAGCGGCGCCGGCAAGGACAGCCTCATCGACTATGCCCGCGAACGGCTCACGCCAGACGAGGCTACCTTCGTGCGCCGCGTCGTCACGCGTGAGGCCGATGCCCAAAGCGAAGACCACGACACCCTAGATCGCGCCGCCTTCGCCAAGGCCGCGGAAGCCGGACAATTTGCGCTCGACTGGGAAGCCCACGGCCTTTGCTATGGCCTGCCGCAGTCGCTCGACAACGACCTGGCGGACGGCAAGGTCGTTGTGGCCAACCTTTCCCGCGCGGTTATCCCCCAGCTGATGCAGCGCTACCCGAATTCCGTGGTCGTAGAGGTCGTGGCCGATCCCGAAGTCATCGCAGAACGCCTCGCCGGCCGTGGTCGCGAGCCCCCAGAATCGATCGGCGAGCGGATGAGCCGCAATGTTTCCGCTCGCCTGCCCACCAGCACCGTGCAGATCGACAATTCCGGCGATCTGGCGCAGGCCGGCGAGCGGTTCCTCAGCCTGTTGCAGGACCTGGTCAGACGACCAGTTCCATCCGCTCGGCAGGGAAACGGCTGAGCGCATAGGAAAGCGGGCGGCCCTCCGGGTCGACGTCTACCGCTTCCGACACCAGAACGATGGCGCCCGGCGCGAGATGGAGAACCTTGGCCTCCTCGGCATCCGCATGGCGGGATGAAATGCGGGTCGAGGCGCGGGCATAATCGGCGATGCCATAGCTTGCAAACACCGCGGTGATCGACTGCATCTCCGCCATGCGCCCGGCAAAGTCGGGAAAGCGCCGATAGTCGAGCCAGGTTGTGGACCGGGAAACCGGCACGGCATCGGCCAGCGACAGACCTTCGGTGCGCACCACTTTTGCGCCAATCCTTAGGTCCAGCGCATCCGCAACGCGCGTATTGGCATTTTCGAGCCGATCGCCAAGGCTTGTGGATACAAGGTTTGCGGCCTGTCCCCGAAGCCCCTCGCGAAAGCGCGTGCGCTTGCCGATCGGGTAGCTGAGCCGGCGGGCGGAACGCACGAAGGTGCCGCGCCCCTGCTCGGCATGCACCACGCCCTCCTCCGCCAGGGTGGCCAGGGCGCGGCGCACCGTGTGGCGGTTAGCGGAAAAGCGCTCCGCGAGAAATGCTTCCGTCGGGAGCCGGTCTCCGGTCACGAGCTTGCCGCCGACGATATCGAGCCGAATGGCATCGGCAATCTGGCGCCAGAGCGCGACGCCTCCCTGCAGGGCTGTGGTTTTTGTCATTGCAAATTCACATGAGAGGCGTAGAGCCGGAACAGCGACATCAGTTGTCTAATATAGTAGACAAGTTAGGGCAAGCGTCATGACCGATCCTCTCCGAAAACGCGCATTGGACGTGCTAGCGGCAGCGCCGGCCAAGGCGTTGGCTGAGCGCTGGGACGCCTTCGAGCCAAAGCCCGAGCACCAGCGCATTCGCGGACCCGAAACCGGCCTCGTCATGGTGCGCGGCCGCGCCGGTGGTGGCGGCGCACCGTTCAACCTCGGCGAAGCAACGGTCAGCCGCGCGTCGGTGCGCATCGGTACCGGGGAAGTGGGGCACGGCTACCATCTGGGCCGCGACCACGCCAAAGCCGAGGTCATCGCCGTGATCGACGCTCTCCGGCAACACGACGCGGCACGGATTGACCAGGAGATCATCACCCCGCTCGCCACGCTTATCGCTCAAGCCGACACGACCCGCCGCGAGGAAGCGGCGGCGACGCGCGTCGACTTCTTCACCATGGTGCGGGGAGACAATTGATGTTCAGTGCAGGCTTCGCCGACCCCGTGCACGACGCACAACAGGCCTTTCGCGCCACTCTCGATGCGCTGGCCCGCCCCGGGACGACGCATGTCCTGGCGAGCGCCCAGGAAAAGATCGGAGCCATTTCGGCCGATCTTGCCAGCATCATGCTGACCTTGACCGACCATGACACGCCGATCTGGCTGTCGCCCAACCTCCTAAACGACGACACAAGGCAGGCCATCGGCTTTCACACCGGCGCGCCGAACACGAGCGACCCGGCGCAGGCCATGTTCGCTTTCATCGAAGGCGCGCTGCCACGCCTCGACCAGTTCAATCTTGGCACGCAGGACTATCCCGATCGCTCGACGACAATGGTCGTCGCCGTGCCGGCGCTTGAAGGGGGGCCCGACTTGGTCCTCCGCGGCCCCGGCATCGAGGACCACTGGCATATTTCGCCGCAGGGCCTGCCGGACGACTTCGTCACGCAATGGTCGGCCAACCGCGACCTTTCTCCGCGCGGCATCGACATGCTGCTGGTTAGCAGCGGCAAGGTCATGGGCCTGCCGCGCACGGTCCGTATCGGGGAGGCGCACTAATGTATGTTGCCGTAAAAGGCGGTGAAGCCGCCATTTCCAGTGCCCATCGTCTCCTGGCAGACCGTCGTCGAGGCGACCGCTCGGTGCCCGCCCTGCGGCTCGACCAGATCGTCGAGCAGCTCGGCCTCGCCGTCGACCGCGCCATGGGCGAAGGTTCGCTCTATGATCGTGAGCTGGCGGCACTCGCCATTCTCCAATCGCGCGGGGACCTGATCGAGGCCATCTTCCTGGTCCGCGCCTACCGCACCACGCTGCCGCGCTTTGGCTATTCGGAACCCATCGATACCGGCACGATGCGGATCGAGCGCCGCGTCTCGGCCACCTTCAAGGACCTGCCCGGCGGACAGATGCTGGGTCCGACCTTCGACTATACCCATCGCCTGCTGGACCCGAGCATTGTCGGTGAAGATGCCGAGGCGCCGGTTCTGCGCGAAGCCGATGCCCAACAGGCGCCGCGCGTTACCGACCTTCTCGGCCGGCAGGGGCTGATGGAGCCCGATGGCGAGACCGACCCGGATCGTGATGTCGGCGACCTGACGCGCGAGCCTCTCGACTTCCCGCTCGATCGTGACCTCCGGCTGCAGGCTCTCGCTCGCGGCGACGAAGGGTTCTTGCTGGCGCTGGGCTATTCCACCCAGCGCGGCTATGGCCGCACTCATCCCTTTGTCGGCGAAATCCGCATCGGCGAGGTCGATGTCGAGTTCGACATCCCCGAACTCGGCTTTGCCGTAAGCCTCGGCCAAATTCGCGTCACCGAATGCCAGATGGTCAACCAGTTCAAGGGCTCGGCGAAGGTGCCGCCGCAGTTCACCCGCGGCTACGGCCTGGTGTTCGGCCAGGCCGAGCGCAAGGCCATGTCCATGTCGCTGGTCGATCGGGCGCTGCGGGCGATGGAATTCGGCGAGGACGTGGTTGCGCCGGCGCAGGACGAGGAATTCGTCATCTCGCACTCCGATAACGTCCAGGCCACCGGCTTCGTGGAACACCTCAAGCTCCCGCATTACGTGGATTTCCAGGCAGAGCTCGATCTCATCCGGCGCATGCGCGCCGAACACGACGGCATCAAGGAGGCAGCGGAATGAACGGCGTCGCCAGCTACAACTTCGCCTATCTCGACGAACAGACCAAGCGGATGATCCGCCGCGCCATCCTCAAGGCCGTGGCCATTCCCGGCTACCAGGTCCCCTTCTCCTCTCGCGAAATGCCCATGCCCTATGGCTGGGGCACCGGCGGCGTGCAGGTGACGGCCTCGATCATCGGGCAGGATGACGTGCTCAAGGTCATCGACCAGGGAGCCGACGACACCACCAATGCCGTCTCGATCCGCGCCTTCTTCGCCAAGGTCGCCAATGTCGCCACTACGACGCATACGGCCGAGGCCACCATCATCCAGACCCGTCACCGTATCCCCGAGCGAAAGCTCGAAGCGGGGCAGATCCTCGTTTACCAGGTGCCGATCCCCGAGCCATTGCGCTTTCTCGAGCCGCGCGAAACCGAAACGCGGAAGATGCATGCGCTTGAGGAATATGGGCTGATGCATGTCAAACTCTACGAGGACATCGCGCGCCACGGCCGCATCGCCACGACCTATGCCTATCCGGTCAATGTCGAGGGGCGCTATGTCATGGACCCGTCGCCGACGCCCAAATTCGACAATCCCAAGATGCACCGCTCCCAAGCGCTGCAGCTTTTCGGTGCCGGCCGCGAACACCGCATCTATGCCGTGCCGCCCTTCACCGACGTGGTCAGCCTCGACTTCGAAGACCACCCCTTCGAGATCCAGCATTTCGAGGCGCCCTGCACGCTTTGCGGCGCCGAAGGGGTCTATCTCGACGAGGTCATCCTCGATGACCGGGGCGGGCACATGTTCGTCTGCTCCGACACCGACCATTGCGAAGAACGGCGCGAAGCCGGGCATGTCGGCGCACAGGGCATTCGGGAGGCAGCGGAATGAGCGATCAACCTCTTCTCCGCGTCGAAAACCTCACCAAGAATTACGGCACGCGCATCGGCTGCGCCGATGTCAGCTTCGAACTCTGGCCGGGTGAAGTCCTCGCCATTGTCGGAGAATCCGGCTCGGGCAAGACAACCCTGCTCAACACGCTTTCCGCGCAACTCGAGCCGAGTTCAGGCCAGGCGCTTTACCGCATGCGGGACGACAATTTCCGCAACATCTACGACCTTTCGGAAGCCGAGCGACGCTTCCTGACCCGTACCGACTGGGGCTTCGTGCATCAAAACCCGGCCGATGGCTTGCGCATGACCGTCTCGGCCGGTGCCAATGTCGGCGAGCGGCTGATGGCGGTTGGCGATCGGCACTATGGCCGCATTCGCGACACCGCGCTCGATTGGCTCGGCCGGGTCGAAATCGCCGTTGATCGCATCGACGATCAGCCGCGCTCTTTCTCGGGCGGCATGCGGCAGCGGCTGCAGATCGCGCGCAATCTCGTCACCGGCCCACGACTCGTCTTCATGGATGAGCCCACGGGCGGGCTCGACGTTTCGGTGCAGGCGCGGCTCCTCGATCTCCTGCGCCAGCTCGTTGGCGAACTGGGGCTCGCCGCCATCGTCGTCACCCACGACCTCGCCGTCGCCCGGCTCCTCAGCCACCGCATGATGGTGATGAAAGGCGGTCGCGTCATCGAGGCGGGCCTGACCGACCGCGTCCTCGACGATCCGCGCGAGCCTTATACCCAGCTTCTGGTCTCCTCGATTTTGCAGGTGTGACGATGACAGCCCTTCAGGTGCGCGATCTGCGCAAGAGTTTCACCATGCACCTGCGCGGCGGCGTGGTGCTGCCGGTGGTTGAAAACGTCACCTTTGCCATCGAGGCGGGCGAATGCGTCGTGCTCGGCGGGCCATCCGGCACGGGCAAAAGCTCGATCCTCAAGATGGTTTACGGCAATTATGGCGTCGATGGCGGCTCGGTCCTTATCGACGGCATCGACCTCGTCAGTGCCGATCCGCGCACCGTCCTGACCCTGCGCCGCGACGCCATCGGCTATGTGTCGCAATTCTTGCGCACCGTACCGCGTGTTTCCGCGCTCGATGTCGTGGCCGAACCGCTGGTGATCCGCGGCATGAACAAGGCAGAGGCGCAGGCGAAGGCCGGCGCGCTTCTCCATCGCCTCAACCTGCCAGAGCGCCTCTGGGCCCTGCCCCCGGCAACCTTCTCGGGCGGTGAACAGCAGCGCGTCAACATCGCCCGCGGCTTTATCACCCACCATCCGGTGCTGCTGCTCGATGAGCCCACAGCCTCGCTCGATGCGGCCAACCGCCAGGTCGTGGTCGGCATGATCGCCGAAAAGAAAGCAGCAGGCGTTGCCATGCTCGGCATCTTCCACGACGAGGATGTGCGCGCCCAGGTCGCCGACCGCATCATCGACGTCACCGGCTTTGCTCCTAAGGTGGCGGCATGAGCACGCGTCTTTCCGAAAATGCGCTGGTTCATCCCACCGCAACGGTGATCGACTCCACGCTCGGGCGCTATACCGAGATTGGCGAGGGCTCGACCGTGTCGAAGTCCAGCATCGGCGACTATTCCTATTGCGTCGAGAACACGCAGATCGCCTATGCCCAGATTGGCAAGTTTGCCAATATTGCGAGCCATGTCCGCATCTATGCCTCCATGCACCCGATGGAGCGCGCTTCGCTCCATCACTTCACCTACCGCTCCGCCTGGTATTTTGAAGACGCCGAAGACGACCATGACTTTTTCGACTGGCGTGCCGGCAACGGCATCACCATCGGACACGACACCTGGATCGGTCATGGTGCCGTGGTCATGCCTGGGGTCCGCATCGGCAATGGCGCGATCATCGGCTCCAATGCAGTGGTCACCAGGAATGTCGCCGACTTCGCCATCGCCGTTGGCGTTCCGGCACGCACGATCAAGCAGCGCTTTTCCGATAACGTCGCCAGCCGGCTCGACCGGCTGGCCTGGTGGGATTGGGATCATGACAAGCTGCGCCTGGCGCTGCCGGATTTTCGGTCGTTGGGGATCGAGGCGTTTCTGGAGAAGTACGAGTAAGGGGCAGGCACACCTGCCGCGACAACCCACCGCATGTATCCCGTGCAATGTCATGGAACCGTCACGGCTTCGTAATCGGACCGTTGCGTGATCCCCATAGGTCAGGCCCACCAAAAAGGCGGGGCGACCCTGATGCTCAAGATTTCGCACGTAACACGACGGTTCGGTGACAAAGTCGCCGTCAACGATGTGACGCTCGAAATCCCGCAAGGCCAGATGGTCGGCATTATCGGCCGCTCCGGCGCCGGCAAGTCGACGCTTCTGCGCATGATCAACCGGCTCAACGACGTGTCTTCGGGCTATATCCAGTTCGACGGCACCAAAGTCAGCGAACTCAGGGGCCAGGCCCTGCGGAACTGGCACCGCGACTGCGCCATGATCTTCCAGCAATTCAACCTCGTGCCACGCCTCGATGTCATCACCAATGTCATGCTGGGCCGCCTCAATGGCCGCAATCCGCTGCTGAACCTCCTTCAGGTCTTCTCCGCCGACGAGCAGCTCGAAGCGCTCAAGGCGCTCGAGCGTCTGGATATCGCCCCGACCGCGATGCAGTGGGCGCAGACCCTCTCCGGCGGTCAGCAGCAGCGCGTCGCTATCGCCCGCGCCTTGATGCAGCAGCCCAAGATGATCCTTGCCGACGAGCCGATCGCCTCGCTCGATCCGCGCAATGCTCAGATCGTCATGGATAGCCTCCGCGACATCAATGCCGAAGGCATCACCGTCATCACCAATCTCCATACCCTCGATACGGCGCGCGCTTACTGCGAGCGTATCGTCGGTATGGCGCAGGGCAAGGTGGTGTTCGACGGCACGCCCGACGAGCTCACCACCGATGTGGCGCGCTCCATCTATGGCGCCGACGGTTTGAAGGAGGCCTTTTCGGAGGCCATGACCTCGACCGCCATTGCGCCCGTCCAATACCTGCCGCGCACCCCTACAAATGCCCAGCAGGCTCCCTGATCCGGCACAGAACCGGACCCTTCGCGTCACCAAAGGAGATCTCCCGTGATCCGCACTCTGCTTCTGGCCTCCGTGGCCCTGTCGATGTCTTCAGCTGCCTTCGCGCAGGACGTATCCGTGCTCCGCATCGGCCTTGATGGCGGCGAAAACGAAGCCGACCAGCTGCGCCGTTCCGAATGCGTCGCCGAGCCGCTCAAGGCGGCGACCGGCGTTTCGGAAGTTCAGTTCTTCCCCTCGCCCGACTATAATGGCGTGATCCAGGGCCTGCTCGGCGGCACCATCGACATCGCCATCATGGGCGCTTCGTCCTATGCCGCGATCTACCTCCAGGACGAAAACGCCGTCGACCCGGTGCTGACCACCCAGCAGGAAGACGGCTCGACCGGCTACCACACGATCATGGTCGCCCGCGCTGATAGCGGCATTACCGATCTCGCCTCCACTGAAGGCAAGACGCTTGGCTTTGCCGATCCGGACTCCACCTCCGGCTATCTGATTCCCTCGGTTGCGCTTCCCACCGAACTGGGCAAGCCGATCGACGAATTCTACGCCGAGACCGGCTTTGGCGGCGGCCATGAAAACCTCGTCCTCGGCGTTCTCGACGGCCAGTTCGACGTCGGCACGACTTTTGGTTCGGGCCAGGGCGAATTTTCGGAAGGCTATACTTCCGGCAACCTCCGCATCATGGTCGACAAGGGCCTCCTCGACATGGATGACCTCGTTGAAGTCTGGCAGAGCCCGATCATCCCGAACGGCCCGCTGATGGTTTCCAATAAGCTGCCTGCCGACATGAAGGAAAAGGTCACCGCCTTCTTCAAGGGCCTGCCGGAAGCCGATTTCGAGTGCTTCGACGCCTTCACCGCCGGCGGCTACACCAACTTCGTCGATGCCGACCAGACCATGTACCAGACTATCATCGACGCCCGCCGCTCGGTCATCGGCAGCTGATTTCGATCCTTGGCTGCGGTCGACACGTCACCGCAGCCTTTCCCAAACGCGATGTCATCCCCGCGCAGGCGGGGATCCATCCTGAGATCTCAAGATGGACCCCGGGTCAGGCCCGGGGTGACATCGGGTTTGTGGGGGCAACAAGCCTATGACAGACACCAGTCAATCGCTCTCGCCTGCCGGCGAAACGCTGCTGCGCCACTATCGCAGCCAGGTGATGACGCGGCGGGTTTATACGATCATCGGGGTCGTGGGCGTGCTGGTCGCGCTGGCGCTGGCCATGAACTATGCCAATGCCGCCAATTCGGGGAAGTTCATCGAACGCCTCCCCTATATGTTCGACTTCATCAAGAACTTCGTGCCGCGCGATCCGCTCGAGATCTTTCGCGCCATGTTTGCCCTGGAGTCCCCCTATTTCGACGGCTCGGCGAAGTATGACTATACGTCCAGCCGCGTTTATCTGACCGACAGCCTCTACATCCCAAACTTCATTTATCAGCTGATCGTCACGGTCAACATCGCCGTCGTCTCGACGCTGATCGGCGGCACCATCGCCTTTTTCCTCTGCTTTTTCGCCGCCACTAACCTCGTTGGCGCCGGCGCCGTGCGCTGGTTCGTGCGCCGCATCATGGAAGTTTTGCGCGCTTTTCCAGAGATCGTCATCGCCGGCCTCCTCACTGCCGTGCTCTCGATCGGACCGATCGCAGCCATCGTCGCCGTTTCGCTGCACACCATCGGCGCCTTGGGAAAACTCTTCTTCGAAGTCGTCGAAAATTCCGACATGAAGCCCGATGAAGGCCTCAAGTCTGTCGGCGCCAGCTGGGCTGAGCGGGTGCGCTACGCCATCGTGCCGCAAGTGCTGCCCAATTTCGTGTCCTATGGCCTCCTGCGGCTCGAAGTGAATGTGCGCGCCTCCACCATTATCGGCGCCGTGGGCGGCGGCGGCATCGGCGAAGTTTTTCGCCTTTCCATCGGCCGCGACTATGCCGCCCAGACCTACGCCATCATCATTCTCCTGCTCGTCACCATCATCGCCATCGACCAGCTGTCGGGCGCGTTGCGGCGCAAGCTCGTGGGCGATGTGAGCTTTAATCTCGGGAAGGCCAGCGTTTGATGAGCACGATCAGCCAAGCCGAACGCAGCCGCCTCCTCCGGAAATATCCCGAGGTCTTCCGGTCGAGCTTCGTCAAGCGCCACGGCCTTGTGCTCGGCGTCGGCGCGGCAGTGCTCTACCTCTTGTTCTGCTGGATCTTCTTCAATGTCGGCCCGGCGCTGCAAAACGGCAAATGGGATCGCGCCGCCATCTACGTCCAGGACTGGTATAGCTGGCGCGCCACCCCTCGCCTGCGCTTCGGCGAGGACGGCACCATCACCCCGCAATGGTCGAGCCGCGGGCAATATCCGGCCGATCACGCCATCGACTGGCTGGTGCCCAACGCAGATGGCCTGACGGCCAGCTTCGGCAGCGACGCCGACCGGCTGGACATTTCCACAAGCCAAGTCGATGTCTATCTTGGCGGTGCGGTTTACCCCGTTACCATCACATCCGATGCGGCGCTGGCGCCGGAAAATACGCCGCCCCAGATCGTCCAGGATGGCAGCAAGGTACTGGTCGACTATGGCTTTGCAGGCCAGGCCGAGATCCGCGACAACCAAGTCTATGTGCAGCGCCGCTTTTTTGGCTGGGCCAATTTTCTTTACGACCCGACCTCGCCGCTGTGGGGCAACGACCTCTTCGACACGATCGGCCTGATCGCCACTGGCCAAGGCCCGCTCGTGCTCAAGGAATGGCTGGGCAACAAGGCCTGGCAGCATGGCGACATCCTCACCAAGCTGATGCAGACGCTGGTCATGGCTTTCGTCGGCACGCTGCTGGCGACGCTCTTTGCCTTCCCGCTCGCGTTTTTTGCCGCGCGCACCATCACCCCCAACCGCGCCGCCAACTGGCTGATGAAGCGCTTCTTCGACGTCATCCGCTCGGTCGACATGCTGATCTGGGCGCTGTTCTTCACCCGCGGCTTCGGCCCCGGCCCGATCCCTGGCATTGCCGCAATCTTCTTTACCGATACCGGCGCGCTCGGAAAGGTCTATGCCGAGGCGCTCGAAAATGTCGACGACAAGCAGCGCGAGGGCATGAAATCGGTGGGCGCAAGCCCCATGGCCGTCAACCGCTTCGGCGTCGTGCCGCAGGTGCTGCCGGTCTTTGTCTCGCAATCGCTCTACTTCTGGGAATCCAACACCCGCTCGGCCACGGTGATCGGCGCGGTGGGGGCCGGCGGCATCGGCCTCAAGTTGCTCGAAGCCATGGGCACAAATTCCGATTGGGATAAGGTCGCCTATATGGTGGTACTGATCCTCCTCGTCGTTTTTCTCTTCGACAATATCAGCACCGCCATTCGCCAACGCCTGATCGGCCAGTAGAACGATCAATTTCGCATCGACTACCCCTTTAGGCCGCTTGCCAAGTAAAACCGGGCGCGTTTAAGTCAAGGCGGAGCTTTATGCTCTGCGGGGAAGAAGCGATGACGTTTGTGCGCACGATGCTTGCAGCGACATTTGTTGTTGGGGCCATGTCGGTGCCTGCCTGGGCACAGGAGCAATCGGCGGCCGAGCTCTGCTCTGAGCGCGTCGGCGAAGGCGTCGAGTTCGACGATATCGAACCGATCGGCGCAATCGAAGCCTGTCTCGATGCGGCCAAGGCAGAACCGGACAATATCGACTTCCGATATGGCCTTGCGCGCGCCTATGACGCTGCGGAAGACTACGAGAAAGCCCATATCCACTATACCGCCGCCATGGATGGCGGCAGCCTCAAGGCCCGGGCAGCGCTGGGGCAGCTCTATGAATTCGGCCTCGGCGTCGACATCGACTACGAGCGGGCAGCAGAACTCTACCAGCCGGCGCTCGAAGGCGGCGTGCGCATCGCTATCGAGGGCATGGGCAAGCTCTACGAGACCGGCAATGGCGTGAAGCAGGATTATGCCCGCGCGGCTGAACTTTATCGGCAGGCTTCCGAGGATGGCTCGGATTGGGCGACCGCCTCGCTGGGGTGGCTTACGGAAAATGGCTGGGGCGTGGCCCAAGATGACGTCGAAGCCGTGCGCCTCTACCAGATCGCCGCCGATGCCGGCATCGACTTCGCGCAGAACAATTTGGCGACTTTTTACGAAAATGGTCGTGGCGGGCTCGCAAAAGACCCCGAGGAAGCCGTTCGCCTTTACGCCTTGGCGTCGGACCAGGGCATGGCGCTGGCTTCCAACAACCTGGCGCAGCACTATATTCAGGGCACAGGGGTCGAACGGGACCTCGCCAAGGCCGAGGATTATTTCCGCAAGGCCATCAGCGAGGGCCAGCCCGCCGATGTCGCCAGCGCGCAAAACAACCTGGCCTGGATGTTCGCGACCGAGGGCGATGACCTCAAGGATGCCGAGGCGCTGTCCCGCGCCGCCGTCGCTGCTGAGCCGGACAAGGCCACCTATCACGATACGCTGGCTTGGGTGTTGCACAAGGACGGGCGCAGCGAGGAAGCGCTTCCGGTGATCAAGAAGGCGATCGAGCTCGATCCTGCGGACGAAGCCTTCAGCGAGCATCTTGAGGCCATCGAAGCCGCAATCGCAGGCTGAGGCGGCTGACGTGAAACGGCTGGTCTTCTGTTTCGAT